>PXFI01000032.1 GCA_003564295.1 Gemmatimonadota bacterium | reverse complement strand
GGACGTGGCCTGCGGGAAGCATGGAGGGACCAGGACCGTGGCTGTTGCCACGGGGAAGTTCCCACCGGACACCCTGGAGGCTGCAGGTGCTGACAGGGTCCTCCAGGACCTGGGAGACCTGGAGCGGACAATGGAAGCCTTGTTGGCGTAAGGGCGACGAAGTCGGGTGCCTTGGCCGACACCTCCACGCGGCATGGGGTGGGCTGGCCTGAATCCGGTTCTGGCGAGGGCAGCAGGCTTCTCGGGTCGATCATGCGGGAACGCGGGAGGGAACCATGAGCAAGAGAGATGGCGGAGGGGATCTCCGGCGCTTCTACATCGTCTTCGCCGCCGTGGCGTTGGTGGGGATCGGAGCCGTGGGGTATGCGGTGGCATCCAGGGCTCTCGGGGGCGCCGCCTCGGTGCCGGTGAGCCTGGAAGGGATCGAGGACCCTGGGCGCCTGATGGAGATGGCGGTTCCCGTGGTCGACGGGGACCCGAACGCTCCGGTCACCATCATGGTGTTCGGGGATTACCTTTGCGGATTCTGCGCCACCTTCTCTCTCCGGGAGCGCCCTCGCCTGCTGGCCGAGTACGTGGAAACCGGGAAGGCTCGCCTGGTCTATTACGATTTCGTGTTGAACCCCGAGATGGGGAGCTTTCTGGCGGCCCGGGCGGCACGCTGTGCCGGAGACCAGGGGCGCTTCTGGGAGTTCCATGACCACCTCCACCGGACCCACCTGACCTGGGGCATGGAGTCGGGGAAGGTGGGAATCTTCCAGAGGTATGCGGAGGAGATGGGCCTGGACGTGGGTGAGTTCCGGTCCTGCCTGAACAGCGACCGTCACGCCGTGGAGGTGTCGGCCAACCGGGAGCTGGCCCAGGCCCTGGGCATCCCCGGGACCCCGGCGATCCTGGTGGGAACGGGGCAGGGGATGAGCAGGCGCGTCAGGGACTTCTTCTTCGACACCATCAAGGAGGCGGTGGAGCCTCTTCTGGCGGTCCAGGGTTGAGGGGGAGAGCGACCGTTCGGGAGGTCCACTCGTCCCCGAGGGGCAAGAGTGGTGCTCCGGGCGTTGAGGGGGCCATGGGCCGAGGGTCTGAGCCAGGTGTCCAACCCCCGCCCCGCAACCGTATGGTCGTTTCAATCCTGGCGCTGCTGGGTCTCCTGGTCTCTCTCTACATGCTTGCTCACGCACTGGGGCTGGCGGCGGGGACCCTCATGTGCGGCCTGGGGGACTGCGAGAAGGTACAGGACAGCCCCTATGCCTGGATCGGCCCGGCTCCTGTGTCCGGCCTGGGGGTGGTGGGTTACCTGGCCCTTCTCCTGGTAGCCCTTTTGGGCCTTCATCCCCCCTTCCAGCAGTCCCGGGCCGTGCCCCTCATACTCCTGGGAGGAAGTGTGGTGGGGGTGGGCTTCAGCGCCTATCTGACCTACCTGGAGGCGTTCGTCATCCAGGCCTGGTGCCAGTGGTGCGTGGCCTCGGCCGTGATCATGGTGCTTTTGTTCTTGGCCTGCCTCCCGGAGGGTCGGGCCCTCCGTTCGCCAGCGGGGAGTTAGAGAGGCCGTCGCCGGTCTCAGGCCCGGGCCCTCTCCAGGGTCCACTCCTCCACAACCGAGGGGGGCCAGCGGCCTGCCTTGTGCTCCTCTTGGATCCACCCCAGCTCTCTGGTGGCCATGTCTTCCTCTCGAGGGGTGATCCACCCCCGGTCCACCGCCTCCCGGAACTGCTCTTCGTCCAGCACCGAGAGGTGCCCCCGGCGGTCCACCCAGACGTCCAGGAAGAGGTCTGTGGTCACCCAGATGCCACCAGGACGGATGACGGGCGGCGTGAGGATGTTGGCATAGATGCCCGTGAGCGCACCGTCGGCCCGGTGGAAGCGGCCGATGTCGTGCCAACGCCCGGGAAAGGTGAACCAGACGGCGGCGGACCCCTTTTCCAGAACCACCTGTCCCTTGATGCGGATGGGTGGATCGAAGGGAACGTCCTCAGCAAGGGTGATCTTCACCTCTGGGGCGTCCCAGACGAGACGCTGGACGAAGACCTCCTCCCGGTCCGGAGGACGGCGGTAATGGATGTGGACCAGATAGGGAAGGGGCATCACTGGCCGAATGGGAAGACGGGTTCCACGAACACCTCCAGGACGCCTCCGCAGATGGCACCGCTCCAGGAGAGGGGATCATCGGTGAGGTCCACCCGGATCATGCGGGGCAGCCCGGTCTCCAGGGCCTCTTTGGCAGCGTTAATGACCTGGGCCTCCCCGCACCCGCCGCCCACCGTTCCCACCAGCCCCTCTGCAGGGTCCACGAGCATCTTCGCTCCGTTCTTCCTGGGGGTGGAGCCTCGGGTGGCTACCACGGTGGCCAGTGCGCACAATCTGCCTGCCCTGCCAGCTTCCAGAATGCCGCGGTACACGGCCAGGTCCTCGCTGGTCACGGGCCCTCCTGTCCAAAGGTGCGCTCCAGAACGCCCTCCGTCTCTTGCAAGGGGCGGCAGGAGCCCCCTCTCCAGAGGTGAACGATCTCCGCCGCAACGCTGACAGCGATCTCGGCGGGGGTCTGGGCCCCGATGTCGAGGCCGATGGGTGTGTGGACCTTCAAGAGGAGCTCCGGCTCGATCCCCTCCTGGCGCAGGGCGTCGAAAGTGGCTCTGGCCCGCCTCCGGCTGCTGATCATGCCGATGTATCCAGGCAGGGGCGAGCGCATGAGGACCTTTCGAAGACACTCATAGTCGTACCGGTGGCCCCGGGTCACCAGGACAAGATGGCTCCAGGGGTGCAGGGTTACGCCGGCGAAAGGGTCCGAGAAATCGACGCTGTGAAGGTCGTGGGCTTCAGGGAATCGCTCCCGGGTGGCGAATCCGGGGCGGTCATCCAGCACCCGGACCCTCAGGCCCAGAAGGGCCCCCAGGGTGCACATGGGCTGGGCGATGTGGCCTGCACCCACGATGACCAGCTCCGGGGAGGGGTGGTGGAGCTCCAGGTACGCCAGTATCTCTCCGGCGCCTTCCAGGGGGAGGGTCTGGAGTCCGGGAAGGACCGAGAGGTCTCCGGAGATGGCCCGCTTCGCCAGTGTCGTGGCCCGGGCATGCGCACGAGAGTCCTGGAAGGACCCCGTTGCCTCCCCTCCGCAGAAGAGCACGCGGCCGCCCAGTTGTTTCGGGTCGGGATGGGACACCACCATGAACACCGCAGCGCGATCACCACCTTCCGTTGCGGCGAGGAGGAGGGGGGCGAGTTGAGATGGGGAGAGGAAGCCGGGGTTCATCCTATACGAGGGGCTCGGGAGAAATGGCTCCAGTAGTCTTCGGGAGTGTCGATATTGGCCAGAACGCCGGGGTCGTCCACCGGTACCTGGAGTCCATCACGAAGGTAACGACGAACCACGGTTCGGGCCCCCTCGGGGAGGTTCTCTTCCAGGAGGTCGGGAAAGGTCTTCCGGCTGAAGAGGACGGGGTGGCCCCGCCTTCCCCGGAAGAGAGGAACGAGAAGTGGGGGGCGGGTTCGGAGGAAGTCCTGGATCAACGCCCGAACCGTATCGGGTTCGAAAAGGGGGTGGTCCACCGGACAGAGGAGTATTGCCGCCACCTCCGGGGGGAGAGCCCCGATCCCCGCTTGGAGGGACGATATGGGTCCCCGGGACGGATCAGGATTGTGGATCATCTGCCCACCGTGCTCCCTTGCCTCCTCGGCAATGGGTCCGGTTGGGTCTGCCACAACCACAAGCAGCGGGCCCGCCCCTCCGTGGCGGAGGCTGCCCAGGACCCGGGCCAGGAAGCTCGATCCACCAGCATCCAGGAGAGCCTTTGGCATTCCCATTCGGAGGGATCGGCCTGCGGCCGGTATTACGGCCGCGACGGTATGCGGCATGGGCAACGCCCCCGGGTCACGGGCCGGAAGAGAGCACCGCCCCGGAGGTCGAAAACCGATCCTCCGAGGCGGTGCGGCTGATCCAGCGAAAGAACGGGGAGAGCCCAGCTCCTCCCTGGCGGCCACGGCCTAGAGCTTGGGTCGGATCTGGGCCGTCGCCCGGTTCAGGAAGACCTCCAGTGGCTCACCCCTCTCCACTATGAGGTGCTTATTCCAGTAGAGCTCGGAAAAGGGCAGCTCATGGCGGGCATGAAGCCACCACTCGCCCGGCGGCACGGCTATCAAGGCACGCCCGCTGGCATCGGTCGTGTCCACCACCATGTCGCGGCCAGCCTCCCGCAGCTTCGCCAAGAACACCATCCCGACATCGGCGAAGGCCTCGTCCTCCCACCGATCCCGGACCAGCCTCATGGAATCGGCCCGTTCGATATAGCCCTGCTGGAGCTCGGTGAACCTCTCGAAGGCCTCATCCTTCGCTCGCTCGGCCCGGTTCACCTGGCCTTCCACGTCCTGGAACTCCCGAAAGAGCTCAACATAGCGGGCCTCGGCCCGATGGAGTTCCCCCATCTCCTCCGAGATGCGCATCAGGCGATCCCGTCCCGCGCTCCAGCGAGCCTCCGCCTCCCTCCATTCTTCCTGAGCCGAGGCGATGGCCTCCTGTGTGGCCAGGAGATCCGGAGGTATGGGCGGTTCTGGTGTCCCGAAAGCGGTCGCCAGCGAGTCGAAGACGGCATCGCGGTCGAAGGGCAGGAACTGCACCTCCTTACCGGCAAGCGGTCTGATCACCGTTCCCTCGCCTTCGGGATCAGGGATCTCGATCTCAGCAATGACCGCAACCTGGGCCGGACCGCAGGCGGCGACCAGGAGGGGGGCAGAAAGCGCCAAAGCGAGCCAACTACGCCTCATAGGATACTCCCGGGTTCACTGTGTCTGAGTGGGATGACCCCAAACCTCCGCCTCAGGGAGAAGACGGAGACCCGACCTTCCGTCAAGGTAATACGGTCCTCAAGGGACCACGTTCCCAAGGACGTAATTCATGGGATTCACGGCCCTTCCACCAATCCTCACCTCGTAATGAAGATGGGGAGAGGTGGAAATCCCCGTGCTTCCCACCTGGGCGATGACCTCACCACGCTTCACCCGTTGCCCCCTGCGTACAAGAATCTTGGAGGCGTGGCCGTAACGGGTCAGATAGCCATATCCATGATCGATCTCCACCGTGTATCCCAGGCCCACCAGCCAGCCGGCGTACACCACGGTCCCCTTGGCGGCCGCAAGGATGGGCGAGCCGTGTGGGGCGGAGATGTCCACGCCCTCATGAGGAAGGGCGCGATGGAGAATGGGATGCATTCTAGAGTTGGTGAAGCGGCTCGTGATGGCGCCGGTGACGGGGAGGATGGACGGTGTCGACTCCAGGAGATCACGGTGCGACTGGAGGCTGTCCATGGCCTCGGAAAGACTGGCCGCCAGCATTCGGGCCCTGCGCTCGAGGGCGCTGAGGTCGTACTCCACCGCAAACGCATCCTTGCCTACGGCAGAGTCGAACTGCCAGAGCGGATGGGCATCGAGAGTGGTCAAGCCGGGGCCGCCGATTCCTGCCTGCAGGATCTCCTGGTCCACGGCGTCCAGTCCAGCCAGAAGGCGGATCTGGCTGTCCTGTTCGCTCAACTGATGCATGGTCTCTTCCAATCCACCGACCCGGTCCCGGAGGCGGCTGAGCTCCCGGGTGAGGGTTGCGTTCTCACGGGCCGTCATTACGGCCCGGAGATGGGCTCCGCCGTTGAAGAGCACGAAACCCGTAAGAGTCACGAGGATTAGGGAAAAGGCCGCCATGCCGCCGAAAAGCAGAGCCACGGCTCGAGGCGAGAGAGTAACCTGCCGGATCCCCTTGGGGTCATCCCCCAAGAGCAGAAGCGTCCATTTCTTCTCTCTCCTGCGTAACGGCATATGTCTCCTCGGCAGATGCCCCGCATGGGAATTTGGTTCTCCGCTGCGCGGAGATCGGGCTGTGCTCTTCCTCTCTTCTTCAGTGGTCAAACAACCTAGGAGGGGGCCTCCGCCTCTGTCAACCAGACAAGCGTCTGTGGGCTCTCCCCGTTCTTTCAGAGGCTGTGCGTTTCCAGGATTCAGAAAGCCGTTCTCTCTCCAAGCACTGCCCCCCCTCGGCACTCGCCTTGGATCTTCCCCCCGAGCCGCAGGCTTCCCCTGCCTCCGCAAGCGGCGACAGGCCGGGAGGGTCCTGACCTTGCCTTCTTGCCGTCTGGATGCGGGCGTCATGCCCAGGTTCCCCGAAGCCCCCTCGTGAGAAGGCTTTTCCCGGCTCTCCAGCACACGCTTTGGAGAAGGTTTTGGACAAGCAGGAGTGCTCGTCAGCCTGCCTTCAGGTCTGCCCTGGGAAAGAGGGGGCTTCCCTGGACGACCCCCCGGCCTGCGAGCTCCAGATCCAGAGCCTCCCGGAGGGTGGGCACCTCCTTGACCCCCAGCCGGGATGCGAGCTCCGTCATCTTTTCCGGCATGATGGGCTCGAAGAGGGTGGCCAGCACCAGAAGCGCCCGGGCAAGGGAAGCCAGGGCCGCGTCCAGCTCTGGGGACTTCTTCTCGTCCTTGGCCAGGGTCCAGGGAGCCTGTTCCTCCACGAAGACGTTGGCCAGGGAGGTGAGCTCCAATGCCGCCGCGATTCCCTGGTGGAGCAAGCCGGCGTCCATGGCCTCCAGATATCTTTCGACAGTGTCTACGGCCGCTTGGTCCAGAGACCGGGGCTCACCGAGAGGAATGGTCCCGCCCCGGTACTTCCGGATCATGGCCAGCGTGCGACTGGCGAGATTCCCCAGATCGTTCGCCAGCTCGGTGGTGTACCGCTCGTCAAACTTCTCCCGGGTGATGTCGCCATCGCCGTTCCAGGGGACCTCTCGCAGGAGGTAGTATCGAAGGGCCTCGGGTCCGTGGCGCTGGATGGCCTCCGGCAGTTCGAAGGTTACCCCGGCGGACTTGGAGAGCTTGCGTCCTCCATAGGTCACGAATCCGTGGGCCCACACGGTACGGGGCAGCTCCAGGCCGGCGCTCATGAGGAAAGCCGGCCAGTAGATGCAGTGGAACCGCGTGATATCCTTCCCGATCACGTGGACGTCCGCCGGCCAGTAGTCCAGGTACGACTCATCGGGGAACCCCACGGCGGTGATGTAATTGGTCAGGGCGTCCAGCCAGACGTAGACGATGTGGCGGGCATCCTCGGGCCAGGGGATCCCCCAGGGGAGACGGGCCCGGGAAACGGAGATGTCCGCCAGGCCTCCCTCCAGCACGTTCCTTATCTCGTTCCTCCGGATGTCAGGCAGGACGAACTCAGGCCGTTCGTCCAGGAGCCTCAGGAGGGGCTCGGCGTAGGCCGAGAGACGAAAGAACCAGTTCTCCTCCTCCATCCACTGGATATCCAGGTCGGGATGGACGGGACAGGAGAAGGTTCCGTCCTCGCCCTCGGACAGCTCGTCCTTTGTCTTATAGCCCTCGCAGCCTACGCAGTAGTAGCCGGCGTAGGTGCCCAGGTAGAGGTCGCCCCGGGCGGCGATGCGCCGAATGAGCTCCTGGACGCCCCGGTGGTGCCGGGCCTCGGTGGTCCGGATGAAATCGTCATGGCTGATTCCCAGGAGCTCCCATGCCTGGAGGAACTCCTGGGCAATGGTGTCCACCCAGTCCTGGGGGTTCATGGCTGCGGCTTGAGCGCTCTGGAGGACCTTCTGTCCATGCTCGTCCATTCCTATGACGAAGTGGACATCCTTTCCTTTACGCCTCTGATACCGGGCCATGACGTCAGCCCCGATCTTCTCCACGGCATGGCCCAGGTGGGGCGGACCGTTGGCGTAATCGATGGCGGTGGTGATGTAATAACGGTCAGTCCGAGTCACGGCGCCTCCGCCTTACCGACGAGTCGTTCTTGCCCCCGTTTCCGGGGGACCGAGGATCTTCCCGAGAGTTCTCGGGGATTCCGGGGGTGGAGTGAGGATCTCCGGAGGTGGAGTGAGGATCTCCGGAGGTGGAGTGAGGATCTCCGGAGGTGGACCCGGAATCTCCCGCACGGGCCACCTCCTTCCGGAGTTGGGCCAGGGTGACGGACCTCCGGTTTCCCTCTTCGTCCTTCAGGACCACGCTCCCCCTCCAGATGTCCACCGATAGCACCTTCTCGAGACCCATGGCGGTTCTAATGGACCTTCCCTCCCTGGGGAACCGTCTTCTGGCCTCAACGTAGGTCTGGTGCTCGTAGACGAGGCAGCACATGAGTCGCCCACAGCACCCGGAGATCTGAGCCGGATTGAGGGAGAGGCGCTGGTGCTTGGCGAGCTGGAGGCTCACCGGCTTGAGCTCAGAAAGCCAGGTGGAGCAGCAGAGCTCCCGCCCGCAACGTCCAACACCCCCCAGGAGAGCTGCTTCATCCCGGATGCCGATCTGCTTCAGCTCGATTCGGGTGCGGAACGACCGAGCCAGGTCCCGGACCAGCTCCCGGAAATCCACGCGGCGTTCGGCTGTGAAGTAGATGAAGAGCTTCTTGCGATCGAACTGCCACTCGGTTTCGGTGATCTTCATCTTGAGGCTGTGGCGAGCCACCAGAGCCGCGGTTTCTCTTCGCACCCGGGTCTCATCGGCCCTCAGCTCCTCAAGCCGCTGGACCTCCTCGGGTCCGGCCAGCCGTAGGACTCGCCTTTCTGGGGTGGGGACGGCACCTCCAGAGACCCCGGCCGAGCACTTTCGCTCGGCGATGGTCCCCAGGGCGGTCACCTCCCCCAGGTCTTCACCCCGGCTCGCTTCCACCAAGACGTGGGCTCCAGGGAAGACATCGACTCCTCGAAAGGTGAAGTACTCCCGTCGAGTCCCCTTGAAGCGGACCTCCGCGAACCCAGTCATGGAGGAGAGCTAGTCCTCTTCGGCCCACTCGCCAATGGCCTCGAACTTGGCCTGCCGGTCCCGTACGAGGGCCTCTGGCTCCATGGTCTTCAGCTCGTCCAGGTGGCGCATCAGGGCCTCCTTGACCCGCTGGCCTGTTTCGTCCCAATCGGCGTGGGCGCCGCCGGGGGGCTCGAGGATGATCTCGTCGGCGATCCCCCTCTTGAAGAGCTCTGATGAGGTGAGCTTCAGGGCCCGGGCCGCCTTCTCCCGCTCGGCGGCGGTTCGCCAGAGGATGGCTGCGCAGCCCTCGGGTGAGATGACCGAGTAAATGGCGTGCTCCAGCATGAGGATTCGGTTACCGACGCCAATGGCCAGGGCGCCGCCCGAGCCTCCCTCCCCGATGACCACGCTGACCACGGGTATCCGGAGGCGGGCCATCTCCCTGATGTTCCGGGCGATGGCTTCGGCCTGTCCCCTCTCTTCGGCCCCCACCCCGGGGTAGGCGCCGGGGGTGTCGATGAAGGTGACCACGGGCCTGCGGAACTTCTCGGCCAGATACATGAGGCGAAGAGATTTTCGATACCCCTCGGGATGGGGTGAGCCGAAATTCCGCTTGAGGTTCGCCTTCATGTCCCTCCCCTTCTGGTGGCCCACGACCATGATGGAGTCACCGTTGAGGCGGGCCCATCCGCCCACCACGGCCCCGTCGTCCCGGAAGGTCCGGTCGCCGGAGAGCTCCACCCAGTCGGTGAAGAGGCGCGAGACGTAGTCCAGGGTGTGAGGACGCCGGGGATGCCTGGCCACATGCACCTGCTCCAAGGGCGTCAGGTTCTGGAAGATCTCCACCTTGAGGACTTCCAGCTTGGCCCCCAGGACACGGACTTCGCTGGAAACGTCGATCCCCTTCTCCTCCGCCGAGCGGAGGAGAGCGTCTATCTGTTTCTGGAGCTCGACGATGTCGCGCTCGAACTCCAGATGTAATGGAGTAGCCAAACCGTGCTCCTGAATGAGTTCCCGGGTCGGGGGTACCACCGAGGTATTCTAACGGATGCGAGGTGTTTGAGAGAAGGCTCGTCAGCGGATCTGACGGGCCACCTCGAAGGGCTCCACCTCCGAATACCCCAGGAAACGGCCCCAATAACGGGCGGTGGCTGCAGCCAGTCCCGGGTCCAGGTGGGGGCGCCCCCGGATCTGGGCCTGGTAACGGGAGAGTGCGGCCATCTTCCGGTCCAGTGAGTCCGAGATGTCCTCGAAACGGGTCGGGCGGAAGTCCAGGGTGGTGGTTGCGGCCTGATAGCACAGGAGGCCCTGTGTGCCGACGACGGATAGCTCAGCGGCCTTGAAGGTGTTTCGCCTACTCTCCCGGACATCGTTGGGGGATGGGGCGTAGGTTATGTGGGGGGTCAGGTTGTGAGCAGCGTCCTGGAGGCGGATGACCATGGTCTCCAGGTCCAGGAGCTCCTGGGTGTCTTCAGGAGGCAAGAGGAGCTCGGCTCCCAGATCGTCGGCGGCCCGCCGGGCCGCTTCTCGCACCTCCTCCCCCTCGGGGCCCTGAGCCCCGGTGGAGAGGATCGCGATCCGAATGGAATTCCCTTCCTCGGCATGCTTCAGCAGGCTGCCCCCGCACCCCGCTTCCACGTCACCGGGCAGGATGCCCACGGCCAGTACCCGTTGCCGCCCGCCGCTGACGAGGGTTCTCAGTCGGAGAAGGTCCCGCACCGTGTCCACCAGCTCTTCCGGGTCGACGGGCTTGCCGAGCACCTCGTTGGCCCCCCCCCGGTAGGCTCCATCGCGGAAGGCAGGCCCAGAGTAGGCCGACATGGCCAGGATGGGGGTATCAGGCTGGTGGGCCTTGCTCACCTGGATGACCTCGACCCCGTCCCTGCCGGGGAGGTTGAAATCGGCCACCACAAGATCCCAGCGTTGGGTCTCCACCAGCTGGCATCCGCGAATCCCGTCCTGGGCCAGGGTGACGCGGATGTCTCCCTCCCGCTCCAGCACGGTCCTGATGTGGGTGGCGTCAGAGAGGTTGTCCTCCACAAGGAGAACCTGGGCCCTTTTGCGCTCGCTGTCAGTCATGTCACGCGACTCCTGGGGGGCTCTGGTACCATGAACCATACGATCAGACCCATCCCCAGCACGGAAATAGCTCCGATCAAGGTGTTGCCGGCATATCCGAACGCCGCGTAAACGGGGCCGGCCAGGGCTCCTCCCAGGCCGAATCCCACCTGCCCCTGCGCCACCGTCAGGCTCATGAGTGAACCCCGTCTGTGGTCCGGTACAAGGGCCGTGAGTAGAGCAGAAAAGGGGCTGATTCGTATGGCCACCAGGACCATGGTGAAGAAAAAGTACGTATATGCGACCCAAGGGCTGCGCACCAGGAGGGTGGTTCCCAGCATCACGAAGAAGAGTCCCACACAGGAGAGGAGGACCATGAGCTTCCTCCCGATCCGGTCCGAGATCCGCCCCGCCTGAGGTCCCGAGAGGACATTGGCTATGCCTCCCAGGAGGAAGAGGCTGGCGATCTGGTTGGGGGAGAAGCCGATGGTCCGTTCGAGCCAGGCGGGAAGATACACCACGTACAGGGACACGCCCAGGAACATCAGGAAGTAGGCCACGGACGTGGCGGCGATCTCCTTGCGTCGGAGCAAGGCCAGGTAATCGCCCACGGCGCCTCTCAGAGTGAGTCGGTCTCTCCGTGCGTGCATGTCCGGTTGGGGAAGGGAGAGCCAGATCAGTGAGCAGGCGAAAGCCATAGTCAGTGCGAAGAGATAGAAGGGTGCCCTGAAGCCCAGGTGCCCGGCCAGGACCACGCCCAGGGGGATGCCCAGGATCTGGCCGAAGGCCGAGCCGCTCATGATCCATCCCAGGGCCCATCCCCTCCTGTGGTAGGGGAAGTAGTCCCCCACATACGACACGGCAGCCCCGCTCAGGATGCCCCCGCCGACCCCGGTGAACACGCGGACGGCCAGAAGGGAGAGGTAGTCCGTCACCAGGAAGTGGGCGGCCAGCGCCACAGTCATGAGCCCGGTCCCGATAAGAAGGATGCGGCGGCGACCGATTCTGTCGGAGATGGGGCCGGAGATGATGGCGAAGAGACCTACCATCAGGGAGTAGGCGGTCACCAGGGTGCCCAGGAGAGGATCGGCGATGGTGAGCTCCGCGCCGATCAAGGGGAGGAGAGGAGAGATGATCATGGTCTGGCTGCTGGTGGAGAAGACCAGCGGCCAGAGTGACAAGACGATGAGGTAGGGCGAAGGACGTGGGCTCTTCAAGATACGGTCTTCCGTGTTCTCGGATGGCTGGTCCCCCGGATCGTCCCTGGCCCTCCCCAGCCCGGTCACCTCACCCCTGGGGCAGCTCTTTGTGGACCATGTGGGCGCTCCGTTGGGCCGTGGGAAGCACCACGAGATCGGAGATGTTCACATGATCGGGGGTATTCACCACGAAGGTGATTATTTCGGCGATGTCCTCCGGCCGGAGAGGCTGGTACCCCTGGTAGACTGTTCGGGCCCGTTCCGTGTCTCCGTGGAAGCGGACCTGGGAGAACTCGGTCTCCGCGAGGCCCGGGTCGATACTGGTCACCTTGACGTTTGTACCCAGGAGGTCCAGGGCCATTCCCTCGTTAAGAGCCCGGACCCCGAACTTGGAAGCGCAGTAGACAGCTCCCTTCTGATAGACCTGATGCCCGGCGATGCTGCCAATGTTCACGACATGGCCGGTGTTGCGCTCCACCATGAGGGGAAGGACGGCTCTCGTGACATACAGGAGCCCCTTCACGTTTGTGTCGATCATCTCCTCCCAGTCCTCCACGAGACCCTCATGGAGGAGATGGAGCCCCAGGGCCTTGCCGGCGTTGTTCAGGAGAACATCGGGAATCGCGCCGTCCTTCTCAAGCTCCGCGACGAACGTCTCCACAGCCTGGCGATCCCTGACGTCCAGGGTCTTGATCCTGACCGGGAGCCCGTGCTCCCTTTCCAGTTCATGCTTGAACGCGGCGAGGCGGTCCTGGCGCCGGGCACAGAGGATCAGGTTGGCACCGAAAGAGGCAAAGGCCTTTGCGGAGGCCCTCCCGATGCCGGAGGAGGCTCCTGTGATGAGAACGGTCCTTCCTTGGATGCGGTTCATGATCGTATGGCGTGGGTGAGGTTTTCCGGTTGGCGCCGTTCCAGAGTGGGCCATCCGGGGGATCGAGGAGCTGACCGCCACAATGTCCCACAACCCATCCGGAATCACAAGCTGGTTGGAGGAGAGACGTGTTAGCGCTTCGGGCAAGACCCCCAACTCCTGGCCTTTGGCCGGGGAACCGTGAGGTCATTCTGGGTAGGAAGGAGTTCCATGGGATATCGTTTTCTGGCCGACCTGCTGGCGTTCCTGCACCTGGTCTTCGTGGTCTTCGTGGTGGTGGGAGGCTTCCTGGCCCTGTCCCGCCCCAGGGTGGCCCTGCTGCACGTGCCGGCGGCCATCTGGGGGGTCCTCATCCAGTGGGCAGGTTGGATCTGCCCTCTCACCCCCATGGAGGTGCATCTCCGACGCCTTGGGGGGCAGGCCGGATATTCCGGAGGTTTCGTGGATCATTACCTCGTCCCGGTGCTCTATCCCCCAGGGTTGACCCGGAGCCACCAGATCTGGCTGGGTATCTTTGTGGCACTCCTGAACCTGGGGGTATATGGGTGGTTGTTCCGGAGGTGGCGGGCAAGAAAGCAGTGCCGCAGCGACGGGTCGCCGGCAGCCGGCTAATCAGCCAGGAGAACTCCCGGGTGGAGGGACGTACAGGTGAGAATGGGAAGGAGAGCATCATCCGGGTCCGGCTCCCACGGGTAGTGGTTCAGGAAGTAGTCGTGGAGGCGCCGCACACGGTCTGCCCACACCCCCTGGGCCTGGAGGCCAACGGAGGCACTGAGGTTGGTAATAGCCAGCAGATTGGAGCGGAGGGGGCTGCTCCAGGGCTCCGGCAGGTTCCTTCGGAAGTATCCGGGGGGATCCACCCACCGTCCGTCGAGGGCCGCCAGGGTCCGCTCCCGGAGGAGAATGGACCAGGGTTCTCCTGGAAAGAAGTGTGTGATCCAGAGGAGGAGGCCCAGGTCCAATCCGTGATCCGGCGCCAGAGATTGGACGGTCTTCCCAACCATACCCTCCAGCTCCTCGATCTCGGGACGGAGGGCGTCGGCGCCAAGCTGGTGGTAGACGGCCAGCCCCATGAAGACCTCCAGTTTGCCGGGTCCCGAGTCTGGATAGGGACAGGAGAGGTCTTCCTCCATGCGGGAGAGGATCCCGCCCCCGGGACGCACGAAGGGCGCGTGGATCTCCCTCACCAGTGCGAGGGCTCGGTTATGAAACGCAGGACGTTGCTGTCCCAGGCGATGGAGGGCGAAGATCCAGAGCGCCAGTGAGCGAAAGGTCTGACCCCGGGCCTCGGGCCTCTCGGCGATTCGGATTCCCCTTCTCCGGCCAAGGACTTTGTCCACTTCCTGGGCCACCCACTCGGCTTCCTCCAGGTAGCGGTCCTCGCCCTGATCACGAAACAGAGAAAGGAGGCAGAGGACTCCCAAAGCATCCGTCCAGAGGTCCCTGGATCCCTGGGGCCAGATGCCCCGCTCCCGCACACGGCCCAAGCGGTCCAGGACCAGCTCCAGTGTCTGATCTGTGGGATGCGCCTGGGCTGCCAACGTTTCTTCCTCCCGAAAGGGGATTCCAAATCCTCCAGGCCGTCGGAAGAGGCCATGGGCGCCTTCACCCCCGGACGCTCTGTCCCAGGCTGAGGGACGGTCTGTCCCAGGCCGAGAGGGACTGGGGCCCAGAGGTCCCCTCCAGGGGGCTTCCGGCCGGCTCCTACACGACGCTACCGCAACTCCCGTACCTTTCCGACGGCACACATCTTCCAGGGACCCGTTTTCAGCCGGCCCCGCCACGGAGGGGGGCACGGACGGGACCGACAGTCACTCGTGGACAGGACGGAGATAGAACGGTGGATCTTGGATTGAAGGGAAAGGTGGCTCTGGCCGCCGCCTCCAGTGAGGGAATCGGGCGGGCAGTGGCGGAAGGGCTGGCGATGGAGGGAGCCGATCTGGTGATCTGTTCCCGGAGGAAGGACCCACTGGAGAAGGCTCGGCTGGAGCTGGAGGGGTACGGTGGGCGGGTGGTAGCCGTGAGGGCGAACCTCACGGAGCCGGACGACGTGAAGAGGGTGGCGGAAGCGGCTCATGAGGCTTTCGGCCGGGTGGACATTCTGGTGACCAACACGGGGGGGCCTCCGGCAGGACCCTTCGAATCCCACGACCCCGAGGCGTGGGAGGCGGCGGTGCGCCAGAACCTCTTCAGCGTCCTGAACCTGGTTCGGGAGGTCCTCCCCGGCATGAGGAAGCGGAAGTGGGGGCGCATCATCAACATCACCTCCATTGCCGTGAAGCAGCCCTCCGAAAACCTCATCCTCTCGAACTCCGTGCGGGCGGCGGTGACGGGGTTTGCCCGGACCCTGGCCACGGAAACGGCCAGGGAGGGGATCACCGTGAACAACGTCATGCCGGGGTTCACCCGGACCCAACGGCTCACGGAGCTGGCGGAGAAGAGGGCCCAGATCAAGGGGTGTTCACCGGAGGATATCTGGGCTTCCTGGCACCAGGAGATCCCCATGGGAAGGGTGGGAGATCCCCGGGAACTGGCGGCCCTGGTGGTCTTCCTGGCCTCGGAGCAGGCCGCCTACATCACGGCCCAGTCCGTGGCCGTGGATGGGGGGTGGATCAAGTCGCTGCTTTAGGGCGGCAGGAAGGGGGTGACACCACCCCTGTTGTGCCCCTGCGTCTTCTTCGGGGGCCAGGGGATGAAGGGGCTGGTGCGCTCCATGTACTCCCGGTAGCCTTCCCGCCGTCGGGCCAGGGCTGCTTCCAGCATGGGCATTCCCGATACCCTCACCAGGAAGAAGGTCATGAGGAGGGGGCTGAAGAAGGTGACCCAGCCCCAGGGCGTAGCCGCAGCCACCAGGAAGATCCCCAACCAGATCAGTGAGTCCCCGAAGTAGTTCGGGTGCCGGGAATACCGCCAGAGCCCCCTGTCCATGACCTTCCCCCGGTTGGCCGGATCGGCAAGGAAGCCCCTGAGCTGGCGGTCCGCCACGGCCTCGAAGAGGAACCCCAGAATCCAGACCGCCGTCCCCAGGAAGTCCAGGAGGGTGAGGTGGGATGGCTCGGTGGCCAGCTGGCCTACCTGGACCGGCATGGTGATGGCCCATATGAGGCCGGCCTGGAAGAGGAAGACGGTGAACAGGCTGCGGCGGGGGAACGCCTCTCCATGCTCGGCCCGCATGGCGGCGTAGCGGAAGTCTTCTCCTGTGCCCCGCTTCCGGATTCCGATGTGGAGAGCCAGACGGACGCCCCAGAGGACCGTAAGGCCCGTCAGGAGCAGCCGGCGGGACAGGGGTCCCTCGGCCACGAAAAAGGTGATCAGAGCGATGAGGGCTCCGGCGGCGCCCCAGGCGACGTCCACGATGCTCACGTCCCGGATCCGGACGCTCACGATCCAGAGGAGGATCATGCCAGCCATCACCAGAGCCAGGTTGAGCCCCAGGAGGGGCACGAGGCTTTCCACGGTGCTGTGATCCTTTAGTCGGCCTGGCGTTGGCAGTCCGCAGGGGACTCGTCGATGCGGCAGACGCAGGGCTGGGGCTTGCCATAGTCGTCCATCACGGCGCAGGCGTGGGCCTTGAGAGGGGTCGTTCTCCGAAACGCCCTCTTCAGCCCCATGAAAAAGGCCATCAACAGAAAGACACCGAAGGCCAGACCGCCGGTGACCAAAATCGTGCGATAATCCATGCCCTGGGCTTGCCTATCCCCCGGTCTACGCGGTGAGCGCGGCCCTCCCGTGCCCGCGGAGACCGGGTCATCTCCATATGAACGCCATGGCCGCGGTGGCTACGGCCCGAGGAGCCTCCGGAACGCCTCGCTCTCCCGTTCCACCAGACCTTCTTCCGAAAGCGTCAAGAAGTGGACGGAGAGCCCCAACTCGTCGGCCAGACGAAGGCCTTCCTGGACGCCCATGACGTTCATGGCCGTAGCCCAGGCGTCGGCCTCCTCGGCTGTCTCGGCCAACACGGTCACCGTGGACGGAGGATGGGCCACAGGACGGCCCACCCTCGGGTCCATGGTGTGACTCACCCGCTGGCCGTCGATCACGACGTAGTTCCTGTACTCTCCCGAGCTCGCTACCCCGAGGGAAGTGAGCTCGAGCACCCGATGCACCTCACGCCGGTCCAGGAGGGGCCGCTCGATCCCGATGCGCCAAGGATTGCCGTCGGGCCTCACTCCACGCACGCGCAGGTCGCCACCCACGTCCACCAAGTAGTTCTCTACCCCCAGGCGTTCCAGCAGTGCCGACACCCTATCCACCCCGGTCCCCTTGGCGATGGAGGAGAGATCCAGCTCGAGCTCGGGAACGGCTTTCTGCAGGGACGGGGGGTCGAACGAGACCGTCAGGTGCTCGTAGCCGACCCCTTCCAGGCTGGCAGCGATCTCCTCCGCGTCAGGCTTCACCTCCCTGCCCCGCAGGTCGCCGAACCCCCAGAGCCGCATGAGCGGCGCCACGGTGATATCGTACGCACCATCGGTCCGGCGCCCCACCTCCAGGGCCAGGGCTACGGTGGCCAGAAGCTCTTCCGGCACGGGGAAGGGCTCCAACGACCGGTGCCGATTGAACCTGGACAGTACTGAGTTCTCGTTGAAGCGCGACATGAGGGTGTCGATGGCGCGGAGCTCCTCCTCGACGCTCGCTCGCAGGAGCGCCCTGAGCTCCGGGTCGGCCGGCGGATGGCTCACCCGGACGGACCAGGTGGTGGTCCAGACGAAACCATCGAGCGTGAGGAGGTCCGGAGGGACCTCTTGCCTTTCCCAACCGCGCCAGAGCACGGCCAGTATGAGAGCTGCGAGAAAGAGAAGTGCAGGTAGTCGACGCTTCAGGGGGGACATATGGCGGAGCCGGAAAGCATCAACCGAAGTCGTCGAGCATGATGTGCTCGGGCTCGACACCGAGCTCAGGGAGCATGCTGAGCACCGCCTCGTTCATCAGTGGCGGCCCACAGATGTAGTACTCGACTTCCTCCGGCGCCGGGTGGTCCTTCAAGTGGTTGTCGTACAGCACCTGGTGGATGAAGCCCACGTAGCCGTCCCAATTGTCCTCGGGAAGGGGCTCGGAAAGCGCCAGGTGCCACGTGAAGTTGTCGTGTTCCTCCGCGAGCTTGTCAAACTCGTCCACGTAGAAGGCCTCGCGCAGGCTGCGTGCGCCGTACCAGAAGGTCACCTTGCGGTTCGTGCCGATGCGCTTGAACTGGTCGAAGATGTGGGAGCGCATGGGGGCCATGCCGGCGCCGCCGCCGATGAAGCACATCTCGGCGTCGGTGTCCCGGGCGAAGAACTCGCCGTAGGGCCCGGAGATGGTCACCTCATCACCCGGCTTCAGGTTGAAGATGTAGGAGGACATGATCCCGGGCGGCACGTTCGGCTTGTCCGGCGGTGGTGAGGCTATCCGCACGTTGAGCATGATGATGCCCGACTCTTCGGGATAGTTGGCCATGGAGTAGGCCCGCACCACCGGTTCGTCCACCTTGGAGACGTAGCGCCA
The DNA here is from genome assembly GCA_003564295.1 of Gemmatimonadota bacterium. Classification (GTDB taxonomy): domain Bacteria; phylum Gemmatimonadota; class Gemmatimonadetes; order Longimicrobiales; family Gaopeijiaceae; genus PXFI01. The sequence goes on along the minus strand of PXFI01000032.1, from coordinate 14,198 downwards.
CATATCGTACTTGTCCCAGTCGTCCCGGAATTCGGGCTCGATGTGGAAGTCCTTGTAATGGACCGTATGGGGAGGGCACTCGATCTGGATGTAGCCCCCCGCCCGGAACGGAACCACTTCGCCCTCGGGAAGCTCCAGCACAAGCTCCTTGATGAACGTCGCCACGTTGCGGTTGGAACGCACGCGGCACTGCCACTGCTTGACGGCGAACACCTCGGGGTCCAACTCGATGGACATGTCCTCCTTGACCTTCACCTGACAACTGAGCCTGACTCCCTCCCGGGCCTCTTTCCGGTTGACGAAGCTGGTCTCGGTGGGCAGAAGGGCTCCGCCCCCCTCCAGCACCTTCACCGTACAGGTCCCGCACGTGCCTTTTCCTCCACAGGCACAGGGCAAGAAGATCTTGTTCTGAATGAGTGTGTTCAGGAGGGTCCCACCGGCGGGAGTGGTGAGGGCCTTGTCGGGATCGTCGTTGATCGTGACCCGCACGTCCTCGGTGGCGACCAGCCAGCTACGTGCCAATACCAGCAGGAGCACGAGCAACACGATCACGAGAGTGAACATCAACACGCCCAGAAGAGCGACTTGAATCATGGTTTCACCCTATCTCACAACTGGATCCCGGAGAACGCCATGAAGCCGAGGGCCATGAGTCCCGTGACGATGAACGTGATTCCCAAACCCCTCAGCCCTCCGGGCACCTCGCTGTAGCGCATCTTCTCGCGGATGCCGGCCAGGGCAATCAACGCCAGAGCAAAGCCTATCCCTGCCCCCAGCCCGAAGACCGTCGACTCGCCCAGGGTGTAGTTGCGCTCCACCAGGAACAGGGAGCCCCCCAGGATGGCGCAGTTCACGGCGATGAGGGGGAGAAAGACCCCCAGCACGTTATAAAGGGTTGGTGAGAACTTGTCGATGATCATCTCGACGATCTGCACCATGGCGGCGATGGTCCCGATGAACGCCAAGAAGGAGAGGAAGCTCAGGTCCACGTCGGCCAGAGCCGGACTCACCCAGGTGAGAGCCCCCTCCTGCAGGAGATACGTGTAGATGAGGTAGTTCGCGGGGGCGGTGACCGCCAATACGAAGATGACGGCGGCGCCGAGCCCGATGGCGGTCTCCACCTTACGGGATACCGCCAGAAAGGAGCACATGCCCAGGAAGAAGGCCAGGGCCATGTTCTCCACGAAGATCGCCCGGAAGAGCAGGCTCAGGTAATGTTCCATGGACGACTACTCCTCTTCCTGCAGATCGGGGTAGAGGGATCGGTGCACCCAGATGAACACGCCGATGAGGAAGAATGCCGCCGGTGCCAGAACCATGAGGCCGTTGGGGACGTACCACCCGCCCTCCGCGGCCAGGGGAAGCACCTGCACGTCGAAGAGGGTGCCGGCGCCGAACAGCTCCCGGAAGAACCCCACGGTGATGAGGATCAGGCTGTAGCCGATACCATTGCCGAATCCGTCCACCAGGCTGGGATAGGGGCGGTTCTGCATGGCGAAGGCCTCGGCCCGCCCCATCACGATGCAGTTCGTGATGATGAGGCCCACGAAAACAGAGAGCTGCCTGCTCACGTCGTAGGCGTAGGCCTTCAGCACCTGGTCGGTGATGATCACGAGAGACGCGATGATCGTCAGCTGGATCACGATGCGCACGTTCGGTGGGATGTAGTTGCGTAGAATCGCCACCGAGAGGTTGGAGAGGGACATGACCGAGATGACGGCCATGGACATGACCACGGACGTCTCGAGCTTGGTCGTGACGGCCAGGGCCGAGCAGATCCCCAACACCTGCATGGAGATGGGGTTGTTGGTGAAGATCGGCTCGAGGAGGATCTTACGAGTCTTTGCTGCCATCAATGACCTTCCATTCCCGAGGTCAGGTTCCTCAAGTAAGGACGGAATCCGTGTTCACCAAGCCAGAACTGTATGAGGTACGTGACCCCGTTGGCCGTCAGGGTGGCACCCGCCAGTCCGTCCACGGCGAAGGGGTCATCGGGCGGGGCCCGGCCCTTGCGCACATGGAAGGCCACCTCGCTGGCATCGTCGTAGATCCTCTTGCCCTCCCACTGGTCTCTCCAGCGCCAGCTTTCGATCTCGCCACCCAGCCCCGGTGTCTCCCCGTGATCGTAGAAGGTGATGCCCCTGATGGTGTTGAGGTCATCCTCCAGAGCCAGAAATCCGTACATGGTACCCCAGAGCCCCATGCCCTCCACGGGAAGGACCACGGCATCCAGAGCGTCGTTCTTCTTGACGAGATAGACGAGTGCCTTCAGGGGCAGTCGCGGGATCCCGGCTCGGTTGTCGGGGGCCGGCCGGCTGAGGGCGGGGTCACGCTTGGCACGCTGTTGGTCGTAGGCCAGTGGATCATCGTCAGGTACCACCTCACCCGTCTCCAGCCTGACGAGTTGGGCCTCCACGTTCTCCCGGAACAGGGAGTCGGCCATCTCCACGGTAAGTCGCGTGACCGGGTCCACCAGGTCAGCCACGACGAGCACGTTCCTCTGCTGATCGAGCTTGCGGTTGGCCTCCTGGCGTTCCTTGAGAGTCACGGCGGCCAGCGAAACCACCACGGAGAACACGCCGCACACCGCGGTGGTGAACAGCACGATGTAGAGTTTTCCTCTAGCCATGTCGTAACGCCCTCCTCTTGACGACGGCTCGAATGAAGAACCAGTCGATGAGCGGTGCGAACAGGTTCGCGAAGAGGATGGCCAGCATCATTCCTTCGGGGAACGCCGGGTTGACCACACGAATCGCGATGGCCATCACCCCGATGAGAGCGCCGTAGATGTACTGACCTCTCTGGGTATAGGCCCCGCTTACAGGGTCCGTGGCCATGAAGACCGTACCGAAGGCCCAACCTCCCAGGACCATGTGCCACCACAACGGGATATGGAAGGCCGGGTTCGTTGCAGAGCCGATGGCGTTGAACAGGAGGGTCATGCCCACCGTGCCCGCCACCACGCCCAACATCGTCCGGTAACTCCCCACGCGCGTCAGCACCAGCACCGCGGCCCCGATGAGACAGGCAAGGGCCGAGGTCTCCCCGATGGAGCCCGGCACAAGCCCGATGAACGCCTCCATGAAAGTGGGGCCTTCCTCGGCAAGTGCCCCCGGCCCTTCCATGGTGGCCACCGAGAGCCAGGTCGCTCCGGAGACCCCGTCGGGCGTGAACCCTTGGGCGGCCATCCAGACCTCGTCACCGGAGATGTCGGCGGGATAAGCGAAGAACAGGAAGGCCCGGGAGACCAGGGCCGGGTTGAAGAAGTTCATCCCCACCCCGCCGAATACCTCCTTACCGATGACTACACCGAAGCTGATGCCGAGAGCCACCTGCCACAGCGGAATGGCTGGGGGCAGGATCAGGGGAAACAGCATCCCGGTGACGAGGAAGCCTTCGTTGATCTCGTGTCTGCGCACGACTGCGAAGACAACTTCCCAGAGTCCCCCTGCGGCGAACGTGACGAACAGGATGGGCAGGTAGTAGAGCAGCCCATGGACCACGCAGGCTATGAAGTGGGAGGAGGAAAACGGCAGCCCGAGGCTCACATAGATGGAGGTACGCCAGTTGTCGAGTGCGAAGGCGGCCAGCTCACCTCCATGCAGTGCCTGGAGGCGTTCAATGGCCAGGTTGGCCTGGTAGCCCGTGTTGTACGCAGCAAACAGAATTACCGGCACCAACGCCCAGACGACGGTCATCATCAGCCGCTTCTGATCCATGGCGTCTCGCACATGGGTCTTGCCGCCGGTGACCTTGCCCGGAGTGAAGGTGAAGGTATCCAGGGCCTCGTACACCGGATACAGCCGCTGAAGCTTGCCCCCCTTCAGGAAGGGCTTTTCCGTCGCATCCAAGAGCCGTCTTACGAGCTTCATCACCCTTCCTTCTCAATCACAGTGAGCACTTCGCGAAGTGCCGCGCCGTAGTCGTTCTTGCCGGGGCAGACGAACGTGCAGAGGGCCAGGTCCTCCTCGTCCAGATCCAGCACTCCCAGGTCCAGCGCCAGCGGGATATCCTGGCTCAGCAGAGCCCTCAGGAGGAAGACGGGATGGGTGTCAAACGGAAGGACTTCCTCGAAGGCGCCAAAGGGGACCACGGCGCGCCGGCTGCCGTGTATGGACGTGTTGAGGGGGAACTCCTTACCCCGTGCCGTGAGCCGGGAGAGGAACAGCGGCTTGATGGAGAATCGGTCCCCGCCGGGCGCCATCCAGCCAAGAAAACGCCGCTCCCGGTCCTCCATGAGCCCCGTCAACTGGTGCTGGAATGGGCCCAGGAATCGGTAAGGATCCACCAGGGCGCGACCGTACAGGGCGGATCCGTTGATGAGCCGCACTTCCCCCTCCACCAGGCGCCCTTCCACCAGGGGAGCCGCTTCGGCCCCGAAACGGGTCGTGAGAAGTCCCGGCTTCGCAATGGCGGGGCCCCCTATGGATACGACGCGTTCGACGAAGAGCTTGCCCGTGGACAGGAGCTCGCCAAGGGCCACCACATCCTGATAGCCCATGTACCAGACCGTCTTGTCGGCGTTCACAGGATCGACGAGGTGGATGTGGATCCCAACCGTTCCCGCGGGATGCGGCCCGGAGAAGTCGTGAACCTCCACACCACGCACCTCTGTCCCCGGTAGGTCGACGCCTCTTTCCCGACAGAGATACACGGGCCGTCCGTCGGCCAGGGCCACAAGCCCCCGCAGGCCCATTTCGAACCCCTCGGCCCGGCTCGCGAGGACCACCTGCGGCGGGGTTGCCAGTGGCGCCGTGTCCATAGCTGTGACGAAAATGCTGCTGGGGCGGCTGCCGGGGATGGGAGTGCGGCTGAAGGGCCGGGTGCGCAGGGCGGTCCACATGCCGGATTCCACCATCAGCGCTTCCATGTCCGCCGATGTGAGGTCCTGAGGTTGGCGTCCCGTATAGGACTCGAAGACTTCGTCTTCCTCCACGTCCGCCACCCGGATGACCACATTCTGCAGGGCACGCCGCTCGCCCCGCTCTACGGCCTCGACCACACCTCCGGCCGGTGACGTGAAGAGTACTCCTGGAGTCTTGCGGTCCTCGAAGAGAACGGTCCCGCGCTTGACCGTGTCTCCAACCTTCACGTGCATCCGGGGCCGCATCCCCACATAGTCGGCGGCGACTACAGCCACCAGGTCCACGCTCGGGGCGGGTGCCTCCCTGGTGGAGGTTTCCCCGGACAGGGGCAGGTTCAGCCCTCGCGAAATTTCGTGCATCTTGAGACCTGTCTCGGACATGGGCTCTCTCACAAAATCTGCATAGTCGTCGGGGCGGCACACCCTGTCAACACCCGGTGTGCGTGATATGTAGGACTATCGAGAGGCACATCGAGGGCCCCGTGGGGACCCCGCGTGCCCGCTGAGTTGCAACGCCCGTGCCAACTGGGCCGGTGTGTTCCTGTCGGTGGTAGGTGCGGATTCTTCTCCTCAGGTCAGCCGGGAATCCTGGAGGCCGGGGCCGCCCATGCGGGGGGCCTTCACAGGTGGGGTCGCCGGTGGAGGCAAGCTCCAGTAACTTGCCCGCCAGCCCGAGTCGGGCCGGCCGCCTTCGCCTCCGGAATGCCGGGTGCGCGGACCCGGACCGAGCGAACCATTGAAGTCCTGGGCGGTATTGAAGACGTGGTGTCGGTTCTCCGACGGAACGCTCATGGCCCGCCGACTGCGGGGCGGGCCGGAACGAAAAGGAATCCATGACTCCCTGGGTCGTGCGCCTCCTGATTGCCAACGTGGTGGTCTTCTTCCTGACCGCTGCCCAACCCCGGCTGGGGGCTCTTCTGGCGCTCTGGCCCATGGGCATCCTCTCCCAGCCCTGGGGTGTCGTCACCTACATGTTCGTTCACGCCAACTTCTGGCACCTCTTCTTCAACATGCTGGCGATCTTCTTCTTCGGCCCCCGCCTAGAGATGCAACTCGGGGGGAAATCGTTTCTCAAGCTCTATTTCCTGAGTGGCCTCGGGGGGGCCGCCTTCTCCTTCCTCTTCGCTCCCCACGCGGCCGTGGTGGGAGCATCGGGCGCCGTGTTCGGGGTCCTGCTGGCCTTCGCCTACTTCTGGCCCAAGGCCCCCATCTACATCTGGGGCGTGCTGCCCGTGCAGGCCCGGTGGCTCGTTATCGTCCTGGCGGTGGTGTCCCTTTACGCCGGGATCTCGGGCAGTGGAACAGGAATCGCCCACTTCGCCCATCTGGGGGGCTTCGCCGCAGGGTATGCCTACCTCCGGTGGCAACGGCGAAAGTACTTTCAACAATGGCGTCCCATGCCCACGCCGAAGGAGAGGTTGACCGACAGCGCTGGTCGGAGCGATGACAGGGAGGCTCTGCGGAGGTGGAAGGCCATCCCCCTGGACAAGCTTCATGAGCTCAACCGGGATGAGGTGGAGCGGGTCCTGGAGAAGGCGTTGAGCTCGGGTGTCAGGTCCCTTACCCCCGACGAGCGGGCCATGCTGGAGCGCTTCGCTCAGAACAACTGAGCGACCGGCGCTCTCGTCTTCCTGACCCCCACCCCTCGTTCCTCGAAACACCTTGTCGTAGCTGCCCTTACTATTGTGGCCGTTCCCTCGCCGGGTTAGCCTGTCTCTTCATGAAGGGACTCCTCTCCTGGCTCTTTCCCGGCGGCCTGGTCCTCGTGGCTGCTACGGCGGTGGCGTATGGCCCGGAGGGCCTCGTGGCCGTGGCCTCCAGAGGGTTTCCATGGATCGCCTTCGGCTGGGCGGCGCTGCTGGCCGGATCCCGGCACCGGAGCAGGGTGGTAGCCCTGATCCTGGGTCTGGTGGCGCTGGCAGCCATGGCGTCCAGCGGGGCCGGAGGTATGCCGGCCCTCTATGTCGGGGGAGGGCTCTTCGCCCTGTCTGCCGTGGTCCTGGTGCCCTTCGGGGACCGGGGGGTCTTTTCGGCCATGGGGCTCATGCAGATCGCCTGTGTGGGAGCCCTCGGGGTCCTGGGAGGCTCTTTCTTGTACCTGGCCCCTGGGGTCACCACGGGGCTCCTGGCTGCTGACCTCGTCTACCCCGCCGTCACGGATCGCCTCGGGGTGCCCCTTCCGGTGATGACAGCCTTCGTGCTGGCCGTCCTCATGGTCTTTGTCGTGGCCCTGCGGAGGGACGGTCCCGTGGAGCGAGGGATTCTCTGGAGTGTCCTGGCGGTTGCCCTGGCCCTCTGCCTTGCCGGGGATCCGGGACGGGTGCTGGTCCTTTTCATGGGGGCGGGCCTGACGCTTGGGCTCTCGGTCCTGGACCCTTCCTCAGCCTGGGCCTACAGGGACGGCCTCACGGGCCTTCCGGGCCGGCGGGCCCTGCTCAGGGACCTTCAGCTCATGAGGGGATCTTACGCCACGGCCGTGGTGGACATCGACGATTTCAGCCAATTCAACGACCGATACGGACACGATGTGGGGGATCAGGTGCTCCGCATGGTGGCGTCACGCTTGACCAAGGTCCCCGGCGGCGGCCGAGCCTACCGGTACGGGGGCGACGAATTCGCCCTGCTCTTTCCCGGGAGGACCGAAGCCGAGACCCTGCGCCATCTGGGCGGCTTCCAGCGGTCGCTGCAGGATTCTCCATTCGGTCTCAGGAGGTGGCGTCGTCCCCGGGCGAAGACCGGGGATCCGGGGACGGCGAAGACCGAAGGGGGGACGCCGACGAGACGCCTGATCGTGAAGGTGAGCGTCGGGGTGGCCGATTCCAGCGCCGACGAATCAGCCCCCGAAGCCGTTTTGAAGCGGGCCGACGAAGCGGTCCATGGTTCCGGACGGAAGGGCTGACTGGGGTGGGCCTTCCCGAAGCCGAGAGCTTCGACCCTGCAAGGATCAGGAATCGCCTCGGTTATCTGAGGGGTGTGGGCAAGAGGCGGAAATGTATCGGGCCCGGAGGGCAGGAGCGGGGTCCCTCCAAGAGGAGGGCCCCCGCCGTTTTTCGGGGTAGGGTGTGTGGTCAGCCCAATGGTGGCGCCAACCTGGGGAAATGGAAACCAGGTCTGGATCGGCTGGAAGACCTGATTCCCGGGGAAGCCTTGCGGGAGCCGAGCCTGTGGCAAGCAGGGGGCCAGGGTCCCGCCTTCATCTATGTCGTTCCCTTTCGGGATCCCTCCACCTCTTCGCCCACAGGGGACAGGGTGTCGTGGTCGCTGAGGGACGACCCCCCGTGGAGATGAAAGTAACAGTTTCGTCCCACGCTCTGACGCAGGAGGCACCGGTCCCTGAAGTGAATGCCGCACCTAAGACAGATGCCTTCACGGGTGTGGCCCTCGCTGACCATGCGGACCGAGAGCCTGTCCAGGAATTCGGCTGTGGCCTGGAGCTGTTCGGGGGGCAGGGACCCGAACACCTCTTTCAAGACCTGGTTCGCTGCGGCCTCGTACTGGGCCAGGGTATGGCGACCCTCAGGCGTGAGAGAAAGCTCAACCGCCCGGCGGTCCTTGGGAGACTCTTTCCGGCGGAGGAGGCCCCGGCGGACAAGCCGGTCCACAGCCTTGCTGGCAGCGGCGTTGCTCACGGCCAGGAAATCGGCCACGTCGCCGATGCGCCGGGCGTTGGTCCGGGCCACGAGCTTCAAGACCCTGAGTTGAGAAGGGGTGATCCGGTTCTTCGTGGTTTCCTTCAACTCCTCCTCCATCCACTCGTCGATGGTGGTGGCGAGGATTCGAACGCTGCCCATGAAGTCGTTGATCATGCCCACAATCTGTCCCCTTCCCTCGGAGCTCTCCACCCCGTAGTGGATGCCATCCCAGTTAACGCCCACAAATATTGCTACCGTTAACGATATGGACAAGATCCACTATCGGCATCAGCTTTCGGCAAGCTTCGTGCCCACCAGATTGGTGAGGGGATTGGGAAGGGAAACCAGGAAACCATAAGAGCGGTGCTGGACGATGTTGGGTCCCGAGCCGGGTGCTCACCGCTGAGGGGCCGGACAGGGTTGCATGCCATGAGACAAATCTGCCGCAACATCTGTCCTGGCGTGGGACATACCACCACATACGGCGGATGGTCACAGGCCGTCCGGGGAGCATGCCGAATCCATGGCTTCAGAAAGCAAGCACATGATCCTGGTCATCAATCCAGGATCCACCTCCACAAAGGTTGCCCTCTTTGCGGGGGAGGGCTGTCTGAAAGAGGCTTCCCTGCCGGTTCCGCCCTCCCAGGGGGGAGCGGACCTGTGGAGACAGTTCATCCCCCGTCTCGAAGGTATCCGTTGGTGGCTGGGCCACGAGGGGATCGAGGGATCGAGACTCTCGGCGGTGGTGGGGAGGGGGGGGCTCCTTCGTCCCGTGGAGGGGGGCACCTACAGAGTGACGGAGGCCATGCTTGCCGACGCCCGGGGCAACCGGCAGGGTGCCCACGCATCGAACCTGGGGTGTGCCCTCGCCCAGGCGGTGGCGGATGAAGCCACCAGGGAGAGGGCTTCGGGAGAAGGCGTTGGTGAATCTCCCGGCCTGGGGCTGATTCCGGCTTTCATCGTGGATCCTGTGTCCACCGACGAGTTCGGGGAGCTGGCGCGTTACTCCGGCCTGCGTGAGATCCAGAGAAGGGCCCTGAGTCACGCCCTGAGTATCCATGCCCTGGTGCGGGAGCTGTGCCGGCGGGAGGAGAGGGAAGTAGAGGGTTCCCGGTTTGTGGTGGCCCATCTGGGGGGCGGGACTTCCGTCTGTCCGGTGGAAGACGGGCGCATTGTGGATGCCAACAACGCCAACAGCGGTGGGCCCTTTTCCCCCACAAGGGCCGGGGGGCTGCCTACGCAGGAGCTCCTGGATCTCGTGGACTCGGGAGCCTTCACGGTGAAGGAACTCAGGGAGATGACGGTGAAGCGAGGCGGGCTGTCGAGCCATCTCGGTACCGCCGACGGACGGGAGGTTGAAGAGCGGATCACCCGGGGGGATCAGGAAGCCCGGATGGTCTACGAAGCCATGGCCTACCAGATCGCCAAGGAGATCGGTGCCATGACCACGGTGTTGAAGGGGGGTGTGGAGGCCATCGTCCTCACCGGAGGCCTGGCCTCCAGCGGCCTCCTCACGGGGTGGATCCGGGAGCGGGTGGCCTTCCTGGGGCCCGTGGAGATCCTGCCGGAGGTGGGGGAGATGAAGGCCCTGGCCCTGGGGGCTCTCAGGGTTCTTTGGGGCGAGGAAGAAGCGAAGGAGTATTGAGACCATGAGTGATGTTTCCTCGGCCGGATCGGCCGAACGGTTGGCGGGTTCCGTCTGTTCCATGGAAGGGTTGGTGCGACGTGCCCGGTCTCTCCCTGCCCGCATCGTGGTCATCGCCTCGGCCCAGGACCAGGTCGCCCTTGAGGCGGCGGCCCTTGCTGAGGAGGAGGGCCTGGCCCGGAGCGTCCTGGTGGGTGACCGGGTGCGCATTGAGACGCTCCTCAGGGGGATGGACCGGGACCCGAAGGCTTTCGAGATCGTGGACCGACAGGAGACCGAGGAGGCGGTGGCCACCTCGGTGAAGCTGGTCCGGGAGGGTCACGGCCACCTGCTCATGAAGGGTAGGGTCACCACCGGGGGACTCCTCCGGGAGGTTCTGCACCGGGACCGGGGCCTGCGAACGGGAAGCCTTCTGTCCGACGTCTTTCTTTTCGATTGCCCCCTTCCGGGAGAACTCCGCCTCATGGGCATCACCGACGGGGGGATCAACATGACCCCGGACCTGGAGACCAAGGCCCGGATACTGACCAATGCCCTGGAGGTGTTCCGGGCTCTCGGATTCGAGAGGCCGAAGGTGGCGGTCCTCTCCGCCGTCGAGAAGGTAAATCCGGACCTGCCCTCCACCGTGGATGCGGCGGAGCTGGCCCGTCGTGGAAGGGAGGGGCTCTTCGGTGACTGCGAGGTGGCGGGCCCCCTGGCCATGGATTTGGCCCTGTCGGCGGAGGCGGCCAGACGCAAGGGGGTGGAGTCACCGGTGGCGGGGGCGGCGGACGTGCTGCTATTCCCTTCCATCGAGGCGGCCAACATCACGGCCAAGGCCCTCCAGTACATGGTGCCCTTCGAGCCTGGACACGTGGTGGTGGGAGCCAGGGCCCCCGTCCTCATCCCCTCCCGGTCCGAGAGTGCCCGGGCCAAGGTGAACGCGGTGGCGTTGGGGAGGCTGATGGTGGATTGAGAGGGTCCTCCGCGAGGATCCTGTCCAGGCATGACACCAGGCGGTCAGCGTCTCGGAGGGTGAAGACCAGGGGGGGCTTGATCTTCAGAACGTTGTCGTCGGGGCCGTCGGTGGAAAGGAGGATCCCATTGTCGCGACACCGTTCCTTTATCCGAGCCGCTTCGGTGGTGGCCGGCGTTCGCCTTTCCCGATCCTCCACCAGCTCCACCCCCAGGAAGAGCCCCAGGCCCCGGACGTCCCCCACAAGGGGGTGGGCTTCCTTCAGGGCTTTCAGGCCCGCCAGAAGGTGCTCCCCCACCACCCGCGCGTTCTCCTGAAGACCCTCCTCCTCCAGTACGTCCAGTACGGCCATCCCCATGGCGCAGGAGACGGGATTCCCGCCGAAGGTGTTGAAGTACTCCATCCCCGTGGCGAAGGAGGCGGCGATCTCGGGAGAGGTTACCAGGGCCCCCAGGGGGTGGCCGTTGCCCATGGGCTTTCCCAGGGTGACGATGTCGGGGATCACATCCTGGGTCTCGAAGGCCCAGAAATGGCTCCCCACCCGCCCGAATCCCACCTGTACCTCGTCGGCCACACAGACTCCTCCCGCCTCCCGGACGTGCTGGAAGGCCTGTGCGAGGTAGCCCGGGGGCAGGACGATCTGGCCCCCACATCCCAGAAGGGGCTCGCAGAAGAAGGCTGCCGGGTCCCGTCCTTCCTCGTGCAGGCGGCCCAACACGCTCCGGAGGTGGTCGGCATAGCGGGGGCCCAACTCGGCGGCCGGGAGGTACTCGGGGTACCGGGTGCCTTCCTCCCCCCGGGACCGGCGCCGAGGCTGGCTGGATGGTGGGCCGGCAGGGTGGCCCGGGAGGGTGGCGTCCTCCCCGGCCCTCTCGGATCCCACCCCCGGATCCGGCATGGGCAAGGCCCGGTAGCGGCCCCGGTAGGGGTCCGGCATGAGGGTTGTGTGGACCCAGGGAGGAGGCCCTTCCCCTCCGGGCCCGTCGAACTTGTAAGGGCTCAGGTCCACCATGGCGGAGGTGTTGCCGTGATAGGCTCCCTCCACCACCACCACGTCCCGTCGTTTCGTATGGGCCCGGGCCATGCGCAGGGCGAGCTCGTTGGCCTCGCTCCCGCTGCACACGAAATAGACCACGGACAGGGGTTCCGGAAGTCGGGCCACCAGCCGCTCCGCATACTCCACCAGTGAGTCGTGGAGGTAGCGGGTATTGGTGTTCAGGACGGCCATCTGTCGCCGGCCCGCCTCCACCACCCGGGGGTGGCAGTGGCCCACGTGGGGTACGTTGTTGACGGCGTCCAGATAGGGTTGGCCCTCCTGGTCATAGAGGAACTGGCGCCAGCCCCGGACGATCTTGAGGTGACGGCCGTAGGCGACGCTCAGGTTGGGGCCCAGGTGGTGCCGCCGGCTCCGGAGGATGTCCTGGACGGATCGCCCCCTGTCCCAAGCCAGGGGAGCGCCGGAGTGGCGACCAGGTCGACTGACGCCGATGCCCCCATCCGGGTCCGGAATCCCCAGGAGCAGGTTCGGGTCGGGGGAGAGGGACTTCCAGAGGTCCCGCTGGGACGGGCGGCCCACGCCCGGGAAGTTGCCCTCCATTCCCAGGGTGTGGGTGATGACCTGGAAGTGGAGGTGGGGGGCCCAGTTCCCGTTCACCGGGAAGTCCCCGATGCGGGCGAAGGCCGTCCCCCTGGCCAGCTGCTGCCCGGGTTGGAGGCGGGCCAGGACCTCTTCCCCCAGGTGTCCGTAGAGAGTCCAGAAGCGCAGAGGTGGAAGTGATGGGGTGCCTTGGGTGTCAGGCCCGCCCCTGCTCGAGAAAGCATCCGGGGCCGGGGCGTATCCATGGCTCCCGGGGCCTGCCCCTTGGACCCCATGTTCCAGGATCACGGTGGGCCCATAGTCCAGGGGCCCGGCGTTCAGGGCCAGGGAGTGGACCACTGCGTCAAAGGGGGCGAAGACCGGGGACCCGGCCGGGAGGAAGAGGTCCACGCCCAGATGCACGGTTCTCCACTCGGGCGCGTCCTCTGCCGGGGAGCTGAAGAGGTCCGAGGTATACCATCGCCTCACTTCGTCATAGCGGCCCACGCCCACCCGAGCCCCCGCGGCCTCCATCCGTTGGAAGAGCGTGCGAGTCCACCCCTCGGCGTCCTCCGGTTCCGGGGCGGGGCAGAACTCCCGGGAATCCACGCTCAGGTCGAAGACGTGCACGGGGGTGGTGGAAAGGTGCAGGGGAGATGGCCGGGGGCTGGGGACGCCCTCCCCTTCCCGTGAGCTGGTGGTGGCCGTCGTGCCACCCCCGACCACGGGGCCCGCCTCCCTGCCGTGGGCCTGGAGCCACTCCACCACGGCCCGGCTCCCGGGGACCGGGTCCACCCCGCAGACCTGCCGGAAGAGGAAATGGGGCAGGTCCATACTCTCCCCCCTCAGTCGTTCCAGGAGAGCCCACGCCGGGGCCTCGCTCACCGTGAGGTACTCGTTGTGGGGCTCCAGGCTCTTCTGATGGGCGCTGATGGCCACCGACAGGCATAGGCGCAGTCCCATGAGTGGAAAGAGGGCCCCTATCTCCTCTTCCTCCAGGGGGAGGGACCTGTGGTACCCGGCCACCACGTGGGATGCGGCCGTTAGGGGATCTTCCTTCTCCAGCATGCCGTAGGCGGCGGCGATGGCGGCCTCTCCCACGGTGTAGCTCCGGACGGCATCTCCAAAGTCCACCACCCCCGACACCCTCCGTTCCCGGGGATCCGCTCCCGCCCTCCACTCGTCCACCAGGACGTTGTGATCGTTGGCATCTCCGTGGATGACGCTCAGTCGAAGAGCTGGGAGCAGGGGGCGCAGGGCCTCTCCGAAGCGGCCCGCCATCTCCTCCAGGAGTCTCCGCCGTGCAGGTTCACCCACGTGAGGGAGGAGGTTCGGGACCACCTGGTCCGCGTGCTTCAGGTCCCACCTCAGCTTCCTGTCCTGGGCCGGGTGGGCGAAATCCTCCAGGGCCCGGTCCATGCTTCCCAGGAAGGCTCCCAGGCTGTGGAGAAGGGGCGGAGTGTGGGGGTTGACGCGGCAGAGAGGATCTCCCGGGACCCAGGTCAGGAGCCGGGCGAAGAAGGTGG
>PXFI01000360.1 GCA_003564295.1 Gemmatimonadota bacterium | reverse complement strand
GCCGCACGTCTTGCGAACCGGGCGGATGTCCAGGATGAACTCGTGGGCCACCCGGCCCTTCTCTCCGCGATAAACGATGGGGAAGTGCTCCTCCAGGCGGGTGGCCAGGTAGTTCGCGTTCAGGATCGCAGCCTCGCTGGCTCTTCTGAGACCGTCTGGACCCAGGAGCCGAATGTAGGCCCACGAGATGGGCAGGATGCTCGGACTCCCCCAGGGGGCTGCGCTCACGGGTCCCGTCCCCTTCTCTCCCCCCACGTCCACCAGGGGGTGGCCCGGGAGGAACGGCGCAAGGGTCTCATTGCAACAGATGGGGCCCATCCCCGGTCCTCCCCCGCCGTGGGGGATGGCGAAGGTCTTGTGCAGGTTCAGGTGGCAGACGTCGGCCCCGTAGTCGCCGGGCCGGGCCAGCCCCACCTGGGCGTTCATGTTCGCGCCGTCCAGGTAGACCATCCCGCCATGCTCGTGGATGATCCGGCACACCTCCCTGATCCGGGACTCGAAGACTCCGTGGGTGGAGGGGTAGGTCACCATGGCGGCCGCCAGGTTCTCGGCGTGCTTCTCCGCTTTGCTCCGGAGGTCGGCCAGGTCGATGTTTCCGGACTCGTCCGTCTTCACTACCACCACCTTCATCCCGGCCAGGACGGCGCTGGCAGGGTTCGTCCCGTGGGCGGAGGCGGGGATGAGGCACACGTTTCGGTGCGCATCCCCCCGGTCCAGATGATAGGCCCGGATAACCAGGAGGCCCGTATACTCCCCGTTGGCGCCGGAGTTGGGCATCATGGAGGTGGCGGCGAAACCGGTGATCTCCGCGAGCCAGCTCTCCAGGTCGCCGATGATGCGCTGGTAGCCCCTAGCCTGGTCCGCCGGGACGAAGGGATGGAGCTTGGCGAACTCCGGCCAGGTGATGGGAACCATTTCCGTGGTGGCGTTCAGCTTCATGGTGCACGAGCCCAGGGAGATCATGCTCGTGTTCAGGGAGAGGTCCCGTGCCTCCAGCTTCCGGAGGTACCTGAGCATCTCCGTCTCCGAGTGGTACCGGTTGAAAACGGGATGGGTGAGATAATCCGAGGTCCTCACGAGGGCCGCCGGGAACTCCACGCGCACCCCTTCCTCGGCCAGCCCCCGGGCAGAGACCTTCCCGTTACCTCCAAAGACGGCGAAGAGGTCGTCCACGTCCTCCGGCAGCACGCTTTCGTCCAGGGCGATCCCGATGCTTCCGTCTCCGAAGTCCCGCAGGTTGATCTCCCGCTGGAGAGCCGCCCCCATGACCGCCTCGGCGCTCATCCCGTTCGGCCGGACCCGGATCGTGTCAAAGAAGAGGTCGTGGACGATGTCGTGGCCCAGGCGTCGCAGCCCTTCGGCCAGGATGCCCGACAGGTTGTGGATGCGCTGGGCAATCTCCCGAATCCCCGTGGGACCGTGGTAGACCGCATACATGGCCGCCATGATGGCCAGGAGGACCTGGGCCGTGCAGATGTTCGACGTCGCCTTCTCACGGCGGATGTGCTGCTCCCGGACCTGCAGGGCCATGCGGAGGGCAGGGTTGCCGTCGGCATCCACCGAGACCCCGATGATCCGCCCGGGCATCCTGCGCTTGAATTCCTCCCGGGCCGCCAGGTATCCGGCATGGGGTCCACCGAAGCCCATGGGTACGCCAAAGCGCTGGGTGTTCCCCACGGCGGCATCGGCCCCGAACTCCCCCGGCGGCCTGAGGAGAGCCAGGCTCATGAGATCTGCAGCCACGACCACGAAAGCTCCCACCTGGTGGGCGGCTTCCACGAACGTCTCGTAGTCCAGCACCTGGCCGTCGGAGGCGGGATATTGGATCAGGGCACCGAAGGTGTCCTGGGTGAACTCGAAGGTGTCGTGGCTCCCGACCACCACCCGGATCCCCAGGGGCTCCGCCCGGGTCCGTACAACTGCGATGGTCTGGGGATGGCAGAGCTCCGAGACGAAGAAGGTATTCCGGTTCCCCTTGGCCTCACCCTGGAAGAGGGTCATGGCCTCCGCAGCCGCCGTCCCCTCGTCCAGGAGGGAGGCGTTGGCGATCTGCAGACCGGTCATGTCCATGACCATGGTCTGGAAGACCAGAAGGGCTTCAAGGCGGCCCTGAGAGATCTCGGCCTGGTAGGGCGTGTACTGG
This sequence comes from Gemmatimonadota bacterium, assembly GCA_003564295.1. GTDB lineage: Bacteria > Gemmatimonadota > Gemmatimonadetes > Longimicrobiales > Gaopeijiaceae > PXFI01. The sequence goes on along the minus strand of PXFI01000360.1, from coordinate 30,449 downwards.
GTATACCATCCCGGATTCTCCAGGATGTTCCGAGCGATGACCCCGGGAGTCACGGTGTCGTGGTAGCCCAGCCCCATGTAGGAGCGAAAGACCTTGTTCTCCAGGGCGATCTTCCTGATCTCTTCCAAGAGGATGTGCTCGGGCGTGGGTTCCGGGAGGTCAAGTTCCTTCTCCAGGCGGATGGCATCCGGAATCGCGTCCCGGATGAGCTCCTCCATCCCCGAATACCCCAGGACCCCCAGCATCTCCCGGAGATCCTCCTCTCCGGGCCCAATGTGCCTCCGGACAAAATCGCTCTTTGGATCTATGGCAATCAAAGACATGGCAGAAAACTCAGCGTGTCAGCGAGAGCGCCACCGTCGGCCGGGATTGGCCGCCGGGGTTACCTTCGAGGCCCCGGGACCTCAGCCCCGGGGTTTACTCCCCGCCTCCCGCCTGTGGACTTTGGTTACTCTCCGCAGCCCGCCCTGTTCCGGGGGGCTGTGGATGACGGGATCAGCCCCCCACCAGTGAGGAGTAGGCCACGGCGTCCATCGTCCCCGTGAGCTGATCTACATCCTCCACCCGGATCTTGATCATCCACCCTTCCCCGTACGGGTCGGAGTTGATGAGGGCCGGATCTTCCTCCAGGGCTGCGTTGACTTCCAGGATCTCCGCCCTGACCGGGCAATAGAGATCGCTGACGGCCTTCACGGCTTCGATGGTGCCGAAGGGCTCCATCTTGTCGAAGGAGGCCCCCACCTCGGGAAGCTCGACGTACACCACGTCCCCGAGCTCGCCCTGGGCGTAATCGGTGATCCCGACGAGATAGACGTCGTCCTCCTCGCCGGGCTTGAGGTACTCGTGTTCCTCAGTGTAAAGGAGACCTTCTGGGATGTCGGACATGGTTCCTCCGTGAGATGCTTTTCTTCATACCAGGCCCGCACAATAGATGGTATTCTCGACAAAGGTCAAGGTACCCCCATTCCATGGCCGGTGCCGGCTGGCCGGGCCGGTCCTGCTTTCCTGCGCCCGGGCCCGGGGATACCTTTCCCGAGAGGCCCGGGAACCACTTCGTCCATGGACGACTCGTTGGCTCCGCTGGCACGCCGTTCGAAACCCCTGGCCCTGACATCAGGAGAATGACACCCATGTCCGAACCCTCGCCTGCCGCTCCCCATCCCGCACTCACCACCCTTTCGGAAGAAGAGGAGATGTTCCGGAAGGCGATTCGGGATTTCGCCGAAAGCGAAATCGCTCCGCGGGTCGCCGAGATGGACCGCAACCAGACCTTCGACACCGACCTCGTGCCCCAGCTCTTCGAGCTCGGACTCATGGGTATCGAGGTCCCCGAGGAGATGGGTGGAGCCGGTTCCACGTTCTTCACCTCCATCCTGGTGGTGGAGGAGCTCTCCCGTGTTGACCCTGCCGTGGCCGTTCTTGTGGACGTCCAGAACACGTTGTTCATCAACGCCCTCCTGCGGTGGGGCTCCGACTCGCAGAAGGAGCGCTTCCTCCCGCGCATGGCTGCCGATACGGTCGGTGCCTACGCCCTTTCGGAAGCGGGGAGCGGCTCCGATGCCTTTGCCCTGGCCTGTCGGGCCACCGAGGATGGGGATGGGTGGGTGATCACCGGTCAGAAGCTCTGGATAACCAATGGAAACGAGGCGGACCTTTTCATCATCTTCGCCAACGTGAACCCGGAGGCCGGCTACAAGGGGATCACGGCGTTCCTGGTGGAGAGAGGCACGGAAGGGTTCACCGTGGGCAAGAAGGAGGACAAGCTCGGCATCCGAGCCTCCTCCACCACGGAGCTGGTCCTGGAGAACGTCCGAGTGCCGTCCGAGAACGTCCTGGGGGAGGTGGGGAAGGGTTACAGGGTGGCCATCGAAACCCTGAACGAGGGGCGTATCGGAATCGGGGCCCAGATGGTGGGCCTTGCCCAGGGCGCCCTGGACCATACGGTGAAATATGTGAAGGAGAGAGAACAATTCGGCCAGCCCATCGCCGAGTTCCAGGGGGTTCAATTCCAATTGGCTCAGATGGCCACGCAGATCGAGGCGGCCCGCCTCATGGTCTACAACGCGGCACGGCTGAAGGATGCGGGAAAGGACTTTGTCAATCCGGCTGCCATGGCCAAGCTGTTCTCTGCCCAGATCGCCCAGGAGGTGGCCTCCGCGGCGGTAGATCTCTTCGGGGGTTACGGGTTCACCAGGGAGTACCCCGTGGAGAAGCTCTACCGGGACGCAAAGATCGGATCCATTTACGAAGGAACCTCGAACATGCAACTCCAGACGATCGCCAGGATCCTTCTCAAGTAGCCCTCCGTCCGTCATCTTTCAGGCTCCCGCCGACGCCCGTGCAGGTGGGCCACGGCGGGAGCTCACTTACACCTTCGAGTCAGGACTGAGACCCAATGAGCTTCGGAATCGGGGAGATACTCCTGGTGCTGGCCCTGGTGGTCCTCTTCTTCGGGGCCAAGCGCATCCCCCAGATAGCTCGGGGCGTCGGTGAGGGGATCCGGAACTTCCGCCAATCCGTCCGGGAGGGCCATGAAGACCCGGAGCTGCCGAGCTCGAACGACGAGGAGCGCCGCCTCGGGGACGGGAAGGACCCCTGAGCCGTCGGCCACCCTTGTGTCCGGCGCCGGCCACGCACCGTCGCAAGCCAACTCCACCATTGCCATTCTCCGCCCATGAGCCCATCCGTGCTGACCAACGTGGTGGTGGTGCTGGACGAGCCCCAGAACGTGGTGAACATCGCCGGAGTGGTCCGGGCCATGAAGAACATGGGCCTCCGACGCCTGAGGCTCGTTCGCCCCGTCGAGTTCGATGCCTGGCGCATCGAGGGCATCGCCCACCGGACCGAGGACGTGGTGGAGGGAGCCAAGATCCTGGATTCTCTACCGGCGGCCCTCTCCGACGCCGTGTACGTGGTGGGAACCACGGCCCGGGCACGGACGGCCCAGCGCAACTACGTCAGGCCCCGAGAGGCGGCTCCCCGGATCGTGGAGCAGGCCGGCCAGGGCGTGGTTGCCCTCCTTTTCGGCCGGGAGGACCGGGGCTTGGGAAATGAGGCCCTGGATCTCTGCCACTCTGTCGCAATCATACCCACGAATCCCGACTACTCCAGCTTGAATCTTGCCCACTCCGTCCTCCTCATGAGCTACGAGGTCTTTCTCGCCTCGGGCGAGGGCGAAGTCCAGCTTCCCGTGGGAAGGCGGGCCACCCGGCCGGCCACGGTCCAGGAGCTTGAGAACACCTTTGCCGCCCTGGAGAAGGGTCTCCACCAGATCGACTTCTTCAAGGCCCGAGCTCCGGAGTCCATCCTGCGGACGCTTCGCACCCTCATCGCCCGAGCGGAGCCAGACTTGCAGGAGGCGGGTCTGCTGAGGGCCATGGGCTTCGAGATAGGACACTATCTGGATCGGGTCCTGGGGTCGGAAAGAAGGCGAGGAAACGAGTCGGACGGCCCCTGACTGGAAGACGGCCGGACCCGGGGCTCTCAAGGGCGCATTACGGTTGGACGACCGATAGGCTTCCCATAGAAAAGGCTGTTTCCCTTCGTGATGGCGCCCTATCTTATTCATTGAAGGCCCGATCCCGGGCTCTACGCTGCCGTCCCGGCGGGGCCCTCTGGCCCATCACCACTCGAGAACCACAGCCGCGACCTTCCCATGTCCGAAGCGAACTCAAGTACCGGCGGCACCTCAGTGGGAGAACGCTACAAGGTGTTGCTGGATATCAGCCACACCCTGGCGCGAACCCTCAGCCCGGACGAGCTCTATCGATCCATCTACAGGGAGACGGCCCGGGTCCTGGAGGCTGCCGGATTCTACGTGGCGCTCTACGACCGGGAAAAGGATCTGGCCACAGTGGTCTTCTATGCCGACCGGGGAACCGAGCAGAATGTGGAGGTCACCTTCAGGGGCTCCGAGAGTGAGGTCCTGCGGACGGAGAGGGGAAGCCTGGTCCGGGACAGACTGGAGACCCGCTCCCTGATGGTCCTGGGAGAAGCAGGATCCGAGCTCACCCGGTCGGCCATTTCTGTGCCTCTCCGGTGTGAAGGGGAGGTCATGGGAGCCATGTCCACCCAGAGCTATCGGCCCGGTACATTCGATGAAGAAGACCTGGAGCTCCTCCAGGGCATCGCCGACGTGGCGGCTGTGGCCATCACCAACGCACGGCATGTCATGGAGTTGGAAGCCAGACGGCGTGAAGCTGAGCGGGTGGAGGAGATCGGAAGAGCCATCACCAGCTCCCTGGATGCCAAGGAAGTCTTGCGCACCGTGATCGACGCCGTCCTCGAGCTCCTGCAGGCCGATGCGTCGACCGTCTGGCTCCTGGAGGGACGCCAGGCCCGGGTCGCGTCGTCCGGAGGACGGATCCGGGTTCCCGAGGGTACCTCGTGGCCCATGACGGATGCGCTCTACGAGGCCATGGTGGTGAACCGTCAACCGATAATCGTGGAGGACCTCCCCCGGAGCCAACTGCTGCCGCGGGACACCTACGGGAGCTCCCAGGCGGGATCGGCGCTCCTGGTTCCCCTTCTTCTGGGGGATGACGTGGCGGGAGCGCTTGCTGCCGGAAAGCTCGCCAAACGCGCCATTTCTCAGCAGGACGTGGAAATCCTTTCTCGCCTTGCCAACCAGGCCTCGGTGGCCCTGATGAACGCTCGGCTCCACGAGAGCATCCAGGCCCTCTCCCTCACCGACCCCCTCACTGACTTGCCCAACCGTCGCCACCTAGACATCCACCTCCGGCGGGAGGTGGCTGCCGCCCGTCGGGGTAGGCCTGTGTGCGTCATTCTCTTCGACTTGGACAACTTCAAGCACCTGAACGACCGTCTCGGGCACGTGGTGGGAGATCAGATCCTCAGGAGCCTCGGGCGAATCCTTCGCAGCGAGACCCGGGCCATGAACATCGCAGCCCGGTATGGCGGAGACGAGTTCATCTCCGTCCTTACCGACATCTCCCGGGAGGGAGCCGAGAGTCACGCACAGCGCGTCGCCAACCGCATCGCAGGCCATCCCGAGTTGGCACGGCACGGGGTCTCGGTCAGCGTTGGAATCGGTGAATTCGATCCGGTGGAGATGTTCGAGGTGGAGGATCTCATCCGTGCCGCCGACCAGGATCTCTACCGCTCCAAGCTCAGCCGGGGCCAGGCTCCGGAGAAACCCCTTGACCCCAATCCAACCGCATCGGGACCCTCATGAACCCTACCGTCGCAGGGCTGGGAGACCTCCTGCAGGTGGCCCAGGAGCTCGCGGGGAACGCCGGCTCCATCACCCTGGAGCATTTCGGCAAGCTGCTGGACTCGGAGACCAAAGGGGACGGCACACCCGTCACCGTGGCCGACAGAGCCGTCGAGACCTTCTTGCGTGAAGAGATCGCGCGGCGTTTCCCGGATCATGGAATCCTGGGAGAGGAGCTCGGCCGCACCAACGCCGACGCCTCCGTTCGCTGGATTCTCGACCCCATCGACGGAACGCGTACGTTCATGAGGGGGATCCCGCTGTTCGGGGTCCTCCTGGGAATCGAGGTGGAGGGAGTCCCGGTGGTGGGTGTCGCCCACTTCCCGGCCCTGGGGGAGACCGTGGCAGCCGCCGTGGGCCACGGATGCTACTGGAACGGACGGCCTGCCCGGGTTTCCTCTGTGGCCGACCTTGCAGGAGCTGCCGTCCTCACCACGGATCCCGCCCTGCTTCTGGACGACCCTCTTGGCTCCAGGTGGAAGGAGCTCGTCCGACGGTCTGCCCTGACCCGGACCTGGGGCGACTGCTACGGCCACGCCCTTGTGGCCACAGGAAGGGCCGAGGTCATGATCGATCCCGTCCTGTCTCCGTGGGACGCTGCACCCTTCATTCCTATCCTGCAGGAGGCAGGAGGCCGATTCACGGACCTGGCCGGCATTCCACGGCTGGACGGAGGCTCCGGTGTCTCCACCAACGGCATCCTCCACGAACAAGTCCTGGAGATTCTCGACGGGAGAGTATAGGTGCGCTGGCGCCGACCTCGGTCCGGCGGCATCCATCTCTACCTGGAGGCACTCGCCAGGGCTCTAGACCGATGCTATTTCCCCCCCTTCGGCTCCGTCTTCACCGACTCGGTCTCCTCCATGGGTTGCCACAGCTGGACCGCCGGGAAGGTGGCGAGGAACCACCGGACGCTGCAGAGAAGGAGACCGAGGAAGAGAAGCCCGATGGCGGGTTCCATCAGGGTGATGGCGGGTCCCTCGTCATGCAGGGACGGAACCACCATCAGGTAACGCTCCAGCCAAAGACCCACCAGGATCACGGTGGCGAACAGGCGCAGGGACCAGGGAGTCCTCTTGGGCTTCCGCCCCAGCAGCCCCCCAAAGGGGATCAGGAAGCAAAGGATTAGGGTCAGGATGGTGAGCCCGGCCCAAGGGGCTTCGGAGCGAAGGATGATCCAGGCCTGTTCCCACGGAAGCTTACCATACCAGATGACGATATACTGAGACCAGAAGAGATAGGCCCACAACACGGTAAGGGTGAGCGTAAGCATTCCAAGGCCGTGCAGCTGCTGAGGACCCACGAGCCTGTTCAGATCCGGGTCCCGCCTCTTCAGGTACACCGCGGCCCAGGCAACGGCCGCCACCCCACCCCAGAAGGCCCCCATGAAGAACCAGGCGCCGAAGATCGTGGAGAACCAGTGGGGCTCCAGGGACATGGCCCAGTCGAAAGAGACGATGCTCAGCACCACCGCGAAAAGGATGAGGCTGGCTGGAGCCAGGCCACCCAGGAGCCTCTGACTGCGCACCACCTCCTCCTCCTGTCCCCTCCATCCCCGGGTGAGACGTTCCGTCCACCGTGCCCGGCCCGGGTCATCCACCCCTCCCCCTGCCCTCACCAGGCCCAGGTCCGGCCGCAGGGCCAGGTAGGCCATGTAGACAAATACCAGGCAGAGGGCCGCCAGTCCCAGTGAGTTCCGAGCGATCAGGAAGGGGATGTTCAGGTAGGCAGCCTTCTTCTGCACCATGGGATCGAAGGCCATGGCCTCGATCCAGGGGAAATAGTCTTCCCGGAGACGCAGCATGGGGAGGAGAAGAAGGAAGGAGATGGGAAGGAAGGCAGAGAAAGCCAGGCCCACTCTTCGCACAGACCAATTCCATCGTGCTCTGGTGATGATGGTCGCCCCCATGAGGGCCATGGCTCCCGTGGCGATGCTGGTGAAGAAGAGCCAGTTCACCACGTAGGCCCGCCACGCCTGGCCAGGGTCCCGGAGAAGGGTCTCCACGAAGGCGCCCAGGCCCAGTACGATAAGGATCGTGACGAGCGCCGGCGCTCCGGAAGACCTGGGCAGGTAACAAACCGGGACCTCACGAGGGACTTGCCGCTGGGCCATGGTTCACTCCTCAGTTGGAGGATTCGGAGGAGGCATCCGGTTCCCCGGGGATCGCTCCGTCACCGGCCCCCTCGGACGGCCCGTCTCTTCCCATGCCCTGAACCGGGACCCGGGACACTCCCTGCATGACCCTCAGAAAATTCACCGCGTGCCAGCGGTCGAAGTGGGAGACCTGGTGGCCAAAGGCAGGCATGAGCCCTCTGCCCACTCGGATTATCCCGTAGAGGTAGCCGTCCGTGAATCCCTCCGCCCGATCCGAGAGGAGGGGAAAGGGTGGGTACCCGGCCGGAATGATGTAGCCTGACACTCCGTCCCCACTGGGCCCATGGCACGGGGCGCAGAAGCGGAGGAAGATCCTCTCTCCCCTCTGTAGCGAAGCCTCCTCTGGGAAGACCGGGTTGGTGAGATGCACCACATCAGGAGCTTCGTGCATGACGTCCAGCGGCGTGAAAGGCGGCAGGACCTCTTCCAGCCCTTCAGGCTGTCCCAGGTTAACCTCGAAGACCCCGGCAGGCAGGTTCCCAGCAGCGAAAGGCACCGACTCCTCGGGCGCCGGGAGGGGGTTCTCGTAGGGCCTGAAGGATGCTTGATCCCTCATGCTCCGGCCGAAGAGGGCCACCATGGCGTCATCGAGGGGGGAACACCCCGGACCCACCAGAAGGAGCCCAAGGGCGCCCAAGATCCTCATTCTAGAGATGGCCACCGGGGGCAAGATCCGGGTGAAGAGCAAAAACCAGAAGAAGAACCACCCGAAGCTGCCGACCACGACGGCCATCTCCGTCAGGGAGGGCCGGTAGAGCCCCCAGGCGAAGGGCATGTACTCGTGGGAGAGGGAGGTCACGATGATGACGAATCGCTCGAACCACACCCCCATGTTGATGAGGAGGGAGACGACGAAGAGGGTCGGAATGGAGCGCCTCACCCTCCTGAGCCAGAGGAAGATGGGGACGAGGCCGGTGCACACCATCATGGTCCAGGTCGCCCACCAGTATGGGCCGAACAGGCGATTCCAGAAGCTGGACCGCATCACCTCCTCGCCGCTGTACCAGGCCATGAAGAGCTCGGTCAGGTGCGAGTACAGGACAACGAGAGAGGTCAGCAGAATGAGCTTGGCCAAGACGTCGAAGTGCCTCACCGTGAGGTAGGCCTCCAGCTTGAAGATCTTCCTCAAGGGCACAGTGAGGGTGATGACCATGGCCAACCCGGAAAGGGTGGCTCCAGCCACGAAGTAGGGAGCGAAGATGGTGGAATGCCAGCCCGGCACGATGGACACGGCGAAGCGCCAGGAGACCACCGAATGCACAGTGAGAACCAGGAGTGTGGCCAGGGCTGCCAGAAGGAGGTAGGCCTTTCCGAAATGATGCCACTCCCGGTCCGTCCCCCTCCAGCCCATGGCCAGGATGGTATAGAGCCTCTTCCTCCAACCCGTGACATGGTCCCGGGCCGCCGCCGCGTCCGGCAGGGTACCCAGGTAGAAGAAGGCCGCCGAGACCGTGATGAATGCGGTGAGGCCGAAGACGTCCCACAGGAGGGGAGAGCGAAAGTTCGGCCAGAGGAAGCGCTCGTTCGGGTAGGGGATGAGCCAGTAGGCGTGCCACACTCTGCCCAGGTAAATGAGGGAGAACAATCCGGCGGTCATGACGGCGCTGACCGCCATGGCTTCGGCAGCTCGGTAGATGGACTGCCGCCAGGGCGCCCTGAAGAGGAACAGGATTGCGGAGATGAGGATCCCGGAGTGGGCGATCCCCACCCAGAAGACGAAGGTGGTGACAAGAACCCCCCACCCCACGGGGCTCATGAGACCGGTGACCCCTATGCCCCGGAACACGACGTGGCCCCAGGCGGCGAAGAAGAGAACCACCCCAACCACGCTCAGCAGGAAGAGGATCCACCAACCCTTCCCCGGCCGTGAGAGCATCTGCAAAAGGTCCTGGTTCACCTGCGCAAAGGACCTGATGTCCGGATGGGTCTGGACTCCCTGGTCGTCTTCGTCCGATGCCGTCATCATGCGCTAAATCTTCCTCACCTGGTCGTTCGCAATACCCTGATGGAGCGGAAGCAGGACTCCGGCTCGCGGCGAGCCGGCATTTCCCGGGCATCAACGCTACCCGGAGTCCACCTCGTGGAAGGTGACCTTCTTCAGGTAGGTCACCGCTGGCTGCGTGTCGAGGAGAACGTCCAGAACCCGGTAGCTCCGCTGGTCCTGGATCACCTGGGCCACCCGGGAGTGAGGATCCCTTAAGTTCCCGAAGACGATGGCCTCCGCCGGACAGCTCTGAAGGCAGGCCGGGACAACTTCACCGTCTTCCACAGGGCGCTGGCTCTCCAGGCGAGCCCGGTTCTGGACGTCCCTGATCCTTTGCACGCAGAAGGAGCACTTCTCCATGACCCCGCCGCCGCGAACCGTCACGTCGGGATTGAAAGCCCAGTTAAGGGGCTCTGCCACATCTCCGAAGTCGTACCAGTTGAGAACCCTCACTTTGTAGGGGCAGTTGTTGGCGCAGTACCGGGTCCCCACACACCGGTTGTAGACCTGAGCATTCAGACCCTCCGGCGTGTGGTGGGCGGCGTATACGGGACACACGGGCTCACAGGGCGCGTTGCCGCAGTGCTGGCAGAGCATGGGAAGGAACCGGATGTCCAGGGGACCGGCACTGCTGGCGTCCACCGTCTCGTAGTACCGCTCCATCCGCATCCAGTGCATCGCCCTTCCCATGACGACCTGCTCCTCCCCCACCCAGGGCACGTTGTTCTCGGACTGGCAGGCAGTGATGCAGATGCTGCAGCCGGTGCACCTGTCCAGGTCGATGGCCATGGCCCAGCGGGGGTTGGTCTCCTGGTCGTACTGGTCAAACCGGCCTCCCTCCTGGGGGAAGGCCTGGGGCCGGGCCCGCTCCTCCTGCCCCCTTCCTACCTCCACACCAGCGGTCGCCCCGACGCCTCTCTCATGCGGCATCAGGGCCGCCAGCCCCACCGCCGGGGCAATGGGCCTGCCGTATTGCCGAGGCGATCCTTGTGTTGTGGCCAGCCCGCGCCTTCCCCCTGTGGGTTCAAGTACAACGCGGGTTGCGAGCTTCACCAGCGTTCCCGACGGCTGCTCCACCTCCGCCGGCAGGAGTCTCATGGGGTTGACCCCCCTTCCCCCGGCGAAGCGACCGTACTCCTGGTGTCCGCCGCCCATGGCCACTGCCACCGTGTCCTCCCGAATTCCCGGATATCGCCATGTCGGAAGCTCCACCTGGCCATAGGGTGAACGGACCCTCACCAGGTCACCGTCCCGAAGCCCCAACCGGTCGGCAGCCCGAGGGTTCATTTCCACCCACGAATGCCATGTGACCTTGCTCACCGGATCCGGAAGCTCCTGGAGCCAGGGCCGGTTCGCCTGCTTCCCATCTCCGAAGCGGGAGGACGGATATACCACCAGGACGAAGTCTCCGTCCCCATCCAGGCTTGGAGCTTCGAAGCTCAGCGCCGTGTCGGGAGACCGAAGGGGAAGGGATTCCTCCCGGACTGGCCTGGGGAGCTCCACGTAACCTTTCCTGAGAGTCTCTAGCCAGAAGGAGTCGAAATCCTCACCGGGCGCTGCCGCCACCCGGATTCCCCGCCACTGGCGCTGGAGGTAGTCGAAGAAGGTGGGGGATCCCAGATCCCTGCCCACTCGCGCCGCCACCGAGAGGAGAACGTCCCCCGTCTGTCTTGCCTTGAAGTGGGGAACCGGCTGCATGGCCGGCTGTTGGATGGCCCATAGCCCCGGCCGGGGGTTGGAATCGCCCCAAGATTCCAGGGCGTGGCGATCGGGAAGAACCAGATCGCACAGGTGGGTCGTCTCGTCCATGGTGGTGGCGAAGGAGACTCGGAAGCCCGCCGCCGCAAACGCCTCCCGGAACCCTGCCGCTGGGGGCAGGGAATAGGCGGGGTTCGTCTCGTGCACCATGACCACATCGGTCCGATCCATGACGGAGATGGCGGAGCGCATCTCGCCGAAGGGCCGGGCCGGGGCCCCCTGGTCCACGTGCCGGAGCCTCACCGTGCGACCCACGTTCCCCGTTACCGCGTTCAGAATGTGAACCGCCAGATTCGCCGCCGTGGCATTCCTGTGGTGACCCGCCACGCCCGGTCCCACGGCAAGGCTGGGAGCATCCCGGAGGAACTGGAGGGCAAGGGACTCGATGTCCCCCGCAGACACCCCGGATGCTTCCGCGGCATACTCGGGATCATAGCTCTCTAGGACCCGCTCGTAGGGCCCGGCATCCCCCCCGGAGCTTCCGACGATGACGTGGGCCATGGCCAGAGCCACCAGGGCCTCGGACCCAGGCCGAAGCGGCACCCATTCGTCCGAGTTCTGGCCCGTGAGAGAGAGCCGGGGTGCCAGGAATACCATCTTCCCCTTGGATCCGTGGGCGTCAACCCTCGCCATGCGGGCAAAGCCTCGCTGGTACTCCACCGGAGAGAGCCACGTTTCCAGAAAATCAGCCCCGAAGGAATAAACCACACGGGCATGGGCGAAATCGAAGGTAGGCAGGAACGGACGCCCAAAGGCGATCCGTGTGGCTTCTCTGAGTGGAGCCTCCGAAAGAGTTTCGTGCTCAACCCGGTTTCCGCCCACGGCCGCCAGGAAGTCGTCTGCCAGATTCCTCATGGCCAGCCCCAGCCGACCCGTCAGGAAGAGGTGGTTCTCCCCCTTCCGGAGGCGCCGGGCCAGAAGTGCTTCCCCTTCCTCCCAGGAGATGGAGCGGAACTCGCCTCCATCCCTCACCTGGGGTTCCTTCAGCCTGTCCGGGTTGTACAAGCCCTGGACGGAGGAGTAACCCCGGGAGCAGAGAGCACCACCGGACAGGGGATGATGGGAATTCCCCTCCACCCTCACGACCCTCCCCTCCCGTGTCCGTACCCAGGTTCCGCATCCTGCCGGGCATTCATGGCACACGGAAGCGTACCAGGTGGCAACCCCGGGCGTGATCTCCTCGTCGGGGATCACGTACGGCAGGAGCTTTTGCACCCTCTGGTCCGAGCACCCGAACATGGCGGCCCCGGCCCCCCCGGCGCCCATGACTCTAAGGAAATCTCGCCGTTCGATTCCGTCGGCCATGAACTCAATCTTCCTGTGTGAAGGCCATTTCGTGCTCCCGCCCCGGCCCCTTGGCCCTCCTCATGCAGGCGGCGACGACCATCAGTAATGACACACCGAGCAGCCGTCGGAGGCGCCTTCATCCCGATGGCAGGAGACGCACCATCCCATGGAAAGAGGCTGCGCCACCTTCTGGATCACCTCCATCTCCTCCACCGCCCCATGGCACACTCGGCAATCCAGGTTTCCGGCATGGGCCGCCACGTGGCGCATATGGGGGAACCTCACGTGGTCTGCCACCTTGTAGACCTGGACCCAGGACACGGCCTCACCCCGTTGCCAGTGTTCCCGAAGCTTCCGAACCTCTTCCGGAGCGTTCCTCCCCTGGATGACGGCGTGGCACCCCATGCAGGAAGACACCGGAGGGATCCCTGCGGCCACGGACCTTTCTGCCGAAAAATGACAATACTGGCAGTCGATCCGGAACTGCCCTGCATGCGTGCTGTGGGAAAAGGCTATGGGTTGGGCAACGACCGGAGCCGGGGGCGAGGGCGGAGCCCCTCCATACCGGGATCCCGCCAGAGCCAGGGTGGTTAGGGCCGCAACACCCGTGACGGTTACGACTAGCCACGGCTTCTTCATAGGCTCTTCCTGCCCGAGGGGCCCGAACAATGGCGGCTGGGAATGGAAGCGCGCTCAGCCGGGAACGGAGGCCAAGCTAGAGGGCGCCCCCGGGGGTGTCAACGCCGCTCGTTGGCTAAAAAGCCAACGTTTCGGGCGCCATGGGCTGCCCAGTTCCAGCCGGGAGCTACCGGAGATGAAGAAGGGCCCGCCCTCCCCATCTCACCTGCACCATTGCACGTGGGAGGTCCATCCGACAGCTTCCAGGGATCCGGCAACCTGAACCGCATTGAGGCACAAACGACGATGGGATCCTCTCCTGTGGCTTCTACCGGACTCTTCTCTTGGGGGCATCACCCCGTTGCTGGTAACGCCCCTATCACGGTTGAGATCGGCAGACTATCCATGGCCGTCCAGGTCCAGGAGGACGAGATCTGGATCGCCCACGACAGGTCCGGATCCGGCGAGGTACCCTCCACCCTTCCGCCCGAGGCCAGGCAATGGAATCGTTGGGCCACCCCTGGGAGCCTCGAGGGATTGGAGATTCTACCCGCTCCGCCCGACAGGCCCCTCGTCCTCCAACCCGAGAAGCCCTTCCACCTGCTCCCGGGAGCCAGGGCCCGAATCTACGTCCGCATACCTCTTTGGGTGCGACTCAAGGTGCCCGGTGAGAAGGGCGCCCTCCTTCAGGAGATCCCCTCGGTGGTCCTGTCGGACACCTGGTGGGGGAGCTTCACGGAAGGAGAGCTCTGCTATTGGCTTCCCTTCACGGGCCGCCGGTCGGCCCCGCCGGAAATCTTCCTGCCGGACCGCATGCTCTGCCCCATGGAGCTGCTGAACCAGGCCAGGGAGGAGCTACCCGTGGAGAAGCTCCTCCTCCGGTGTGAGCACCTAACGGTCTTCCAGGGAAGAGAATGCCTCTGGTCGGACGAGGTTCATGTCCACCACAAGGGCGAGGAGGCGGGCAGCGTCCTTGCCATGTCGGGCATGCCCCCCCCGGAAGCTCCCGGGGCTCCCATGCTCGCTTCGCCCAGAACCCCTGCTGCCAGGAGCTTCACAGCAAGGACCTTTGCACGCATCAAGGGGTTTCCCGGCCTTGGAACGGCTACCTGAGGAGCGGCCATGACAACGCACCTCCTTCTTCTGTCCCAGGGTGCATCGGCAACCGGAGCCGACGGGCTTCTGGAGTCACTCCAGAGTCTCTTCACTCCCGATGGAGCCAGGGTCCTCCTGCGGGCCAGCGTCGTGCTCCTGGCAGGCCTCCCCCTGACCTTTCTTCTGTCCAGATGGACCCGGCTCTGGGTTGGGAAACGCTACTCGGCCCAGCATGGGATGGTTACGGGAAAGGTGGTGTTCTACGCCGGAATCCTCATCGTTGGGGTGAGCGTCCTCCAGGAGTTCGGCTTCAGCCTGACTCCCCTCCTGGGAGCCGCCGGTATCCTGGGAATCGCCATCGGGTTCGCTTCCCAGACCTCTGTCTCCAACATCATCAGCGGCTTCTTCCTCATGGCGGAACAACCCTTCGTGGTGGACGATGTGGTCCAGGTTGGGGATGTCACGGGACGTATTCTCTCCGTGGACATGATCTCCGTGAAGATCAGGACCTTCGACAATCGGTTCGTGCGGATCCCCAACGAGACCCTGGTCAAGAGTCAGTTGATCAACCTCACTCGCTTCGCCATCCGGCGAGTGGACATCAACGTGGGCGTAGCCTACAAGGAGGACGTGGCCCGGGTGAGGGAGATTCTCTTCCAGGTGGCCAAGGACCACCCTGGCGTACTCATGGAGCCGGAGCCCCAGTTCCACTTCCTGGACTACGGTCAGTCCTCCCTGGACCTCCTCTTCGGGGTCTGGACCCGCACCGAGAACCTCTTCCGGATCCGTAACGAGCTCCGGGAAGAGATAAAGAAACGATTCGACGCTGAGGGCATCGAGATTCCCTATCCTCACCGTACCCTCTACACGGGTGCCGTCACCGAGCCCTTCCCGGTTCGCATCTTGAGCGAGCGCCCCGAGGGGGCAGCCGAAAACTGGCCTCGTACCAGGCCCGGCGGCGACCCCGAAGAGGGGGGAGGAGGCCACCAGTCCACCGCCGAGACCAGCACCCCCATCCCCTTGGACGAGGCTACCCCATGAACGCCAACGGTCCCGGCCCATCCCCCTTCTCACCCTCGGCAGGCCATCACATCGCCACCGTCAGCCACGACGGCCGTTTCTGGGACGTGTACGTTGAGTTCGAGGACGACCCCCGGCGCCCCGACACACACCGGGCTCTCCTCTGCTACTTTCCCGCAGATCCCGGCGAAGGCGAGGAGGCAGTCCGGACCGGGGTGATCATTATCGAGGACTCGTTCGAAGAGGCCATGCTGAAGGCCCGCAGCCTGATGGACCTGCAGCTCCAGGCTTTGCTGCGCTCGGCACTTCCGTAGGAAGACCCCAACGAAACCCGCCAGGCCACCGAAGCGCTCGTCCAGCACCAGGACGGACGAATCGTGGAGGACTGTTCCCATGAACTGTTGCAGGGCCCGGGGAACTGCTTAGATTTCTGGTTTCTTTGAAACATCTGGAAATGCGGGAGGTTGCATGGCCATCTTCCGGACTCTGTACTACGGCGACGTGACGGTTGGGGTCGGGGGGCGAATCACGATTCCCCAGGAGATCCGGGATGACCTGGGCATCGCCGAGGGAGACGTCCTGACGGTGCGGGTGGAGGAAGCTCCCAACAGCATCCGCCAGATGGTCATGTGGCGGGCCGAGCCCCGGCAGGAAGAGTAGACTGCTCTCCAGGAGGGGAACCACCGTGCCAGCGATCCTGAGGGTGGTAGAGGGTGACATCTCGACCTTCGAGGGAGACGCCGTGGTGAACGCGGCGAACAATCACCTCCGCATGGGTACCGGTGTAGCCGGTGCCCTCCTGCGCCGGGGGGGCGGTGTCATCCAGGACGAATGCGACGCTCTGGTCCGCAAGGATGGGCCACTCCAGGTGGGGGAAGCCGCCATCACCGGGGCAGGGAACCTCCCCGTGCGCTACGTGATCCACGCCGCCGCAATGGGTGACCTCCCCATCACCGCCGAATCCATTCGCAGCGCCACTCGCAGCGCCCTGGAGCTGGCCCACCAACATGGCGTCCTCTCCATGGCATTTCCCTTACTTGGGGCCGGAGTCGCAGGGTTTCCTTTCGAGGAAGCGGCCCGCATCCTGGTCAACGAGGTCAGGAGCTTCGTGAACGAGTTTCCCGATCTCGAGGCCGTCGTCTTCTACGGCTACACCCCGGACCAGGCCGCCATTCTCCGGCGCCATCTGGACTAGGGGCCGGCCGGCTCCACGTCTGTCCACCGCACGAGAGCACGGAGGGGCCCTTCCCCGTCATGGTGCCACCACGGCGGCGGCCAGGGCAAAGCCTTCAGGCTCGTGATCCGGCTCACCCCGAGACGCGTCAGGGCCTCCGCCACCTCCTCCTTCCGCCCTCCCAACCCCACAACCCCCACCGTCTGAAGGTACGGCCGCCAAGCTTCCATGTCCGCCAGGGCCTCGGCCAGGTCACCAACGGGGATCACCCTCACCGTACGGTTGAGACAGGACGGCTCGAGCCTACCCCCCGGCGTGAACAACACAGTCCAGGGCGCTCTTGGCCCACCGTGGTACACGGCACCCCGGCCGGTCCCCTCCTCCAACTCCCCCAGGCCCCGCAGCTGTTGCAGGAGCGCCCCCTCATCCTCCGTGAGGTGACCTGATGGCAGAGTCTCCTCCAGCTCCTGGAGAGCCCCCGCCAGAAGGCCGGCCCATCCACCCGGATCGGTGGCCCCTCCCTCCTCCACGAACAGGACATGGGGGGAGACGCACCCTCGCTGGTCGAACAGGGCAACAGCCCTGGCCGCTTCCCGTGCCGTGGAGGGTGCATCCCCCCCAAGCCCCCCCCGACCCACCAGCCC
Source organism: Gemmatimonadota bacterium (assembly GCA_003564295.1). Lineage (GTDB taxonomy): Bacteria > Gemmatimonadota > Gemmatimonadetes > Longimicrobiales > Gaopeijiaceae > PXFI01. Next base: position 13,481 of record PXFI01000360.1, on the reverse strand, counting down.
CACCCCCAGACGATGGCGATAGACCCTCAACGACGTGGCCGGAGGCAGCCGCTCCCTGACCCACCGGACCGTGTCGTCCCCACCGTACACCACCACGAGATCCGCTTTCCGAACCGCCGACTCCACCTGGCCACCCTCCCTCCCGGGCCAGTAGGCAACGGCCACGCTCCGGGCGAGATCCGGGTCCTCCTCATGCAGCCCGCTGGCAAACACCACCGGTAGCGTCACATCACCCCTTCCGGGCTTTAGCAGGACCGCGGACTTCACCAGCAGGGCTCGCACGAGGGATGTAACTGAAACCCCTGGAACCGTGCCGGACCCTAGGTGAAAGGTCAGGGGGAACCCCAGGGCCCGTACCATGCATCCCCGGGTTCCCGGCCGGAACCCGTCCAGCACTTGAGGATCGGGAAACTCGGAGGTCAGGAGCCCCAGGAGCCGTTCCCGGGTCCAGTCGAATGCCATCCTGTCCAGGATCGTCTCGGCCATGGGATCCGACAGACCGGCATGGGGTCCCAGCTCCTCCAAGGCCCTCTTTCGCAGCTCATCCCCGGGATCCAGGAGCCGGCAGGCCACCCTGTCCACCGCCCTCACAACCCGCTCCACAGGGAGGTCTACCAACAACTCGTCCCTGGCCGTCCGAAGCATCGCCATGAGATCGCGCAGGCGGTCCTCCGCCAGGACCGGATGCTCAAGGGGGGGAGCCGGAGGATCGTGGAGGCTCACGATATCCCCGTCCGCCAGGGGGAATTCAGGCGGGAAGCGCCACGCCCGCAGGGGATTCATGACCCCTCCTCCAGCGCCGCCAGGAAGGCTTCCAGGGCCAGGGAGCACCCCCGGGGCTCGGCCCCCCGGCTCCTCCCCACCAGCTGGAAGCCGCCGGGGACTCGCCTGCCCAGGTCCTCTGTGAGGATTCCCGCCACCGATCCCAGGTTGGCCAGGTCCAGGTGTGCCAGGAGGCCCAACTCCCCTTCCGGCACCTCTTCCAGGGTCCGGGGATCCAGAACTCTCGTCCGGACCCAGGGAGGTCCCCGGTGGAAACGGCCCGTGCCAACGCCAGCGCCGTTCCTCCCCCGAATCCCCTGGGCCCCAGGATCGCTTTCACCCTCCCCCTCCCCCGAGGACTCTCCATCTCTCCCCTCCCGGGCCAGCACGGGCTCATAGAACTGGGAGAGGAGCTCGGTCATCCCGTACTCATTCACGATGTGCCCACCCGGAATGCCGAAGGCACCGATAAGGCGACGGTAGAAATCCTCTCTGGACAGGGCCCGGGTCCGCCCCTTGTACCCGCCCGTTTCCATGACCCGGGACCCCTCCGGAAGGCTTACCCTCCAGCCCTCCTCTTCCGCCAGTTCAAGCCACTGGACGAAGGCGAAGGCCGTCCCTGCCAAAAGGACAGGCCCAGGCCCCGCCTTCGCCAGGGCTTCTCGAAAGCCGCGGATGTCCAGGCCATGCTCCGGGTGCACGAAAAACCCGCCCCCGTATCCTCCCGCACTGCCCACCCCCCCTCCACCGCAGGCCATCGGTCCATCCATGTCTACGGCCCCGTCCAACCCGGTACCGAAGGCCCGGGCCACCTCCCCCATCATGAAGCTCAGGGACGAATCCGGAAGGGCATCCGGCGATGGGAGGAGGCAGAGTATGGGCATGGGAACCCCCTCCGGAAGGAGGTGGGCCTGGAAGTTGGGCAGCAGCGATTCGCGATACAGAGCCAGGTCCCGCACGAAGTGTTCCCCCCGCATCTGCCTTCCCCTCGTGGTCCCGCTGGTGCGGAACACCCGCTCGAAATCCCCGGGATCTCCCGAAACCAGGGCAACGGACTTGAACGCCCGAGCCGGCAGGAATGGGATGTCTTCCCATCGGGACACGGCATCCGCCTCCACCCCCCGGCGGGCCATGAAGCCCCGGTAGGCGGGGTTCGCCTCAGCTTGGAAGCGGAGCACTTGGAGGGCGAGCTCGTTGAAGGCTGGCTCCGGGAAAGGCTCGGCCACCCCCAGGGAGAACAGAGCCAGGAGCTCCTCCCGCAACCGAAGGAAGCTCACCCCATTACCCCGCGGACGGGTCGCCCCGCCAGATCCCCCGTCAGCGCTCCCTCCCGGACCGTCACCACCCCGTTCACCACCACCAGCTCGATTCCCGCCGGGTACTGGTGGGGATCGTCGAAGGTGGCCCGGTCGGCCACAGTGTCCGGATCGAAGGCAACCAGATCCGCGAAGGCATCGGGACGCAAGGTCCCCCGGTCCAGCAGACCCAGCTTCCGGGCCGGAAGCCCAGTCATCTTGAAGATTGCGGTCTCCAGGGGCATGAGGCCCTCCTCCCGGACGTAGTGGCCCAGAACCCTGGGGAAGGTGCCGTATGACCGAGGATGAGGAACCCCTTCGGAAAGGGGGCCGGAGGGAGCGTAGACCGAACCGTCGGAACCAATCATCCCTCTGGGGTGGGAGAGGATGAGAGCGGTGTTTTCCTCCGACATCCCGAACCCGATCATCCCCACACTCCCTCCCTCCTCCCTCAGCAACCGGAGGACCAGGCCGAAGGGCTCCTCCCCCGCAGCCGCTGCCGCATCCCCCAGGCGAAGTCCCTTCAGCCAGGCGTTGGCCTGGGTCCCTATGCTGCTGATCTGGACGGAGTTCCAGGATCCCAACTGCGCCACCTTTTCCCGTGCGTAGGCCTCAAGGGTGGTGCGGGCGCCCGGATCCTCCAGGCGAGCCAGAAAGGCGTCCGTCCCTCCGGCTCTGGCCGAGGCCGGAAAGAGGTTCGCGAGACCTGTGGAATAGGCCACGTAGGGGTAGCGGTCGAAGTGAACCTCTAAACCCTCTTCCGCCGCCGAGTCGATGACCTCCAGAACGGCTGGCCCCTTCCACCAGTTCCTCTCCCCTTGTGCCTTCAGGTGGGAGATCTGAACCGGTACTCCCGCCACCCGGCCCACGTGAAGGGCCTCCTCCACGGCACCCAGGAGCTCGTCGTCCTCGTTCCTGATGTGGGACGCGTAGGGGTAGCCCCGGCCTTCCAGCTCCCTGGCCAACTCCACCAACTCCCCCGTGGAGGCGAAACTGCCCGGGGCATACTCCAGGCCCGATGACAGTCCCACGGCCCCCTGCAGCAGGGCTTCTCTCACCAGGAGTCGCATCCGGGCCAGCTCCTGGGTGGTGGCCCCTCGGTCGTCGTGGCCTACCACCGTCCTCCGGATCGTGCCGTGGCCCACCATGCAGGCCGCGTTCAGCGACGGCGGATTCCTCTCCAACGCCCGGAAGAACCCCCCCAGGTCCCGGAAGTCCACCTCCACCCCGTAGACTGCCAGGTATCTCTCCCGGATGGCCTGGTACTCCTCCTTCCCCCACGGTCCGGGGGATCCTCCGCACTGACCACCCACCTCCAGCGTAATGCCCTGGAGCACCCGGTTCTCGGCCCGCGGGTTTGCCAGGAGAGGCAGATCGGCATGGGTGTGGATGTCGATGAACCCGGGAGCCAGCGCCTTTCCCCGGAGATCCACCTCCACGGCTCCTCGGGCGAGGACGGGGCCGACGGCCTCAATACGATCACCCCTCACCGCCACGTCCGCTTCCACGCCGGGTGCGCCGCTCCCATCGAAGACTGTAGCTCCACGGAGCACGAGGTCCGGGCTCTCCCACCATGGGAGGGTCCTCACCCCCGAGAGAGACGCCACACTGAATGCGGCCCCGGCATGGATGAACTCCCGTCGATCCATATTGCCCATCCTCATGTTGATTTCCCTCTCTGACCTGGGGGCAGCATTCCCACGTACCTGCCCGGGCTCCTCTTCCTCCTCACGAGGAGGAACGGCGGATCCTTCCCGCCTCCAACCCACCTGCCTGGAGAATCTTCTCCTCCAGCCTGCCTCCCTCCTCCTCCAGGAAGTCCAGTAGCTCATCCATGCGGCGCGCCGCTGTGTGGTAGGCCTCCGAAGGGAAGTCCTGGCCCTCGGCGTGACGGATGGCCCCCTCCAGGACCTCCAGCTCCTTCCTGCCCTTCTCCAGGGCTCGCCGTAGCCTGTTCAGGGCCTTTCTGGCTTCCTTCTCGGCTGATTCCACGATTCGTCCAACTCCGGCAAGGAAAGGCTAGGTGAGAGACTCCCGGAAAAGATGCCCAGACCCGGGGGGCGCGGCAATGCGCAAGAGGGACCACGGACACAATGGTAGCAAGTCCGACGACTCCGGGGCCTGGCACGCCTATTCCTGGAACCCTCCAGCTGCTTTGAGCTCCTCCAGCATGCCCAGAATCCGATGCGCGTCGGCGGCGTCGGGAGCTACGCTGAGGTACGCCTGAAGCTGCTCCAGGGCCTCCCGCGTCCGCCCCATGCGGGCGAGGATCACGCCCTTGTCCCGGATCTCTCCCGGGGCGATGGGCCGGATGAGGAGGATTCGCTCCACGGCCCCAAGGGCCCGCGGATGATCCTGGGCGTTCAGGTAGAGGCTCTTGAGATTCATGAGAAGCCGCACCAGCATTTCCCTCTTCCCCGCAACCTTCAGGAAGGAATCATGGACCCGGACCATGCCACCGTATACCCGATCCAGGAGCTCCTGGGCCTGGTCCTGGAAGCGGATGGCTCCTCGGTCATAGGGATCGATGAGGAGGTCCACGGCGTCCCCCTTGAAGCGCACCAGAAAGTGCCCGGGGAAGTTCACGCCCTCCAGTGGGAGTCCCAGGCGCCATGCCACTTCCAGGAGAACGACGCCCAGGGTCAAGGGGATGCCGAGTCTCCTATCCAGGACGTCGTTGAGGAAGCAGTTCCGTGGATCGTAATATTCTTCCCGATTACCCCGGAATCCATGTCGGACGTAGAGGGTGTCCAGGAGCTCCTGCAGGACCAGGAGGTGAGCCGTCTCGTCGTCCAGGCGGTCTCGGGTCTCCTCGGCCAGGAGGTCCAGCTGTCCCAGGTACCGGTCTTCCGACAACTGAGGATACTCCTCCCTGGCCACCATAAGGACAGCCAGAGCGAGGTTGATGTCCTGGTCGGATCGACCCACCTCGGCGGCGAAACGCTGCCGGAGGGACCGGTCGGGGGGAGTCATGCCTTCCTTGCTCCTCTTGTTCTCACTTACCTGCCCCTTGCCGGAGCCCTAGATTGGCTCTTCAGGTGCAACGGGCCGACCTCGATGCTTGCCCTGGCGCGAGACCCGGTGGCCGCCAGGGGCCCGGGTTGTTGAAATACCCTGATATGCCCCTGTGTTTCCCTGTTCACACCCACGGACCATGAGCGAAGAACCCAGAGACCAACGCCCCAGGCTTCGGCTGACACAACTCTCCCACGGGGCGGGCTGAGCCTGCAAGCTCGGCATGGCCGAGCTGGCGCAGGTGCTGCGTCACGTGTTTCCCGCCGAAGACCCCAACGTCCTGGTGGACGCCTCCACCGGCGACGACGCCGCCGTGTATCTCCTGGAGACGAACCGGGCCCTGGTGGTGACCACGGATTTCTTCACGCCCATCGTGGACGACCCCTACCAGTACGGCCAGATCGCGGTGGCCAACGCCTTGTCCGACATCTACGCCATGGGGGCCCGTCCTCTCTTCGCCCTCAATCTACTTGCCTTTCCCCGGGCGAAACTTGAGGAGGGGACCCTGGAGCAGATCGTCCGGGGGGGAGCCGAGAAGGCCCGTGAAGCGGGGATCTCCATCCTGGGTGGCCACTCCATCGACGACGCCGAACCCAAATACGGCCTCGTGGCCATCGGGGAGGTGGACCCCAGGGAGATGACCACCAATTCCGCCGCCAGGCCCGGCCATCGCCTCGTCCTCACAAAGGCCATCGGCACCGGCATCATTGCAACGGCCATAAAGGCAGGAACGGCGGAGAAGGGGGTGGTGGACTCGGCCACCCGCTCCATGGCGGCCCTGAACCGGGAGGCCGCCCAGGCCATGAGGGAGATGGGGATCCGAGCCGCCACCGACGTGACCGGGTTCGGCCTGCTGGGCCATCTCCGTCAGATGCTCAGGGCATCGGGAGTCGCCGCAAGACTGGAGGCAGCGGCCGTGCCCCTTCTCCCCGGAGCGCTGGAGCTGGCCGCCACCGCTCGCTTCCCCGGCGGCACCCTGCGGAACCTGGCTGACTTACGGGAAGATGTGCTCTTCACGGAGGAGCTGCCGGAGGCCCGCCGCACCCTCCTTGCGGATGCCCAGACCTCCGGCGGCCTCCTCATGTCCGTGCCGGGGGAGGTCCTCCCGGATCTCCTGCAGCGGCTGGCCGGGAGGTCCGAGGTAGCAGCGGTCATCGGTGAGGTGGTGGAGGGCCCACCGGGCCGGATCCGGGTGTTCTGATCCTTTTCGGCCTGGGTTGGGGAAAAATGTGAGTTGGGGATGGATGTGAGTCATCGCCCGGGACCGTAGTGCCATCAGGTCTGGGCGGTGACCTCCGAGTCCTTCTTCTTCCTTCTCGATCTCGAGGGAGAATGGGTCCCCTTGCTCTCGGGAGCGGAGCGTCCAGGACCCTCCTTCTTCTCCTCCAGAAGGGCGATGCGGATCACGGAATCCAGGTCCTCTACGCTGTGGAAGGTCAGGGAGCTTGCCACCTCTTCCGGGATGTCCTCCAGGTCGGCCTCGTTTTCCTTCGGCAGGATGATCTCGGTGATCCCGGCCCGGATGGCCCCGAGAATCTTCTCCTTCAGCCCACCGATGGGAAGCACGCGCCCGCTGAGGGTTAGCTCTCCCGTCATGGCCACATCCCGCCGCACCTTCCGGCCGGAGAGGGCCGACACCAGGGCGGCGGCCATGGTGATGCCCGCCGAGGGCCCGTCCTTCGGGACGGCACCCGCAGGAACGTGGATGTGTACCTCCCGGTCCTCCAGGAGGTCACCGGGAATCCCCAGGTGCTCGTGCTGGGCCTTGGCATAGCTAAGGGCCGCCCGGCCCGACTCCTTCATGACGTCGCCCAGCTGGCCGGTGAGGACCAGGCCGCCCTTCCCCCGCATGATCGAAGCCTCCACGAACATGATGTCCCCTCCCATGGGGGTATAGAACATCCCGGTGGCCACCCCCACCGCATCCGTGGGGGCCATCCTCTCCGGATGGACCCGGGGCCGGCCCAGGAGGTCCCTCACCACCTCCTCATTGGCCGTCACTGTCGCAACCTCATCAGCGGCGATCTTGCGGGCCACCTTCCTGGAGAGCTTGCCCAACTCCCTCTCCAGCTGCCGGACACCCGCCTCCCGAGTGTACTTCTGGATCACCGACAGGAGAGACTCGTCATCCATCACCAGCTCCTCCCTCCGGAGTCCCGCCTCCCTCTCCTGGCGCGGCAGAAGGTACCGCTTGGCGATCTCAAGCTTCTCCTTTTCCGTGTACCCGACGAACTCCACCAGCTCCATGCGGTCCAGGAGGGGCGGCGGAATCCGGTCCACGTAGTTGGCCGTGGTGATGAACAACACCTCCGAGAGATCGAAGGGGATGCCCAGGTAGTGGTCCGTGAAGGTGGAGTTCTGAGCCGGATCCAGGACCTCCAGGAGAGCGGCGCTGGGGTCTCCCTGAAAGGAGACCCCCAGCTTGTCCACCTCGTCCAGGAGGAAGACCGGGTTCTTGCTCTTCACCTGGCGCATCCCCTGGATGATCCGCCCGGGCATGGCCCCCACGTAGGTGCGGCGATGTCCCCGAATGTCCGCTTCATCCCGGGCGCCACCCAGGGAGATCCGGACGTACTTTCGTCCAAGGGAGCGGGCGATGGACTGAGCGATGGAGGTCTTTCCGGTTCCGGGAGGACCGCTGAATAGCAGGATGGGGCCCCGGCCCACGCCCTCGTCGTCGTGCCGGGTACCGGTCGGCGCTGGGACGCTGCTCTCCGAGGGTGCTTCCTCCCCGGCCTGAGTCCCCTCCTCGTCTCCGACATTCGCTGGGTCGTCCGCAGCGCCCTCCTCCTTCTCCTTTTCTTCGTCGGCTTCGTACCTCTCCATCTGGAGCTTGCGCACCGCCAGGAATTCCAGGACCCGATCCTTCACGTCCTCCAGCCCGTAGTGATCCTCCTCCAGGATCTCCGCCGCCATCTTCAGGTCCAGTTTGTCGTCGGTACGGTCCCCCCAAGGAAGCTCCGTCACCCATTCCAGGAAGGTCCGGATGACCTGGTACTCAGCGGACTGGGGGCTGGTGCGCTCAAGGCGTCTCAGCTCCCGCTCCACCTCCGAGCGGGCCCCCTCATCCAGCTCCAGGGCCGCCACCCGCTGCCGGAGCTCTTCCACGTCGTTCCGCTCGTCCTCGTCTCCCAGCTCCTTCTGGATCTGCTTCATCTGCTCTCTGAGAAGCATCTCCCGCTGCCGCTCCCCCAGCTCCTCCTGCACCTTCGCCTGGATCTCCTCCTGGGCCTCGATCCTGGCCAGCTCCCGCTCCACAGCCACCAGGCAAGCCCGCATCCTCTCCTCATCCCCCAGAATCTCCAGAAGGCGCTGCTTGGCATCGGTCTGGAGCTCCAGGTAGAAAGCCACCAGGTCGGCGAAGGCCCCCGGGTCTTCCACCCCATGAATGAGCTGGTTGAGAGCCTCCGCCGGGACCCCTCTCCGGGTGCCCAGCTCGGCGGCTCGCTCCCGGAGCTCAGAGTCCAGGGCCTGAAAGGCCGGATCTCCCGGGTTGGCGGGATTCTGCCTGGCCATGTTGATGAGGTTGGTCCTGAGCATGGCTTCCCCCTCCCTGAAGTAGGAGAGGGCCTGGGCCCGCCCCTCACCTTGCACCAGGAGCTGGATTCCGCCCCGGACCCGATGGGTTTGGATGATCCGGACCACCGTTCCTACATTGTAGAGAAGCTCGGGGTGGGGATCGTCCACGTTCTCGCGCTGGGCCACGGCGAAGAGACGCCGGTCGCCTTCCAGGGCATCCTGCACCGCTTCCACCGTTCCGGGCCGGCCCGCTGAGATGGGAACGGCCACGCCGGGGTATACCACCGTGTCCCGAAGTGGAAGAACTGGAAGTGAATATCGCTCACTCATGGGTCCTCGCTCGTCGCTCTTGGTCGTGGCAGTCATCTTCCTCGTGTATCCCTCTTACGCCGGCCGGGGTTCAAGCCATCGGAGACCAGGGATTATTTCACCAACGCAGGAATCTTGCCAGAGGAAACGGGATGGCTTCGTGCCGAAACAGCAGAACACCTGCCAATCTGGCGTGAGCAGGCCCTGCCGGTTGACCTTTCCCCGCCCTTAAGGGGGGACTCAGGGCCCGCCCGCGGCAAAGCCTTTTTCCACGCCCCGGCAGACGGTACCTTCACCAGGAGCCTCGTCCCTCTATTTCAACGGAGCGGCCATGACGGACTTTCTGGACGGAGTCACCTGGTTCCGACACTCGTCAATCCGGGTCCGTAGGGGTGGCGTGGAGGTGCACGTGGACCCCTGGGGGGTGAAGGGAGAAGGCCACGCCGACTACATTCTCCTCACACACCCCCACTTCGACAACTTCTCCGAGGAGGACATAGCCAGGATCCGAGGCCCGAATACGGTGCTCCTCGCCCCAAGCACCATGCGAAGGCAACTGAGTGACGTAGACCACTTCCTCCGCCCCGGGGATCTCATCCAGACGGACCGCATCGACATCCTGGCTGTTCCGGCCCACAACCAGAAGCGCCGGTTCCACCCCCCGGACTCGGGATGGCTCGGATACGTCTTCTCCGTGGCGGGTGTCACCTACTACCACGCCGGCCACACCGACTTCCTGGACTCCATGCGCGGCATCCGGTGCCACGTGGCATTCGTGCCGTGTGCCTCAGACTACACCATGGAATTCCGGGAGGCCCTCAAGGCCGCCAGGGCATGTTGCGCGTCGGTGCTCGTGCCCGTGCACTGGGGAGACCAGGGAGTGAGCCCCGATGAACTGCTGGAAGCAGAGGAGATCTTTTCGGGCGAGGTCAGAATCCTGGATCGCGAGATATGAGCGAATGAGGAAAGACCGGCCGGGCCCCCACTGCATTCTATTCTGCCTCCTCCTCGCATTCCTTCCCGACCCCGCCGAGGCTCAGATGACCGACACGCCGCGCCCCTCCACCCTGGCAGGCCGTTCCACCGTGTACGCCCCAAACGGAGTGGTGGCCACAAGCCAACCGTTGGCCACCGCTGCGGCCCTGAAGGTCCTCCAGGACGGTGGTAACGCCTTCGACGCGGCCGTGACCGCCGCCGCCGTGCTGAACGTGGTGGAGCCCCACATGACTGGCCTGGGGGGAGACGTCTTCGCCCTCTTCTGGTCGGCCGGGGACCGGCGCCTGGGAGGGTTGGACGCCAGCGGACGGGCTGGGTCTCTTGCCACCCCCGACACCCTTCTGGCTCTGGGGCTCCGGGAGATGCCCTACCGAGGTGCAGGATCCGTCACCGTGCCAGGCGCCCTCTCAGGTTGGGCGGCCCTCCTGCACCGTTATGGCAGCCTGTCCCTCGCGGAGGCCCTGGCCCCTGCGGTGGGTCTCGCCGAAGAGGGGTTCCCCCTGAGCCCCATCATCGCCTCCCAGTGGGAAGGAACCACCCCCATCCTCCGGGAACACCCTGGGGCACGGGCCACCTATCTCCTTGACGGAGAGCGAGCCCCCCGGGCCGGCGAGTGGTTCCGGAACCCCGACTTGGCCGAGACGTTTCGCGTCATCGGGCAGGAAGGTCCCGCCGTTCTCTACGGCGGCTCTCTGGGAGCCAGGATCGTGCAGACCGTCCAGGAGATGGGTGGCTTCTTGACGCTGGAGGACCTCCGGAGCCATCAACCCGAATGGGTGGAGCCCATTTCCGTTCAGTTCCGCGGCTATCGGGTCTGGCAGCTTCCTCCAGCGGGACAGGGCCTTGCGGCCCTCCAGATGCTCAGGATCCTGGAGCCCCTGGACCTGGAGGGGATGGGACACAACTCGACGGAATACCTCCACCACCTCATCGAGGCCAAGAAGCTGGCCTTCGCCGACCTGGCCCGGCACGTCTCCGACAGGGACCACCTGGAGGGGGACCCCATGGCTATGCTGGCCGACGACTATATCGCCGGCCGCAGAGCCCTGCTGGACCCCCACAAGGCGGCGGAGCGGGTGGATCCGGGGGAACCCTTCGAGGCCGGCGAGACGGTCTACGTGGCGGTGGGGGACCGTGAGGGGAACATGGTCTCCTTCATCAACAGCGTCTTCGAGTACTTCGGGTCCGGGGTGGTGGTGCCGGGCACTGGGTTCGCTCTTCAGAATCGCGGAGCTGGCTTCACCCTCCAGGAGGGACACCCCAATCGCCTCGCTCCCGGTAAGCGCCCCTTCCACACCCTCATCCCCGGTTTCGTCACCCGGGAAGGAGAACCCCACCTCGCTTTCGGGGTCATGGGGGGGTCCATGCAGCCCCAGGGCCACGTCCAGTTCCTCCTGAACCACCTGGTGTTCGGCATGGACCTCCAGAAGGCCGTGGACGCGCCCAGGTTCCGTCATACCTCCGGTACCAGCGTGGCTCTGGAGGCGCCCGTTCCCCTTGAGGTCCGCCTGGCCCTCGCCGCGCTTGGCCATGAGATCACGGAGGAGGGTACCTTCGGTGGGGCACAGGTGGTTCTGCGCCTGCCCCGGGGATGGGCCGCAGCCTCGGATCCCCGGAAGGACGGAATGGCCGCAGGGCACTGATGGTTCCGACGGTCCGTCTCTTCCCTTTCCACCAGCTTCCTCCAGACTACGGTAGGACGCTGGACTGCCCGCCGGATCCGCCGGTGGTGCCCCGGCCCGCCGCCACTTTGGCCCTGTTGCGAGACGGACCCAGGGGAATCGAAACGCTCCTGCTCAAGAGAAGCCACCGAATGGAGTTCATACCCGGCGCCTATGTGTTTCCAGGAGGCGGGGTGGATCGGGAGGACGCTCTTCCTGACCTGCTCTCGCGTCTGTCGGGGCTCTCGGCCCATGAGGACCGGGCTCGCGTCGGTGCGGATAGCGGTGAACCGGCCGCGGACTCGGAGGCCTCCCTCCCCCCCAGGGCCTGCTTGGCGGCGGCCCTGCGAGAGACCTTCGAGGAGACCGGCGTCCTCCTGGCCGCCTCGCCCGGGAGTTATCGTACGTTCCCGGTGGGCGGAACCTGCCGTGGAGGCAAGGCCCGAGCCCGCCTCCTCCGTGGCCTGCTCACCTTCCACCAGGTCCTTCAAGAGTTGGATATGGACCTGGACGCCGGCGCTCTCCATCTCATAGGCCACTGGGTCACGCCCGAACCCGAGCCTCGGCGCTACGACACCCGGTTCTTTGCCGCGGAGGTGCCCGAGTGCTGCCCTGTGGAGCCCCACCGGCAGGAAGTGGCGGAGGCCTTGTGGCTGACCCCGGCCGAAGCCCTGGAGCGGAACCGCGCTGGTCGTCTTCCTTTGGTGTATCCCACCCTCAAGACCCTGGAGGACCTGGAGGCCTTTCGGGAAACGGGTCAAGCCCTGGAGCATCTCGGAAGACGAGACCTCCCCCGCCTCCTGCCCACCGTGGTCAAGAAGCCCAACGGCGTCGAGATCTCGGTGGACGAGCCCACCTGAACCGGAGCCGCCGAACCTCCGTCACACCTTCAGCCGATCCGCGAGGACAGTGGCCACGTCCGAGATGGTGAAGTCCTCTTCCCGGACCACTCCCAGCATCCGATGGCATCCGGGACACCCCGTCACCACCTCACGTCGGCCCGTGGCCTTGATCTCCTCCCAGCGTCTCCTGTTGACCTTGGCGGGGGAATCCCAGAGGAAGCCACCACCCCCACCACCACAGCACGTCGTTGGGAACCCGGCGGTGCTGCTGGCCGGCTGGCGCAGGCTTACCCCGACGCCCGCCAGGAGCCTCATCATCCCATGCTGCTCGTCGTTGTGGATGATCTTGCACGGCGTGTGCAAGGCCGCCTCCATTGGCCGCTCCTCCAGGTCGAGCCTCCCGGTCCTCACCAGACCCTCCAGGTATACGGTATGGAGCCTGACGTCGGAGAACCGCGCACCGTGCGCCTGGTACTGGGTCCGGATGGTGTCCCTGCAGTGAGGGCAGATGGTGAGGATGGTCCTCCCCTGATCGCCTCCAAGGGCGGTGGTGAGAAACTCGATGCGGTCTTGGGCCCACAAGGGCCAATCCTCCATGAGGCCACCCCCGTGGAGCAAGCCCTCTCCCCAGCACTGCTCCTCCTCCAGGACCCCCCACGCCACCTCGGCGGCATCCAGGAGGCGGGCCATGGCCACCACAACCGGTTGCACCTCCGGGCTGTTCCCCCCCTGGCACCCCAGAATCAGCAGGACCTCGTGGCGCTTCGGGTCGTAGATGGGGAACCCGTGCTCCTGGACGAAGCTGGCCCGCTCCTGGGGGCCCGATCCGAAGATGTTCCCGGAGGAGGTGAGGGCCTTCATGGCCGTGTCCCGCAGCGCACGAGGAGGATAGAGTCCCTCCAGCGTGAGACGCCCCCGGATCTCCAGGGCGTTCCAGCCCGGGCGGCAACCTGTGGGACAGGCCACCTCGCAGGCCCGGCACTGCACGCAGGTGGCCGTCACGTCGGGATCGATGAGCTCCGCCAGCTCCTCTCCCTTCAGTGAGGGACTCTGCAGAGCCAGGACGAAGTGCTCCCGGGGCT
>PXFI01000174.1 GCA_003564295.1 Gemmatimonadota bacterium | reverse complement strand
TGGAGGCCAGCCCACGGACTGAAACCCTGAGCTGGCAACGGCACACGTGGGACAGGGTGGACTCCGAAAATCAGCGCAGCACGTCTGCGCTTTCCGAAGCGGCGTAGCCGCCAAGAGAATCTCGGGGATTCATTCCCGGGAGAAGTCAATGTAAGGGAACCAGGCCGGGGAGCGGTAAAGGCCCTGGACCCCTATATTCCTTCCTGCGCGTCGCGCCCTTTCATCGACGCGAAGGGGTGGACTGTCCGAGCGCCGCATCCTTCTTCAAGGGAGATGCCTCATGTCCGGGAACCCTCTCTCCTCATTCAGGCCTCACCAGCGAGCCTTTTCCCGCAGGGATTTCCTGCGGCTCGGCGCGGGAACCGCGGCCTTCTCCCTCGCCGGCGTCGAAGCCCTCAATGCTTCCGTGTACGAAAGCGTCGATCGACTGTGCCGCGAATGGCCGGACCAGGACAGTCCCGATGGTGTCTTCTGGGAGGCCCTCCGGGAGCACTACCTGTTCGAGGACGGTCTCGTCATGATGAACAACGGCACGGTGGGTCCCATGCCCGAGCCGGTGTTCAACACCCTCATGTCCTTCTTCCACCTCCAGTGCACGGCACCCTGCGAGTTCTACAACACCTTTGGGACCCGGAGGGAGGAGGTCAGGGCCAAGGTGGCCCGATTCGTGGGCGCGGACCCGGGAGAGATCGTGCTCACCCGGAACACCACCGAAGGCCTCAACTTCGTGGCCAACGGCCTGGACCTGGAGCCCGGCGACGAGGTCCTCATGTCGGACCAGGAGCATCCCGGGGGCATCAATCCCTGGCGCCTGAAGGCGGCCCGGTACGGCATCACCGTCCGAGAGGTCCCCATCGGGGTACCACCCCGGTCGGTGGACGAGATCGTGGACGCCTTCGAGTCGGCCATCACTCCCAAGACCAAGGTCATCATGGTGAGCCAGACCGTCTACATCACGGGCCTCATCGCCCCCGTGAAGGAGCTGGCGGAGATGGCTCACCGCCATGGGGTCCTCCTCCTGGCCGACAGCGCCCACGGCCCCGGCATGCTGAAGCTGAACCTCCGGGATTCGGGGGTGGACTTCTGGGCGGGCAGCCCCTACAAGTGGATGGGAGCTCCCTGCGGCGCCGGCATCCTGTACGTCCGCCGGGAGGTGCAGGACCGTCTCTGGCCCACCATCGCCAGTTCCGGCTGGGACACGGCTCAGGACGCCCGGCGCTTTGAGACCATGGGCCAACGGGCCGACCCCCTGATATTTGCCCTGGGGGAGGCCGTGGACTTCCAGGCGAGGGTGGGGCGGGAACGGATCCAACGGCGCATCCAGACCCTGGCGACCCATCTCAAGGAGGGGTTAACGGAGATCCCGGGGGTACGCGTGCACACCAGCATGGACCCCTACCTGAGCTCGGGCCTCACGGCCTTCTCCGCAGAAGGAGTGGACCCGGAGGTTGTGGAGAACTACCTGAGGGAGCGCTACAACCTGGAGGTTCGCACCATCGGAAACGAGGAGCGGGGCACCCGGGGCGTGAGGGTGTCGACACACGTCTTCGTCTTCCAGGAGCACGTGGACATGGTCCTGGAAGGGCTCCGGGCAGTGATGGCCTGAGGACCCGGTTCCGGCAGGTCCGAGTCCTATCCGTCCAGGCCTCCCAGGATCCCCTCCCGGTAGGGGAACAGGGCCGGCGTGCCGCCGGTGTGGAGGAACACCACCTTCTCCTCCGGACGGAAGAACCCTCTGCCGGCAAGATCCAGCATGCCTGCCATGGCCTTCCCGGTATAGACCGGGTCCAGGAGGATCCCCTCCCTTCGCGCCAGAAGCCCTATGGCATCCGTGACCGCCTGGTTCAAGACCCCATACCCCTCGGCCAGATACTCGTCCAGGACGATGATCTGGTCGTCGGCAACGGAGGGGCTCTCACCCAGTTCGTCCAGGATTGCCTGGGCGATGACCCGGACGTACCGGGACAGGTCCGCCGCCGATGCCGCCACGCTGATCCCCACGATCCTGGTCTCGGGGGCCAGGAGCTTGGCGCCCGCCAGGAGCCCCGCCTGGGTGCCGGCGGAGCCCGATGCCAGGACCACCGTGTCGGGCGTGAACCCCCGGGCCTGTGCCTGTTCCAGGAGCTCCAGGAAGGCCACCACATAGCCCAGGGACCCCAGGGGGCGGACGAGAGACCCTTCCAGGAGGGAGCCTCCCACTGGGGCCAGGTATACCTTCCTTCCCGCCTTCCTCTCTTCCTCCACCACCGGGTCCACCAATTCCCGGACGTGCTCCAATTCCAGGAAGCCCTTATCTCCGGAGGCTTCCACGATACGGACCTGGGCTCCGAAGAAACGGTCCAGGAGCAGATTCCCGTCCTCCGCCACCTCCACCCCGGGCTTCTTCAGGAGGACCAGGACCGCTCGGAGGCCCATGCGGGCTGCTGCCGCTGCCATCTGGCGGCACCAGTTGGACTGGACACCGGCCCAGGTCACCACCGTGTCGGCCCCCTGGGCCACCACATCGGCCATGATGAATTCGAGCTTCCTGGCCTTGTTGCCCCCGAAGGCCAGCCCCGTCTGATCGTCTCTCTTCGTGTAGAGAGAGAGGGGGGCCGGAAGGCTGCCGCAAAGGTGGCCGATCTCCTCCAGGGGAGTAGGGAGATGGGCCAGGGGTACCCTCAAGAACCCCTGGAGGCGCTGCCGGAGCTCGTCCTGCCGTATCATGGTCATCTCCTTCAGCTCTACCGAAGATGGTCACATGGCCGCGGTTCGGCCCGTTGAACGTTTTACCGGGACCGGGTGTCCTTGTAAAGGTTTGGCTCGGGGAGGCCTGGGCCTCCCGGGCCTACCGGGCCTTCCAAGGATTCCACTGAGGAGTATCTTGGTACCTGACTGGATCGTGCCGGATTTGCCCGGCTGCCCCCCCATCGGGAGGAGTTACCCATGAAGCAAGTCGCACGCACGCTCGGACTCGTGCTGCTCGTTGCCCTCGCCAGCGGAGCCCTCCAGGACCGCGTCGCCCGTGAGACCATCTACCTGGACGTGGTGGAGAGTATCAGGGAAGAGGGACTCGAACGCTCGCACCTGCCCGAGCTCTTCCATCACCTCCTCGACCGCCACGGCCCCCGCCTGACCGGAAGCCCCGGTTACCGGCGGGCCGCCGAGTGGAGCAGGACCCAGATGGAGGCCTACGGCCTCGAGAATGCCCGCCTGGAATCGTGGGGTCCCTTCGGGCGAGGCTGGGAGGAGATCTCCTACGCAGGGAATCTGGTCGAACCCTTTGCCCGACCCCTGACGGGGCGGGCGGGCCCCTGGACCGGAAGCACACAAGGTCCGCAGCGGGGACCAGCCATCTACCTGGACGTGGAGACCGAGGCCGACCTGGCCAAATACCGGGGCCAGTTGCGGGGCACTTGGATTCTCATGGACGAAGCTGACGATTTCCGAGCCAAGTCCGCCGGTGCCCCCCTTCGTGCCACCGCTGACCAGTTGCTGACGCCAGCGGACGCCGCACCTCCGGGCCATCCGCAGCTCTCCCCGGAAGAACTGCAGGAGCGCATGGCCGAGATGCAGGCGCGCCGGGAGCTGATGGCCCAGGTCGAGGAGCTGTTGGAGCAAGAGGAGGTGGCAGGGCTTCTCTACCGGTCCAGCATGTCGCTGGGAGCCATCCGCACCCGCGGTTCGGGAAGCCGGGAGGCCGGAGCCCCCCACGGCCCACCCAAGATCACGCTGATCAACGAGGACTACTCGTTGCTCTACCGTCTTTCCGTCAACGGCGCTCCGGCAGTGGTGGAATTCGACGTTCAGAATCGCTTCTTTGAGGACGATCTGAACTGCTACAACGTCATCGGCGAGTACCGGGGAACCGACCTGGCCCATGAGTACGTGATTCTGGGCGGGCACCTGGATGCCTACCACGTGGCCACCGGGGCCACCGACAACGCCGCCGGCGCCATGGTGATGGTGGAAGCCGTCCGGATCCTCAACGAACTGGGGTTACGCCCGCGCCGGACCATCAAGGTGGCCCTCTGGGGCGGTGAGGAACAGGGACTCATCGGCTCCCGGGATTTCGTGAACAGCCGTGAAGACAAGCACGACCGGATCAGCGTCTACCTCAACATCGACAATGGAACCGGACGCGTGCGCGGCATCTGGAACCAGGGCAACGAGGAGGTGGTCCCCATCTTCGAACAGCTCCTCTTCCCCTTCCGTGATCTGGGCGTGGTGGCGGTGCGTCACGGCAACACAGGCGGCACCGACCATCTCTCCTTCGATCGGGCCGGGCTGCCCGGATTCAACTTCATCCAGGACCCCATGGGCTACAGGGACACCTACCACTCGAACCTGGACACCTACGAGGCCATATCCCTGGAGGATCTGAAGCAGGCGGCGGTGGTGGTGGCTTCCACCGCCTACCACCTGGCCATGCGGGATGATATGCTCCCTCGCAAGCCAACGAATCCGGAGGGACCGCCGCGTCGCTGGTAGCTGAGGTTCCTGGCTGAGGCGGGTGGTTCCGGGCGGAGGCACCTGAGGTGGCTTTGAGCACCCAGGTGCTCCGCCCGGAATGCCACAGGGAGAACCGTAGTCGAGGGACTCAACCTCTCCCGCCATGTTCCGACTCTCCTCTGGCGGAGCCACCGCGGGCGGAGCCCGGACGCAGTGTTACGGTTCGGGGGACGAACCTGCTGCTGTGTACGAAACCCTCTCTACCCTGCTCGGTCCGAACCTTATACCACGAACCGTGCGTATCGAGCACCGTCACCCACTCGCCCCGCTTCAGGCTCTGGACGCTGGAGCCCATGAACCGGGGTCTTTCCATCACCCCCGCCTGCAACCCTCGCATCTTGAGTTGGCCGGTCCGGAGGAACTCTCGTCCCGCCTGCTCGAGCTCGGGCCTTCTGGGACGGGCGCTCTGGCCGGCTTGAATCAGGGCTTGGCCGATTCCCTGGAGGCGACGGGGCAACGGGCTGGAGCTCAGGGCCCGACTATTCTCGTCATTCATGGGGCTCTACTCCCGTTGAATCCGAAGCTCCCGGCTTCCTCATATTGAAATGCGGGCAACCCACACTCGGGTCTGCCCGGTTCTCGACTCCGCTGCAACCGCGTTCTCAATGTACACAGGAAGTAGCGTGCCAGATCCAGGGTTCACAACGTTCACCCGCTCACCTGACGGGTGGCCGAACACACGGTGACTGCCCCCGCGCGAGTCCGTGAGGAAGCCGTACCGCTCGAGGACTGCCCCAGCCGTATTTTCGGTTGTACCAGCGAGTCAGCTCGCTGTCCGGCTGGTGGCGCAGCCGGACCCATGCGATCTGGACCGCCATGTGCCGCCCCTATGGCGATTGCCTGCCTTGCTGATGCCTTGCTCATGATGGGTGGCTCCGCTCTGATAGCCCGTCGGGGTCACGCCGGCCAGGCTTCCCACTTCTCTCCGGTTCCGGAACTCTCGCCACCCGAAGAACTCCGTCACGAACATCCACGCGCTGTTGTCCCCGATTCCGCGTCCTATAGGGGGTGGGCACCGGGAACCGCGTCCGCCTGCCAAACCTCAAGAACCTCGGGCCACCCCCACCCGTTCCGGACGTTCCGCACCACGGGCGCACTCGGAACGGAACGGTCCCGCCCTACTTCAGGCACTGCGTGTCATCTGGTGTGCAACCGCAACTGTCAGCGGGCGCGCAACGCAACACCGGGGCGCCGCAGTCGACTCGCTCCCTTGCCTACGGAATGCCAAGGAGGATCTGCACGATCTTCGTGCAGGTCTGCAAGATGGGATAACTGACAGAGCCGCGGAACTGGGTCAGGCGTTTCGTCGAGACCGAGCGAATGTCCTCGCACTTGATCCAGCTATCGACCGTCAGCCCAGCCGTGCCGCGCTTTACCGGCACATGACTGCGGATCCGCTTGTCACGCTTGGTGATCGGAAGCACAACCACAAGTTCCGCAGGGCCATGGTTGAACTGATCGACCGAGACGATGAGCGCCGGCCTGCTCCCGCCCTGCTCGTGTCCGATCGGATTGCCGAGATCGACATCCCAGACATCGCCCCTGGACGGCTGGGTCGGGGCCATTACTCAGACGACCCATCGTTGAGGGTGTTGTCCCACAGTTCCCTCTCGGCCAACTCTTCCTCCCACAGGGGCTTGTTCTCGCGGAGCTGGGCGAACGAGGCGTTGAGTTCGTCGAGGAACGTGTGCCGATCATACAGCTCCAGCGCTTCGTGAAGCACCTGCTGGTGTTGCATCCCCCGCCGCTCGGCGATCTCGGCGAGTAACGCGTGGTCATCCTTCTGAATGCGGGCCGTTGGCATGTCCTCCTCCTCCTTCTGTAGACTCCTCAAGCCACGCTGCAGTATACCATCGAGTAGCCTGTCGAGTCAACAGGTGGCGCGAAGGGGATACCCCCATCTATAGGGTTTTGTGGGGACAGGGCGTGAATCTGCCGGGTGGGGCGGCGGGCCGCGAGGCGGGCGAGGATGCCGGGGAGCTCCTCCTCCACCCTCTCGAGCCAGACCACCCGAACGGGAGGAAGCTCCGGCAGGCCCAGGGCGTTGTCCGGGCAGAAGCGGGTCACCAAGACCGTCCGGTCCCCCATCAGGCGGCGTGTGGCTTCCAGGACACCCTCCCTGGCCAAAGGAGACCGACAAACAGGGCGCCACCAGTACCACGGCCGTCCAGGGAACGTCCTCCGAAGCGAGAGGGAAGCTGGTGCGGCAGGTAGCCGCGCCGGGGGCAACGAGCCGGGAGATGATGGCGCACTCTTCTCCGGGCTCAACGAGGATCAGCACTCGTCCCAGGGTGTCGGTCACGGGGCAAACCTCCAGGGCCGTTGCCTGAGGACCCTGGGGCGACCCTCTGCGGGGAAGGCCCCTTGACCCTCGGCGGACGCAGGACGCCCGACCCCAATCTCCTCCGGGTCGGCGGGACCACTACCGGGAGGTCAACGCGAGGACGGCAATGGATTCTGTTCCGAAGCTATCCCCCCGCAGCCCGAAGCGGGGAACACACGGACGCGTGTGAGGCTGCGGCTGCTTCCTAGCTCGGAAGGCTTCCCGAGGGACGTATCACACGTTGGGGGTAACGGTCTTCCCCGATACGGAATAGGTATCGGGCCTGGGACTCGCATGCGCCGATCTCCGCAGTCGCGGGGCGGACAGGTGGCGACCAGGCCACCCTGAGTCCTCCACCTCCCATGCTGGAGTATCCAATTCTTCACAGCTGATGCTGTCCACTGCCTCAACACTTCCCAGTCCCCACAGCTGTCGCACCCCTATCGGACCAGGGACGGCGGCGCACCTATCAGGACATCGCGCCAGAGGATCGGGACCATCTCGAAAGCCGCAATTCGAACGGGGAAAGAACTCGCAATTCCTGGTCGGGGTCCTATCCACTCAGGGCTACCTCCCACCTGAGGCCTGCCGGCGGGCCCGACACAAGATCGCGCACCCACTGCCTCTCGGGAGGAGGACGGAACGGCCGCATCCTTCTGATGCGGCCGTTCTGGCTGGTTCCAGGCCCCGATTCGAATGCCATTGTTGGCAGGATTGTTGGCGGAGACCTTGCTCAATCCCCAAGAACTCAAGAGGCGCCGGGCGGGGTCACCTACGGTCGCTTTGCGATCCTCAGTGTGCCGACTCTTTGTGGGACAACGAGAGAACGAGGCTCTGTCATGACTCGCACCCTGGGGCACCTTCCATGGCGGCAACAACCCCTCGGGCCAGATTTCGGCTCTTCCCTCCTCTTCGTCCGAGGAGCCACGGCCCGCATTGCACCGATGGCCGCCGCAACACAACGTGTCCGGGGAGTCAGATCACCCGCCACCAGGGAGCCGCAAGAATGCCGTCCGCCACCCAGAACACGTCGTCGCCGGAATGGAGGACCAGGCCTCCGGGCGCCGCGTCGCCGTACTGCTCCCGGAAGGTGACCAGGTGCCGGACGTCGACGCTTCCCACCCGCGTGCCTGACTTGATTTCGATGGGCAGGAGCCGACCGTCGGATTCCAGGACCAGATCCACCTCCTCCCCCGTGTGGGTCCTCCAGAAGAGGATCTGGGACTGAATCGACCGAGCATCCCGCCACGCCGCGAGGTCGGAGAACACGAGGTTCTCCAGATGAGCCCCTCGGGGCTCCTCTTCCCCGGCCAGGTGCATCGCAAGCGCGGTGTCGGTCCAGTAGAGCTTGGGGGTCTTGACCAATCGCTTCGTGCGATTCACCGAATACGGCTGCACGCGGACGGCCTGGAACGAGGCTTCGAGCAGGTTCAGGTACCGGTGCAGGGTGGCGCGGGAGAGACCCGTGTCCCGGGCCATGTCCGCCTGGTTGAGCACACTGCCGATACGCAGGCTTGCCGCACGCATGAGGCGCCGGAAGTCGACGAGGTTATCGATGGCGGACAGATCCTGGAGATCTCGTTCCAGGTACGTCTGGACATACCCGCGGAACCAGACCGCACGGGCCGCGTCGGAGTCCATTTCATGCGCCGGCGTCGGATAGCCGCCGACCCGGGCGAGGGCGCGCCAGTCGGCGGAAGGGACGTCCTGGGCGAGCACCAGATCGTACCAGTCCGGAACCGGCGTGGACAGGAACTCGCCCCATACCCCGGCTGCCCCCAGCCCCAGGCACTCGCGCCGTGTGAGCGGCCAAAGGAGAACGTAGGCGGCACGCCCGGCCAGTGATTCCGAGATGCGCCGCATGAGCAGCAGGTTGGCCGACCCGGTCAGGACGAACCGACCGGGGTGCCGGGGGCGGTCCTCGTCTACCGCCTGCTTGATAGCGAGAAGCAGATCCGGCTCTCTCTGCACCTCGTCGAGGGTCAGCCGGGGTGCTTGCCGGACCAGATCCGCGGGCGCGGTGCGCGCCTGGGCCACGATGTCGAAGTCGTCGAGGGTGAGGTAGCGGCGCCCACCGACCACCGATTCAGTACGGACCAACGTGCTCTTCCCGGTCTGCCGCGCCCCCATGAGGACGGCGACGGGCATCGCGGCGAGGGCGCGCTCCAGGGGCGAGGCGGCCAGGCGGGGAAGCACCTCCGGGGGGCTCGGAACAGGCATTTCCTCAAAACGTTCACAGGTGTGGACGAATATCGCTCATGACATGGAACAAAATACACGAACGTCGACTCCCGCTCAACCTTCATGGTCTCCGTCCCTGAACCCCCGGAGGTGAATCCGAGCTTTCCGGGAGTAAAGGAGCCGCGAAGCGACGAAGGGCCGGTTGACCGGAGGCGCCGACCCCGAGCCCGTTCCGGAAGACGACTTCGGTCAGAGCCGGGGCGCCTGACCTCTCGGGCTCTCCGGCTCCGCCGGGGGGCGGGAACCATCCTTCTATCTGGGACTCTGGGGCCCATTGCTTCGTTCGGTTCGCCAGGGGGGCATAGCCTATCCCGGGGGACTCAGGCCCATGGGCCCGGCCCAGCAATCCAATGGATGCTCTCCCCTGTACCGTTCGCGTCTCCAGATCCCCTGGGCGCTCAACGTCCCTGCTGCCCTCCGCACTCCTCTCGTCAGTCCGGATCCGCGCTAGACGGCATGGCCGATGACCGTCGTGGCCGGCCGCAGTAGGCCCAGAACGCTCGCTTGTTCTTGAACCGGTAGGGCGTCACCACGATGGGCAGGAGCTGGGCTGTGCGGATCTCGCCCAGGCCCGGGCAGCTCTTCACCAGCCGCCACGC
>PXFI01000177.1 GCA_003564295.1 Gemmatimonadota bacterium | reverse complement strand
GTGATTCCAACATCTGCCCCTCTGCCGGTCCCTGCCAGTGGGCGAGAGCCTGTGCCGCCCGGGATACCTCTTCCTCGTGTACCGCCAGGCTCCTGACCCACCTCAGGTCGAAAGGAGCTCCAGGGTTAAGGGACGTCCTGGGAAGGTTCCGCTCAGGGTTACTCACGTGTCTGGGTCCCTTGGGAGCAGGAGCTCATGTTGCTGCAAAGACTCATGCGAAGAGGGAAAGATAGCTGGAAGCACCCCCCCTTTGATACTTTCCAGTGACCCGACACCGTTCCGCCCCCTTTCCAAACCGGGGTAAGAGTGTTATCCGATATTTTCTGAGGAGTCTGGATCAGGTTCTTTGGGCACCGGCATTCGTCCAGCCTGCAGGCTCATCTCTGGAGATCTGGTGTGGTTATCCAGCTGTCGGCGGGTGCGGGGCTTCGCGTCTCCGGCGCCGGATCGATGAACGAAGGAGCGCAGGATGCGTACCACCGGAACCGTCAAGTGGTTCAACGATTCCAAGGGTTTTGGCTTCATCACCCCCGAGAGCAGCGAGAGGGATTGCTTCGTGCACTACTCCGCTATTGTCGGAACGGGGTTCCGGACCCTGGCGGAAGGAGAGAGGGTCGAGTTCGACCTGGTCCAGGGCCAGAAGGGCCCGGCCGCCGAAAACGTCTCCAAGCTGGCGGACTGAGCTCGGGATCTTGCTGTGGGAGGGGTCTCATGCATGTCTACAGGAGGCCCTCTTCCCAATTCCGAATGAGCTGAGGCAATTGACCTGGAAAGACCAGGCTGGTAGCCTCTTGACGTCCGGGGGTGGATCGGGACTGGTGTCTCGACTGGTCTTCAAAACCAGCTCGCCCGGCTAGAACCCGGGTGGGTGGGTTCGATTCCCACACGCCCCCGCCACCTCTTCGGTCTCCGGCGATGCATTGCGGCATTTGCCGGGGTCCTTTCGACACCTTGTTCGAATCTCCCTTCCGGAGATCAGGAGTGTGGGCCATTGGTGTCCGATTCCATCTCCACGGCGGTCATATTGAACCCTGCGGCCAGTGGTGGAACCGCTCTCCGGGTTTGGCCCAGAGTGGAAGCCGAGCTCGCACGAAGAGGCATCAGCTTTACCCTCTTTTCCACCGATGGCCCTGGGCACGCGACGCAACTGTCTAAGGAGATGGCGCGGGTTGGGGTGAGCCGGATCCTGGTCATCGGGGGAGATGGCACGGTCCATGAGGTGGCCAACGGTCTCCTGGACGGCCCCCTGCCTCCCCCACCCCTGGCGGTAATTCCGGTGGGTACCGGAAATGACTTCTATCGGATGGTGGGATCCTCTTCCCGAGTGGAGCATGCAGTGGGCGCCCTGGACGACGGCACACTCCACTTCTTCGATGTGGGAAGGGTGCGCACCGATAGGGGTGAATCGTACTTCGTGAACCTCCTGGGGGTAGGGATTGATGTGGAGGTCTTGCGAGCCCGGGAGAAGTTCCACCGCCTGCGGGGTCTACCTCAATACCTGGCTGCCCTGGTTTGGGCCCTCTTTACCTTTCGTCCCGATTCTGTTCGGATTTCTGTGGGGTCCGGCGGAGGAGAGGAGGAGATGGAGTGCATGGAGGGGAAAACCCTCCTGGCGGCGGTGACGGTAGGACCCTCCATAGGAGGAGGGTTTCTCCTGAGCCCGGACGCCTCCCCCGAAGATGGCCTCCTGGACCTCTTCGTGGTAGGACCGTTGGGTGCCCTGAAGGTGGCCCGCTACGTGCCCAAAGTGATTCGAGGAACCCACCGGGACGTACCTGAGATGCGCTTGAGGAGGTTCGCCAGTGCCGTACTGGAACGGTCTGACGGTGGACCCCTCTTCTTCGAGATGGATGGAGAAGCGATACCTGATCCTGTGTCAAAGATGATCGTGGAGGTTTGTCCCTCTGTGCTTCCCGTGCTTCTTCCGGCGAGTGTACCGTGAGGACCCCCGGCTCCATCTCGTGTCTTCTGCTCGTCTTCCTGGCCCTGACCTCCATCTCCTTGCCCGGGGCGAGGGCGTCGGGCCAGGAACCCGATACTCTCCGAATTCCCCTTGTCGAGGAGAGGCAGGAGGACTCCCCCCCGGAGGTGCATTCGGAAGGCATCACGCCTAGGGGAGCGTTCATCCGCTCCATGCTCCTGCCGGGCTGGGGACATGCCGAGGTGGAAGAAGCCCTCGTGCGCGGCGGTTTCTACTTCTCGGCCCAATCAGCCACCCTCTTCATGATCCTCAAGTCCCATACCCGGCTGAACCTGGCCAAAGAACGCCTGAAGCTCATGGAGTCCGTCGTGAGACAAAGGCTGGAAGCCGACGGAGTCACGGACCCGAGGGCGCTGGAAGCTGCCGTGAGCACCGATGAGCGGGTGGAGGGCCTGCGAGCCCTCGAGGCCTCCCGGTCCGAGCAGCGCCAGGATTGGATCGCTCTGGGGCTCTTTCTCGTGTTCCTGAGTGGAGCCGACGCCTTCGTAGCCGCCCATCTCGCGGACTTCCCGGCGGCTGTGGAGATCGAACCCACTCCTGCCGGCGCACTTCAGATCGGGTTCTCCGTCCCCGTCAGCTTCTGACGGGGAGTCCCCCAGACCACTCGACGAGGCGGGGCGGATGGCCGGAGGCCAATACGGCATAGCTCCGGTGGTGGACCCAATCCCCCGCATTGAGGTAGTACCTTCCCGGATCGACTTCTTTCAACATGGGAACATGTGTGTGGCCCAGGACCACCATGTCCAGCTCCGCACATGAACGGAGACGCTCCGACGCCCACTTCTCCAGAATCCTGGAACGTGAATCCTCCGGTCCGCGTGAACGGACCGGCCGCTCATCGGTCTTGGAGACGCGCCTGGCCAACCGGGCTCCCAGGTCCGGATGCAGCCACCGGAATGCGAGGCGGGTGGGCAGGGAACGGAGCAGGAAGCGGAGCATCCGATACCCCAGATCACCTGGGCCCAATCCGTCGCCGTGGGCCATAAAGGTTCTTCGGCCCTTCAGATCCAGAACTACCGGGTTCTGGTGGAACTCCAGGCCGATCTCTTCCCGAAGGTAGCTCCCCCCCCCCCAATCGTGATTCCCACCCATGAGCAGCACGGGGATGCCTGCATCCACCAGGCAGGAGAGGGCCCCCAGGATCCTGGTATGCCCGCGGGGTATGACACTCCGGTACTCGAACCAGAAGTCGAACAGGTCCCCGTTGATGATGACGCGGGAGGCCTCGCTGCCACATTGTTCCAACCAGGAAAGGAAGGCTCTCTCGGTGGCGTGGGGGACCGCACCGAGATGCACGTCGCCGGTGAGAAACACGGGCAAGTCCTTCATGATGGGGCAAGGTAGGGTGGCCGAGGCTGGGATCACAAGGCCGGAGGGAGCCGCAGACCTCGGACCGAGGGATTGTGTGCTCTCCATCCGTGAACCAGCTTGAAGGACCGGGTGTATTTGTCTATGGAACCTCCGACTCAAGACTCGTATGGCCAATCGTCGTGAGCAGCGGGTGCGTGGACAGGTGGACACCCAGGAGCGATCTGGTTCTTTTTGGCGGTGTTCCGGAGAGAACCGGTTAGCGTGGGTGACGATGGCTGTACTTGTCGTCCTGGTCGGGTGCCGATCCTTGCCGGCGGCATCTTGGACCGCCGGCGACCCTGCGGAATCCGAGTCGGTGGCACGGGGAGCGTTGGAAGCCACCCTTCCCGGGGAGCCGGTCGAAATGGGATTCCTGTTCCGGCTCCGGGAGGCGGACCTGCGGTTCCAGGGTCGGGGGGTCGCCAGGATAGAACCGCCTTACCGGGTTCGTCTGGACCTCTTCTCCAACCGTGGAGAAACGCTGTTCCAGGCTGCGCTCGTGGACGGCGAGCTGAGGATTCCGGCGTGGGCTCCACGGGAAATGGCCCCTCCTCCCGGGCTCCTTTGGGCCGCTCTAGGGGTATTTCGTCCAGACCCCTGCTGGGAGTTGACCGGCAGCCAGACCGAAAGGGACCATGCAGTGATCCTCCGTTATGAGACACCGGGAGGCGAGCAGCTCCGCTTTCGGATTGCCGACAACCGTCTGGTGCGAGCCGAGCTACACCGTGGCGGGCGTCTGGTAGAAGAGGTCACCCTGACCGTCGACGGATCGTCCGGAAAGGTGACAGACACTGTCTACAGGAACCGGGCAGAGTTCGTCGAGTTGAGCTTTCACCTTCAATCGGTTGAGACTGTTGCCTTCTTTCCGCCCCATATCTGGACTCCCGGCCGGTAGGGTTCGCCGGCTAACTGGAGGAGATCGGCCCTCGATGGCACATGGCTGCCGGGAAATATTTCCCATCCTTCTCGCCGGACTCCTGCTGTCCGGGTGCGTCTATGGCTTCCAGGCCGGTGCCGGCTTTCCCGGCTACGTGAGGACCGTGGCCATCCTGCCGTTCGAGAACGAGACCAATCGGCCCGAGCTCACGGACGAGGTGTTTATCAACCTGCTCCGGGAGTTCCCACGATCCCAGGGGCTCCAACCTGCGGGTGAGGAGGTGGCGGATGCCGTGGTTCGAGGCAAGATCCGGCGTTATGACCTCTCCACGCCGAGCTACCGCCCCGGAGCAGCGGGCGACACGCCTCAGGTTCTGCAACGCCAGGTGACGCTGGTGGTGGAGGTTCAGATCATCAACCTGGTGGATAACGCTATCCTCTGGGAGAATCCGGGGATCTCGGTCATTGGGCAGTACTTGGAGGAGACCGAATCCGAGGATGTCGGAAGGGCTCTGGCTATTGAGCTGCTCATCCAACGGATCGTGGACGGGGCCCAGGAGAACTGGTAGGCTCCTCGCTCTCTGCATTCCTGTGTCGTACCTTTCATGCCGTGCCTCGGGTAAGATCCGGTCCTTTGGCTCCCCGGCACCCAACATCCCAATGGACCATCCCCTCTCATCACGAGAATCCAGGGGCAGGAGCCCTGAGCATGACCATCCAGACAGACTTATGATCCGCAGGGACGGAAGAGGACCGGGGGACATGCGCCCCCTCCACTTGGATCTGGAAGTCCCCGGATACGCGGAGGGATCCTGTCTGATTTCCACCGGAGGCACCCGGGTTCTCTGTAGCGCTTCCATCGAGGAGGAGTTGCCCGGTTGGAGAGCCCCATCCGGCAAGGGGTGGATCACCGCCGAGTACGGGATGCTCCCCCGGTCCACCCACACTCGTAGCCCCAGGGAGCGGACCGGCCTCAAGGGGCGGACCCAGGAGATCCAGCGCCTTATCGGGCGCTCGCTCCGGTCCGTAACCGACCTCGAAGCCCTTGGCCCTCGAACGATCATTCTCGACTGTGACGTCCTTCAGGCCGATGGGGGGACCCGCACCGCCGCCGTAACCGGGTCTGCCGTGGCCCTGGCCCTGGCCTGCGGGCGCCTGGTGGCGGAGGGTGAGATACCGCGAAACCCCATGAGGGAAATGGTCGCCGCCGTCTCCGCAGGTATCTTGAAGGGAACGGCCGTTCTGGACCTGGACTACTCCGAGGACTCGGCAGCCCAGGTGGATATGAATCTGGTGGTTACGGAAGCGGGAAGGCTGGTGGAGATCCAGGGAACCGCAGAGGGAAACCCATTTTCCCGAGAAGAGCTGGCCGAGCTCCTGGCCCTCGGGCTGGAGGGAGCTCGAATCATCATTCGAGCACAGAAGGCCGCCCTGGAGAGATGAAGCTTCGTTTGGTGGTGGCCACAAGAAGCCAGCATAAGATGCGAGAAATCCGGGAGATCCTTTCGGACGTGGCAGGCCTCGAGATCCTGAGCCTGGATGAAGCCGGGATCCACTACTCACCGGAAGAGGAGAAGTTGGAGCCCTTCGGTACTTTCGAGGAAAACGCCAGGTCCAAGGCCTCCTATTTCCGCCAGAGGACGACTCTTCCCACCGTGGCGGAGGACTCGGGCCTGGAGGTGGATGCCCTGAATGGTGGCCCCGGGGTCCGGACCAAGCGGTTCGCCCCCGGTGAGGACCTGGATGGAGAGGCTCGAGATCGGGCCAACAACGCTTACCTTCTGGAGCTCATGGCCGGCCGACCTCCCGAGGAAAGGGGGGGCCGCTATGTCTGCGTGGCCGCTCTGGCCCTGACGCCGAACAAGATCGAGTGCTTCCGGGGAGAAGTCCCGGGTCAGGTGCTGGAAGCTCCCAGAGGAGCCTCGGGCTTTGGCTATGACCCGGTAATGTTCCACCAGGCTTCGCATCGGAGCTTCGCAGAGTTGACTCCCGAAGAGAAGAACGCCCTGAGCCATCGCGGGCAGGCCTTCAGAGCCATGGCACGAGCTCTCGAGAACATGGGGCCGTCCCAGCCATAAGGATGCACCCACCCATCCCACTGGAGGCCATCCACCTCGGGTAGCACCGAGCCTCCCCTGTGGTCACCGCAACCTCGGTGGGGAGGGAAGAGGGTACCGGGGCGGAGCGGCCCACTGTACCTTTTTGTCGAGGGCTGTCGAAATGGTGCAGGGGCCCCCGGCGGACACCCGAGCCCGAATCGCGGCCCACATGGCGGGGTGTGGCGCAGTCCGGTAGCGCGTCGGCTTTGGGAGCCGAAGGTCCCGGGTTCAAATCCCGGCGCCCCGATTGATGGGTCGCGGTGCGATCGGTTGGGGTGTGCGACGGGATCTCCGAGGAGCGGAGCGCCGCAGGAACATCCCGGCGCCCCGATTGATGGGTCGCGGTGCGATCGGTTGGGGTGGATACAAATAGACCCCGGGCTCGGAAGGGTCCGGGGTTTCTCTGTGGGAGCTGCCCTCTTCCCTTGACCCCTGCTTCCTGGGGCGATGGCCGCCGTCGCCGACAGCGCCCAACTTCCCAAAGCCGACACATGCATCGACTCCTTGAGGCGCGAGCGAGCCGGAGAGGTTAGTATTTCGGCGTGAGCCTTTCGCGACCCTTTCCCCTGAAACCACACCCCCCAGGAATCAGCCCCATGGAGAGATCGATCGAGTTGAGGCCTCAAGAGCTCCACCGAATTTGTGACCCTTCTTCACTGGGGTTCTCCACCACGGAGGAGGTGGCTCCTCTCGCTGCTGCCCTGGGGCAGGCTGAGGCCATGCAGGCCCTGGCTTTTGGAGTTTCGGTGGCATCGAAAGGATACAACATCTTCGCTCTCGGCCGCGCGGGTTCAGGCCGCAAGACTTTCATCCAGCAGGATCTCCGGGCATGGGCCGAAAAGGAGCGGACGCCCTCTTCCTGGTGCTACGGCTTCAACTTCAGGAACCCTCGGCACCCCAAGGCCATGGAGCTGCCGACTGGAAAGGGGGAGCTCCTCCGGGCCCGCCTCGACGCCCTCATTGCCGAGCTGAAGCGCGCCATCCCCCAGGCCCTTGAAGCCGATGATGTGGCGAATCGCCGATCCAAGATCTATGAGGAGCGTGGACGAGAGGCCTCCTCCGCCATGGAGGCCTTTCGCAAGGAGGTGGAGAGCAACCCCGACGTGGTTCTTATCGGGCACCAGGACGGTGTGGTGGTGGTGCCGGCAAAGGATGGCCAACCCCTCTCTAAGGAAGCCTATGCAGCGTTGCCGACGGAGGTGCGGGAATCCATCGACGAGAAGGTCCGAGCGGCGAGCAAGGGACTCTTCGTTGCCCAGCGGAGGATGCATGAGCTACGCAGCGAAGCCCAGTCCCTCGCCGAGGACCTGCATCGCCAGGTCACCCGGAGCGTCGTGGCGCACCGCTTCTCGATCCTGAAGGACCTGAACCAGGAGAGCCCGGCAGTCCTCAAACACCTGGACGCCATGGCTGCGGACATTGTGGAGAACTGGGAGAAGTTCACGCCCATGGGAAGGGACGACTCGGGGGAAGCGGCCGCCGCCGCCCTGGGCCAGACCGGAGAGGACTTCTTCATTCGGTACAGGGTCAACCTCATCGTGACCCCCGACAGGCATGCCGGAGCACCGGTGATCATGGAGTCGAATCCTTCGTTGTGGAATCTCCTGGGCCGGGTGGAGGGCCAGGTCCGCTTCGGCGTCATGGTGACGGATTTTACCCGGATCGCCCCAGGAGCACTGCACCGGGCCAACGGCGGCTACCTCATCCTTCACGCGGAGGAGGTACTCTCTCGTCCGCATGTATGGACCGCCCTGAAACGAACGCTCAGGACCAGGGAGCTCAGACCGGCGGACCCGGCAGGAGACCTGGGTATAATGGTGACGGAGACTCTGGAGCCCGAGCCGATCCCCTTGAACATCAAGGTCATCCTGATCGGCGAGCCCCGGACCTATTACCTCCTGAACAACGCCGACCCGGAGTTCGAGGAGCTCTTCAAGGTGAAGGTCGACTTCACTCCCCATATGGACCGGACACCCGAGACGGAGGCCGGGTACGCGGCGTTCGTTGCCGCCAGGTGTGAGAAAGAGGAACTGCCTTCCTTTGATGCCACTGCGGTGGCCGCCCTGGTTGAAGAGGGATCCCGCCTCGCCGGGAATCAGTGGAAGCTCTCCACCCGGTTCCGTGCCATTCGGGACCTGGTCCGGGAAGCAGCCCACGTGGCGTCACAGGCTGAGGCTCAGGTCGTGGCCCGGAGCCACGTGGAGAGGGCTCTCGACGATCGATACCGCCGCAATAACAGACCCCACAAGGAGCTCCTGGATCTGATCAAGAGGGGGGGCCTTTCCTTCGAGCCCCATGGGAGGGAAGTGGGTCAGGTTCACGGGATCGGGCTGATGCAGGTCAGTGATGAGGCCTTCGGGCGACCGATACGGGTCATGTGCAGCGCCTATCTCGGCGCCGAAGGAGTCATCAACATCGAGCGAGAAGCTCAGATGAGCGGACGCCTGCACAGCAAAGGGTTTCTCGTCCTGTCCGGCTACCTGGGCAGGACCTTCGCCCGCTCGAAGCCGCTCCTGCTCTCGGCCAGTCTGTCTTTCGACCAGCTCTACGAGGAAGTCGAGGGAGATAGTGCGTCCGCCGCCGAGCTCTATGCCCTCCTCTCCGCCGTGTCGGGTGTTCCCATCCGGCAAGACCTCTGCGTCACCGGGGCCATCAACCAGGATGGCCTCATCCTTCCCGTGGGAGGCGTGACCCCGAAGGTGGAGGGGGTCTTCGCTGCCTTCGAGCAGGTGGGGCTCACCGGGGAACAGGGCGTGATCGTTCCCCGGAGGAACATCGAGAACCTGGTCCTGAGGCGGAGAATCCGAGACGCGGTAGCCGAAGGCCAATTCCACATCCACGCCATCGACCGTGTAGAGGATGCTTGGCCGATTCTCACGGGCCTGGAAGCCGGCACCATGCAGGAAGACGAGACCTATCCCGAGGGCACTGTGCATCGCCTCGTCGTGGAACAATTGGAGGAGTTCGTGAGGGAATGGAAGGGGTTGAGTGACGGGGAGGAAGCGGAGGCGGAGGAATAGGAGGTCGGTGGCGTGGTTCCCGTTGCCGGAGGGTGAAGACCACCATGTGCCTCCCCCGATCTCGGTCACCTAACCCCGGGCCCGTGAAGAGTGCGGAAAGTCCAGAATGGAGCGATCGTTGACGCCCCTCCTCGAGCGTGGGTAGTTTTCGTGTGACTCCTCTCGGATGGTTATGGCCGGCGGGTGCCGTTCCCGGCCCCGGGATGAGTTTGCGCCTGTAGCTCAGCTGGATAGAGCATCGGCCTTCTAAGCCGAGGGTCCCAGGTTCGAGTCCTGGCAGGCGCGTTATCAACCCTACGGTAACTGGCCGACCCGGACCGGACCCGGAGTGACCGGTTCGCAAAGGCTACCGGGTGGCG
>PXFI01000343.1 GCA_003564295.1 Gemmatimonadota bacterium | reverse complement strand
GGTCACGGCCCAGAGGGAGAGGATGACGATCATGAGGGTTGCCGTCACCGCAGCGGACGCCAACCTGCCAAAGGGGCTGGGCCCGCTCCCGCCTCGGACTGCCCTGGGCGGCGGGGGCACCGCAGCCACCATTGCCGGCGCTTCGGCTTCTTCCCGCCGGTCCTCCTCCTCCCACCGGGCCCGGAACCCTGCCAGGAGCTCCCTGGTGGCGGGCGAGGGCGTGGTGTCCAGCTCCTCCAGGGAGCGGCGGAGAGCGCCATACGTCTCCAGCACTCCGGCCCGGTCACCGAGGCGGTCCATCATCTCCATCAGCCGCCGGCCCTGGCCTTCGTCTCCCGCCGACCAGTCGCAGGCCCGGCGTGCCCAGAGGACCGCACCCGTTCCGTTGCCCGCCGACTCCTGGGCCTCCGCCATCTTCCAGGCGCTTTCCGCCGCCGCCGTCCTGATGACGGCCCTGGTAGCATCAAGCCAGTGCTCGAGCTCGGCTGATGGACCGTTGTCGAAGTACCCCGGTAGCAACTCACCCCCATAGAGATCCGCCGCCTCGGCCCAGCGGCCCTCCTCCCAGGCGGTCATGAGCTCGGCCGCATCGCAAGACACGCGGCCGGAATCCACCTCCAAACAATCGGCGTGGGTCCGGATCGCCTCGGGTCCGAGAGAGCGACGAAGGTAATGGATGGCCTGATTCAGGGAGCCTCGAGCGGCGTCCTGGGACTTCTCGGGCCAGAACACCCCCAATACCCTGTCCCGCCGCACGGGGCCGGAGCGGGACTCCAGGGCAAGATGGACCAGCAGGGCGAACCGCCGAGGCTGCTGGAGGACGGAAAGGATGGCATGGCCCTCGTCACCGAGAAGGCTGGACCTGCCGAGAACGCTGATTCTGTAGTGCATGGTGCGCCCGTTATCTCCAGGTAACCGCCAGGTAAGTGCCCGGACCCCATAATGCGTCGATTGTCGCCCATTGGGCGAACCTCATGACCCTCAGGCCGGAGGCCGCCATGCACGACGGTCCTTTCGACCCATGGACGAGTGCCCCGAGCTCCCGGGACCATATCGATGACACCCTCTGGGAGAAAATCGATGAGGTCTTCGGGGGTGCCGCCCGCCTTAGCGGTACCCTGATGATCGAGACCCATGGGCCCCAGAGGCCCATCATGGTCGTGGTGGTGGAGCAGCGCGGCCTGCCCGGCGACGAGGAGTTGCGCCGGCGCTTCCTTCTGACACCCCGGGAGCGGGAGGTGGCCCGGCTCATGGCCGACCGCCTGTCGAACGGAGAGATCTCTCGCAGGCTTGGGATCAGCGTGCACACGGTCCGACGCCACTGCGAGCGTGTGTTGGCAAAGCTGGAGATCCAAAGCCGCAACCAGGTGCGGGGCGCTCTCCTGGATCCCCACCATGCACCAGCACTCCGAACCGTGAGAAGTGTCGCATGAACCGCTCCCACCGGACCGAAACGCTCCATACGACGGCACCACCACCATCGTACGACGCCTCATTCAGCGCACTGGCTAAGGTAGGGTGGACTCTCCACGGCGAGCAAGGTCGTGGGCCCGCCCCCGCCCCCGCTCCTCCGGCCACGGCGGACAGGAAGACCAGAATCCCATCCCCCCCGGGCTTCCGGTGCTCCGGTCCGGTGTCGGAACCATGACCGGCCAAGGGGACACGCCTCCGGGCGGCGACCTGGCCCAGGGAATGCTCTGCCCCCTGAGCGAGGAGGCCATCTCTCTGCTCCCCTACAGCTTCCTGGAACTGGATGCGGAGGGGACCGTGCTCAGGGTCGACATCCGTGGTGCGAAACCCGACTGCCCGGCACAGGACAGGATCGTCGGCCGCCTCCTCTTCTCCGACCTGATTCGCCCGCCCGACTCCACCCGCGTGGCTCGCCGCTACCGGGCCATGGTCCGGCGCGAATCGGACAACCGGTGCCTGACGGCGATTCCCTTCAACCTCCATGGCCAGGACCGGTGTGTTCAGTTGGTGTTGAGCTACTATGCCTCCGCCGGCCGCGGCTACGTGATTCTGCGAGAAGCCCCATGACGAGACCCCGACGCGACGCCGGATCAGGACCTCCTCCTTCCCAAAGCGGAAAGGAAGCCTTCCCCCCCTCCCCCGGCGCCACGACCCCCGGGGGGAGGCAAGAGGCTTTCCGGGCAAATGCCTTTCTCGATTCCATCGTCGAGAACATCCCCGCCATGGTCTTTCTCAAGGATGCCCGGAATCTGCGGTTCGTGCGGTTCAACCGGGCCGGAGAAGAGCTCCTGGGCTACTGCAGAGAAGAGCTTCTTGGAAAGAACGACTATGATCTCTTTCCCAAGGAGCAGGCCGACTTCTTCTCCAGGAAGGACCGGGAGGTCCTGCGGTCCAGGAAGGTCTTGGACATTCCGGAGGAGGCCATCCGGACCCGGGACAAGGGAGACCGCATCCTGCACACCAGGAAGGTGCCCCTCCTGAACGAGGAGGGTGAGCCCGAGTACCTCCTGGGCATCTCGGAGGATGTCACCGAGGCCAAGCGGGCGGAGGGGGCCCTCCGGCACCGGCTGGCCTACGAACACCTCATCTCCCGCATCTCCGCCCTTGCGGTGGAAGCGGAGGATGCCACCCGGTTTCAGGCTGATTGCGTCGCCATGCTGGGGGAGGGAATGTCCGTGAGCCGCGCCTACATCTTCGAGCACTGCCACGAGACGGACACCATGGACAACACCCACGAGTGGTGCGCCCCCGGGGTGGAGCCCCAGATCCACCGGCTCAAGGACCAGCCGTCCAGCAGCACGCCATGGTGGGTGGATACCCTCCAGAGCGGCCGAACCATCTGTTTCTCGAACATCCAGGACATCCCCGACCGAGGCGCCGTGGAGATCCTGAGCGCCCAGGACATCCTTTCCATCCTGGTGGTCCCCGTGTTCGTGGGGGACCGCTACTTCGGGTTCATGGGCTTCGACGACTGCGAACGCCACCGGGAGTGGCCGGCGGAAGATGTGGAAGTCCTCCTATCCATTTCCAGGATCATGGCCGGCGTCATCGAAAGGCAGGAGGCACAGGGTCGGCTCAGGGCGGAAAGGAGCCAGCTTCTGTCCATCTTCGACAGCATCGACGAGCCCATCTACGTCACCGACCCCGAGACCTACGAGATCTTGTTCCTGAACAAGGCCTTGCAGAAAGCCCTGGGGAGGAACCCCATCGGGGGGATCTGCCACAAGGAATTCCAGGGCCTGGGCGCGCCCTGCCCCTTCTGCACCAACGAGATCCTGCTGGAACACCGGAACAAGACCTACCGGTGGGAGCACGACAACCCGGTTCTGGGCAGGATCTTCTCGGTCCACGATCGGATCATTCGATGGCCCGACGGCCGGGACGTGCGCCTCAAGCTCGCCTTCGACATCACCGAGGAAAAGCGGCTGGAAGAGCAGCTCCAGGCGGCTCAGAAGATGGAGGCCGTGGGCCGCCTGGCCGGAGGCGTGGCCCACGATTTCAACAACCTCCTTTCCGTGATCCTGAACTATGCGACCTTCGTACTGGAGGAGTTGGGGAAGGACAACCCCCTGCGGCAGGACGTGGCGGAGATCAGGAGCGCCGGGGAGCGGGCGGCTGGCCTCACCAGGCAGCTCCTTGCCTTCAGCCGGAAGCAGGTTCTGGAGCCCCAGGCCCTGAATCTCAACCAGACCGTGGGCGACATGGAGCCCATGCTGCGCCGGCTCGTGGGCGAGGACATCGAGTTCACGCAGATGCTCGCCCCGGAGCTGGGCCGGGTGAAGGCCGACCCGGGACAACTGGAGCAGGTGATCATGAACCTGGTGGTGAACGCCCGGGATGCCATGCCCGAAGGGGGCGAGCTCACCATCGGGACCGCCAATGTGGAGCTGGACCAGGAGTACGCCGATGAGCATGTGGAAGTGGCTGAGGGACCCTACGTCCTCCTGGCCATCAGCGACACGGGCTCAGGCATGGATGAGGCGACGCGGCGGCGCCTGTTCGAGCCTTTCTTCACCACCAAGGAGAGGGGCACGGGCCTCGGTCTGTCCACGGTGTACGGGATCGTCAAGCAGAGCGGTGGATACATCTGGGCGTACAGCGAGCCCGGTCGGGGCTCCACCTTCAAGGTCTACCTGCCTCGGCTGGAGCAGGATCCGACTCCGGCGTTGGCGGCCAGTCCCGTGGAGGAGCCGGCGAGGGGCACCGAGACCATCCTGTTGGTCGAGGACGAGGAAGGGGTTCGCAAGGTGGCGGCACGCATGCTCCGGGGAGCGGGATACCAGGTGCTAACGGCGGCCGACGGCGAAGAGGCGCTGCTGGTTTGCGAGGCGCACCAGGGTGAGATCCACCTGCTCCTCACGGACGTGGTCATGCCCCAGATGAGCGGACCTCAGCTGGCGAAACGACTCCACAAGGTCCGCCCCGGCCTTCGGGTCCTCTACATGTCAGGATACTCGGACGACGCCATCGTTCATCACGGCG
This sequence comes from Gemmatimonadota bacterium, assembly GCA_003564295.1. Taxonomy (GTDB): domain Bacteria; phylum Gemmatimonadota; class Gemmatimonadetes; order Longimicrobiales; family Gaopeijiaceae; genus PXFI01. Next base: position 5,269 of record PXFI01000343.1, on the reverse strand, counting down.
TCCTGGACCCGGGCACGAGCTTCGTCGGCAAGCCCTTCGGCGGCAACGACCTCAGGCGCAAGGTCCGGCAGGCCCTGGGCGGCCGGCCTCGTTCTCCTTGAAGGCCTTGTTCAGGAGGTACGGAAGGCCCCGGGCAGCCCTCCCGGCCAGGGGCGCCACAGGCCCGGACATCTCGATTGGCTATCAAACACGCGCGTGAACGAGGGGGACCGATTCATGGATGCTGGACAGATCGAGGTTCCCGGATCATCCGGAGACACCCTGCCCGACTCTGGAGAGGAGCGACCGCCCCGGGCCCTGGTGGTGGAGGATGAGGCCATGGTTCGCCGGACTCTCAAGAGAATCCTGGAGGGAGAGGGCTTTGAAGTGGAGGAGGCCGAGAACGGCCAGGAGGGGCTGAATGCCCTCAAGGACTCCCTGGACCTGGTTCTCCTGGACATCCAGATGCCGGTGATGGACGGGTTCGAGTTCCTTCGCCGGCTACGGAGCCACGAGCAGTTCTCTGAGCTCCCGGTCATCATGGTGACGGGGATCGACGGGAGGGAAGACCGTCTGAGGGCCGTGGAGTTCGGCGCCAACGACTTCATCAACAAGCCCTTCGATGTGGCGGAGGTCCGCGTCAGGACAGGAGCTCAGCTCCGGCTGAAGAGGGCCGCCGACCGCTTGAAGAGGCACGGGGAGCTGCTGGAGGCCCAGGTCAGGAGGCGGACGGAGGCGTTACGCGGCGCCCTCAGGCGGGAGAAGGAGGCCCGGGAGAAGCTTCACGAAGCCCACCTGGACACCATCCGGCGGCTGGTCCTGGCGGCAGAGCTCAAAGACAGCCGGACGGCGGAGCACATCGCCCGCATCGGAGCCTACTGCACGATCCTGGCACGGGGATTGGGGTTGGAAGGGGAGGAGCTGGAGCGGGTGGGCCCCGCCTGCTCCCTCCACGACATCGGCAAGATCGGCATCCCGGACGCCATCCTCACCAAGCCCGGTCCTCTGACCATGGAGGAGCGGCTCATCATGCAGGAGCACACCATGGTGGGGGCCCGGATCCTCAACGACGCCGTCGCCCCCATCCTCCGGCTGGGCTCCAGGGTGGCCCTGACCCACCACGAGCGGTGGGACGGCACGGGGTACCCCATGGGGTTGAAAGGCGGCGAAATCCCCCTTCTGGGCCGGATCTGCGCCGTGGCCGATGTGTTCGACGCCCTTACCACTCAACGCCCCTATCGGGAAGCCGTCTCCAACCAGGAGGCCTACATCCACCTCCGGAAGGCCGCCGGCCTGGAGCTGGACCCGCAAGTCGTCGAGGTGTTCTTCGAGTACCTTTCGGAGATCGAGGGGGCCCAGAAAGCCGAGCCCGACGAGGAGTCCTACGGCCTGGGCATGGAGTGGAAGGATCCTTTCGGCGATTGAGACGGACGGGGGTCCCAAGCATGTGTCAGACCGACTCCGGCCATCTCGGCGACCCCCTGCGAGGGATACCTCCCCCAGCGGTTCAGAACCACCCTCCAGCCCCGGACCCTCACGGTGCCCAGGGGGAGCTACCTGGTGCGGGCGGACCAGCCCGGGGCGGCCCTGGTCTTCCACTTTCTGGAGCCGGAGGATGAAAACTCCCTGGCCATCACCGGAGCCTTCATGAGCGAGGCCCGGCCGGGGGCAATACTGCCCGTGCACAGGGTCAGGGAGCTGCCGGGCCTCACCACGACCCGGGCCTCACTCCGTCCCCTTCGGGCACCCATCCCCGGATCCCGTCGGTGAGGATGACCTCCACGTCGTGGGGCCAGAGGGAAAGGTCCAGGCTCCCGGTCTCAACCATGCCCACCACCTGCCCCGAAGCCGGGTTCCTGACCCAGGCCGACGAGAATACCCGGGTGTCCCACTCCACGGCCTCGCCCCTGTGTACCTGCACGGTCCCGGGCGCCAATCCCATCCCTGGAGCGACGTCCGGACCCACACTTCCCCGGCTGAGCTGGCTCTGGACGCCCTCCGGACCCTCCAGCTCCAGGCGGACCAGACGGTCCCTCACCTCCTCGTCCAGAGGCAGCACCCAGGCGAATCCCATCTCCCCGGGCTCGGGACCATCCGCCACCTCGTCGGGTTGGAAGCGGAATGAGAACAGCTCCCGCCCTTCTTCGTCCAACCCCCGGATCCTGTAGGGGCCTTCCACGGCCGGGAGGAAGGGCGCAACGTTCACTGGAAGGGCCGGCTCCAGGAACATGCCCCGGGGCCCCACCCGACCCCAGAGCAGGAGCCCCGGGCGGGGGTCGGCCGCCATCATGGCCACCGCCATGGGCTCGGCCGCCAGGCGCCAATTCAGCATCAATTGGAAATTGTAGTCGCTGATCCACCAGGGCTGGCAATAGCTCATGAGGTCGAAGAACAGATTGGGAGCCATCATTCGTTGGTCCACATAGTCGTAGCCCGGGTGCCCCAATCTGGCGTTGGGATAAGGATAGTTCGGGTCCACGCCCGCCGGGTTTCCGCAAGGAGCGTGACGAATGCTCAGATTGTGCCCGAGCTCGTGGGCCACCACGCCGGAGGCACCGGGAAGCCGGTCGATGGTCATGGCGATGGGAGCCGGGTTCAGGGGGTTCGATGGCCGGTAGGCGATTCCGGAGAAGTTGCGGGGCACATTGGTGGGAAAGATCCCGTGGAAGTAGTGATCCCGGAGGTCGGAGACAAGCCAGGCGGCGCGCATGGCGGACAGGACCGAGCGCACCCTCCCATCCGAGTCGAAGAGGCCCACCACGAAGGGCTCTCCCAGGGACGGCTCGTCATGGCCCAGGGGGAGCATCCGCCGGGTCTGAGCCATGAAGGCGTCCAGAAGATCCTCGGTGATGACGCCCTGGACGCCGCTCACCGAGTCCTTCAGGGGGAGGAAGCGGATGCGAAAGGTCGGCAGAGAGACCAGAGGAAAGCTCTCCTGGTTCTCCGGCTGGGCGAAATACCCCGTTTCGCGGGTCACGACGCCCACCTCGTAGTCCGGGTCCACATCCACCTCGACCCGGAGCTCCGGCCCTATCCAGGCCCCTGGCAACGGCACGTTGTAGGACGGCGTGATGGCCTCAAATCCCAGGGTGGTGGGGGCGGTGGCGGACGGTGCCGGATGCAACACCTCCTCCACCAGGCTCCCTCCCTGGAAGATCCGGATCCTGGCCGCCGGGGCCGGGGCGTTGGATTCGGACGAGGTGACCCAGATCCGGAGCAATCCGGGCCGTCCCTGGATGAGGGGGATGGCCCCCGTCGGACTCTGGTTGGCCTGATTCACGTGGAGACGGGCTACCTGGAAGTAGCGGCCCTGGGGCTCGGTTCCGGGGGGCACGCCGTAGGCTGTGAGAAGGCCGGAATCCAACCCCGCCACCCGAACCTCCAGTCGGTTCTCGCCGGGCGTCGGCCCCAGGTACCAGCGATCCACCCGGGCCCGTCCCGTCTCATCGGTCCGGTTCTCCCACGACGACAGCTGCCCGCCCCCCGCCGTCACGGCCACGGCCACCTCAATGTCCGCGATCCCGTTGCCGTGGACGTCCGTCACCAGCACCACCGGGGAGTGGGGCAGGAAGAGTCCCGCCTCCACCCGCTGCTCCTGGGGAGTGTCGAAGGACACCACCGTTGGCGAGCCCGGGTAGGCGGTGATCCAGAGATAGGCCGCAAGGCGGTTCGCGTACCGGGCCCAGAGGAACTGTTCTCCCGCCACCGGCGAAAGAACCCACTCGGGAGTCGGGGCCCTGCCGTCGGAACCCGTCACGGTAACGCCGCTGGTGACCGACCCGCCCTGGGACGCCGCGAACTCCACCTCCAGGCCCGGGATGGGGTTTCCGAACCGGTCACTGACTTGGACCGCCGGGAGGTTCGTCAAGATGGAGGCCACCTCTGCGTCCGGCGGAGCCCCCTCCAAGAAGGCGATCTCGGTGGCCGGACCGGGGCCCGAAAGGAGCTCCAAGGTAACGGGCTCCACCCCCGGCGCGGCGATCTTGAGCCGGTTGGGACCCGGCCGCTGTCCCATCCGCCACTCTCGGATCCGGATCTGACCCCCCTCGTCCGTCACCTTCGAGGAGGCCGCAAGCGTCCCTCCGCCGTCCAATACCGAGAGACTCACCGAAAGCCCCGACAGCCCATTCCCATGTCGGTCCCGGACCGTCACCACCACCGGTTCGGCAAGAGGCTCTCCCGCCATCCCCTTGAACCCCGACTCCACCTCCACCACCAGCTCGTGGGCTTCGGGAAAGAGGATGGGCGTGCCGTCGCCGCAGGAAGCCAGGAACAGGGCAAGCGGCGCCAGGAGGAAGAGGAGACGGATTCGGGGGCGGGGTGAGAGTTGAGTTTGGCGCATGTCTCGGTTCACAGAGTTCTTGGAGGTCATGGGGTCAGCGTCCCAACACCAGCCCGAAGCGCGCTCCCCGGGCCGGCACCCCCCTGTCCATGGGCTCGGCGTCGTACCGCCCGCCCCAGGCCACCATCCCCACCCCGGCCAGTAGAGGTCCCAACGGCGTGACGAGGGTGGCTCCCGCCTGGGGACCCCACGCGTAACGGTTCTCTCCGGCACCGGAGAGGGGCGAGGCTTCATCCAGGGCTTCTCGATAGAGCCCCCATCCCCCAAACAATCTCAGCTCCAGGGGGATCCGGGCCCTGGAGGACGGGAAGGCGAAACGAGCGGTCGGACCCACCCCCAGGAGGAGGGAGGAGAACTGGTTGCCGGCCCCATACGTCCCGTGCCCCATGATCCCGAACCGCTCGCCGCCCAGGGCGAGCTGGCCTCCGGCGAACCCGTGGGCGGAGCCGGGTCTCCCGGATACCCCCGCCACCAGGAGCGAGCGGGAGGGCCCGGGCGGGTCCTCGGACGTTCGGGACAGGGAGGGTGTAGACACCTCGTCGGCGAGGGAGCCCCGGACGGCTTCCGTCGCTTCCTGGGCCGCCAACGGCTGGGTGTCCGGGAAAGGGGCGGGGACGAGCAGAAGGAGCAGGAGCCAAGGCTCCTTCAGCGGCCGGCACCGCTCTCCAACGGAACGAAACACTCGGACCTTCCTCCTTCTGCAGGTGCACTACTGCGTTCCTGTGGACAGGCCAACATAGCGGCTGGGTTGAACCCTGGGGAGGTTCGAATTGGAGGAGCCCGGGCCCGGTCCGCCCGTTGCCCGCCCCCGGGCCCGGACCTACGTTGCCGTGATGAGCCTTGGTCCGGCCCTCGAAGGAGAGATCCATTATGAAGACCCAGCGCAATCATCCTCTGAGCTCACTGTTGCTCATTCCCCTTGCGGCGGCCCTTGCGTTGGCGGCGCCG
>PXFI01000046.1 GCA_003564295.1 Gemmatimonadota bacterium | reverse complement strand
CGGGACTAACCCGGACCGATACCGAGCCCGGGCAGCGGATGGACATGGAGCTGGTTCCCCGAGACCCGGGAGCCAGTGGAGCGGTGGAGATGTACAACGCCGCCGTGACCCAGTTCAATCTTGGCTCCACCAGCACCGCACGGCGGGCGTTCGAACAGTTCCTCCAGACGTATCCCAACGATGCCCTGGCACCGGATGCCCATTACTACCTGGCCGACATCCTCGTCCAGGAGAACCGGCTGGAGGAGGCTGTCCGAGCCTTCCTTCGCATCCCCGAGCTCTTTCCCGCGGCACGCAGGGTTCCCGAAGCTCTCTACCGTGTCGGGGTAGTGTATATTGAGCTCAATCAGCGGGACCAGGCGCGAGATTACCTGGAGCGGGTGGTGAACAGCTATCCGGACAGCGGAGCGGCCATCCTGGCACGGGAGCGCCTGGCAGAGATCAGGTAGGCTAGTGGCCCCTCCGCACCAGCCCGCTCCCGCTGGGGGAGACAACCCTCCGGGGTTCCCGAGGATCAATGCGTTGCCCTTCATGTGACGGCGCCGACAACCGGGTTGTGGACACCCGGACCAGCCGAGGTGGTCGGGCCGTCCGGCGACGCCGGGAATGCCTGGGATGTGGGGAGCGGTTCACCACGTATGAGTATGTGGAGGTGCGCAGCGTCCAGGTGTTGAAGCGAGACGGGAGCGCCCAGGAGTTCGATCGGGAGAAGCTCGTCCGTGGTCTTCGCATTGCCTGCGCAAAGCGGCCCGTTTCGGCTTCTCAGATCGAAGGCCTGGTGGACGAGATCGAGGACCAGCTTTCCCGGCAGGCCGGAGTGGAGGTTCCCAGCTCGCTCATCGGCGAAATGGTCATGGAGCGGCTGAAGCCCCTGGACCGAGTTGCCTACGTCCGCTTCGCCTCCGTGTACCGGAACTTCCAGGACATCGAAGAGTTCCAACTCTTTGTAGATGATCTCAACACCCGGCAACGGAGAGAAGCCGTAGCCCGGGAACAGGAAGAGCTTCCGCTCTGATCGGTACTCCATGATGGTTGATCCGGGGAAATTCACGCGGCGACGGGGAGAAATGCCCTTCCTGGAGCATCTGGAGGAGCTCCGGTGGAGGATTCTGTGGAGCCTCGCGGCCATTACCGGGGGGACCGTTCTCGGGTTTGTGTTCGTTCACTTCTTCGGAGTCCTGAGAATCCTTCTCCGTCCCCTTGAGGCTGCTTACGCAGATCCGGAGTTCCGTCTCATCTACCTTTCTCCGGCAGATCCCTTCTTCGTCACGCTCAAGCTTGCAGTGGTGGTCGGGATCATCCTGGCTTTTCCGGTTATCGTGTACCAGGTGTGGGCCTTCTTGGAGCCAGCCCTGGAGAAGAGAGAGAAGAAGGCCATCATTCCGGCCCTGTACCTGGGCCTTGTGCTCTTCTGCGTGGGCGTCGCGGTGGCTTACTTCGTGGCCCTTCCCATGGCCATGACCTTCTTCCAGAGCTTTCAGGCCGATTTCCTCCGGGAGCAGCTGGAGGTGGGAAAGACCCTGGCGTTCATCACCAAGCTGCTCATCGGCTTCGGTGTTGTCTTCGAGCTCCCGGTGGTGGTGATGGTCCTTTCGGCACTGGGACTGGTGACTCCGGAATTCCTCAAGACCAAGCGTCGCCATGCCATCGTGGCCATCACGATCCTGGCGTCCTTGCTGACTCCGGGCGACATCGCCACGCTGGTCATCATGGCGGTTCCCCTCGTCTTCCTTTACGAGTTCAGCATCCTTCTCTCCCGGATGATCTGGAAACGCAAGGAGGAGGCCGATCGGATGAAAGCTGCCAGTGAGGCACCGGAAGGGGTGGTGGAGACGGGATGAGTACAGCTTCCGTGGTCCGGCGAGTCTTCCTGACATGGTTTGTTGCCTGTCGTCTGGTGCCCGTGTTGGCTCCGGAGGCCGCCCCCCTGGCCGCCCAGACCCGGGAGACCCCGGGTGCCACGAGGCAGGTTCAAGAGGTCCCGGACACGGTCCCGGTTGATTCCACCCTCCTGAGGATCCAGGAGCGTCTGAAAGGGCTGTCCCGGCCCCCGGGGGTTGACTCCACCTACCTCCTTCCCGACTCCCTGTTGCCCGATTCTCTCCGGGAGCGTCGGGAGGCCGCCAGGGCAAGGCAGCCTGGGGCGAGGCGTCCCGCCGCAACGCCAACCCCCAGGAGGACCGAGGCGCCGGGGAGTGACACCCTGATGGCTGCATTGCTGGCGTTGGAGGGCTATTCCATCACCGAGTACGAATCCAGGGGAGCTGACTTCGGTGCCAAGGATCGCCGGCTCGTCCTGCTGGGGACCCCGGAGAAGCATGCTCGGCTGATCTTCGACGGCCAGGAAGTGACGAACGACTCGGCCCTGGTCTACGACGAGGGGAGGGGGAGGATATGGACGCTGGGGACCGATGCCGTCTTCCGCCCCAAGGATGGGGACCCCGTTGAAAGCCGGGTCATTGTGTTCGATGTGGATGGGAGACGGGGTACCGCCCTGGACGCCCGGACCCGGTTCTACTCGGGGGCGGATTGGATTGTGCATGGGGACCTTACTTCGGTGAGCGAATCCGCCTCCCACGGCACGGGACTCACGTTCACGTCGTGCGAGCTCCACGAACCCCACTACCACTTCGCCGCCAGGAACGTGAAGATCGTCCAGGACAATATCATGGTGGCACGGCCCGTGGTGCTCTATTTCGCCGATGTCCCTGTCTTCTGGCTGCCCTTCATGGCCCAAAGCCTGGATCGGGACCGGGCCTCCGGTCTCCTGACGCCCACGTTCAGCGTCAACGATATCGTTAGAACCTCCCAGGGGTATCGGAGGAGGGTCTCGAACATCGGCTTCTATTGGGCCATGAGTGACTATTACGACAGCACCATGTTCCTGGACTGGTGGAGTGGCGAGCACATCTCCCTAACGGGAAGCGTGCGCTACAACTGGGCTCAGCAGTTCCTGAGCGGGGGGGTGAATTTCAGGCAGTTCTGGCGGGACGGCGGCGGCTCGGAGATGGCCTTCGACGCCAACAACAGCTGGCAGATCAGCGAGCGGACGAGCCTCAGGTTCCGGGCCCGTTACGCCTCCAGCAGCTCCTTCGTCCGCCGGACCTCCTTCGACCCGGTTGAGGTGGTCCAGTCCATCGATTCGGATGGGGGGCTGAGCCATCGATTCGACTTCGGCAACCTGACTCTCAGTGCGAACCGGCGTCAATTCCTCACAGATGACCGGGTGGAGATGACGCTTCCCAACCTCAGCTTCTCCCTTTCGCCCCAGACCTTTTTCAGGGCTTCCCCCGGCCAGGCCCGGTTCTTCAACAACCTCACATGGTCAGGATCTGGCGGCTTCAGGAGGAGCATCTCGGAGCGGCCGCCTCGCCCCGACACCGTGGCCTTTTCCCCCTCGCTGGCGGATCAGGTCAGGACGAACGCCAACTTCAACACCAGCATTTCCCTGGGGAGCCTCTCTCTGTCCTCCGGCGTCACCGCGAGAGAGTCCGTGGTGAAGGGGGTTCCGGTGGAGACAGATCCGTGGTGGCGTCCTGAAGGTGTCGGCCTGCCGACGTTGCAGGATCAGGCCGAGGCGGACCTGAGCTGGAATGCTTCCCTGGGCTACCAGCAGCGACTCGTGGGGTCTACGAGCCTGACACCGAGCCTCAGCCTCTCGAGCCGATTCCTACGTTCCGATGCGGATACTTTGGCCACCTCCTTTGTGGGGGCTCCCACCCGCCTTTCCCTGGGCGTCGCCCTCAGGACCGACCTGTATGGGTTCTTTCCGGGGTTGGGGCCTTTCGATGCCATCCGCCACAAGATCAGTCCCGGTTTCGACTTCTCCTACTCACCCGAGGTTTCTCCCACGGCGATTCAGGAGGCGGTCTTCGGTGTCAGGGAGGTGGGGGCTCAGCGGGTCCTGCGCATTAGCATGAACCAGACTTTTGAGGCAAGGCGGCGGGACGATCCTGGTGCCGACGAGACCGGGCCCTCATCCGCAGGGCCGGAAGGTATCGGTTCATCACTTCTTCCTCAGGAGGTTACTGTCGACACGGTGGGCATGGAGGGCCAGGATCCCGGAGGCGAGGATGATGTGGGGGTTCGGGACGAAGACACTTCAGACGGTCTACGGGCCAGGCCGGAAGGACAGAAGGTGACGCTCCTGGCCCTTCGGACCACGGCCATCACATACGACTTCGAGAGGGCTGCCGAGGAGTCGGATTGGCTGTGGGGGATTCAGACCACCCAGCTCACCAACACCATCTCGTCGGACTACCTCCGGGGGCTCAATCTCACCATGACCCATCTCCTCTTCGATGACCAGCCGGGGGGAGCAAGTGGGGGTCAGGACGAAGGTGGGTCGGGAGCGACCCGGCGATTCTCGCCCCACCTTTCCCAGATGAACTTTGGGTTCTCTCTGGATTCCCGGTCTCTCCCCTTCCGGCTCCTGGGGTCCTTGCTGGGAGGGGAGGCCGAGGATCCCTCCACCGTTCGGGTGACGTCGGCGGAGTCCCGTGAGGACCAGGATGACCCATTTGACGCGACGCTGACAGACGAGTCCTCCATCATCCCGGTGGGTGACGGCCCGGGCCGGAGGTCCAGGCCGGGTGTGGGGGGGGAATCGGGCGACTGGCGGGCCAATCTGTCCTACTCCCTTCAGAGACCCAGATCCGAAACCCTGTCAGCGAATCAGATGTTGCAAGGCACCTTGACCTTCAATCCCACGGAGAATTGGGAGGTGAGCTGGAGGACTTCCTACGACGTGGCCAACGGGTCCTTCAATGACCACCTCCTTCGCCTCACCCGGGACCTGCATCGTTGGGAGGCCTACTTCGACTTCCGACAAACAGCCACAGGTAACTGGAGCTTCCGATTCGAGGTATCCCTCACGGACAACAGGGACCTTCAATTCGATTACCAGCAGCGGAGCATCCAGGACGCTTCGGGGGCTCGGCGCTTCTGAGTCCGGGGTTGAAGCGGGCTATTCTGCCTGGAGCGCAGGATTCATGTCCACCACTCCCTCCAGATTGTCCCTTGTGGAGGACAACCTGGTGAGGTGAGTCATTGAAAGACTTGACGGGAGAGGGGTTGTGCCGACGGCACGGGATCTGCTTTGGAGGATGTCAGACCCTAACCCTGCGGAGGATGCCATGAAACGCGCCAGATCCGGGCTTCTCTTCCTGCCCCTTTGTCTCGCCCTTGGTGCCTGCGGCGATGACATCACAACTATTGTCGATGGCGATCCGGCGGCGCCCAGGAACCTCTCCGGTTGGTACTACAATCAGGCCGTCTATCTTACCTGGGAGCTGGCCCCCGCCTGGGATGGGGAAACCTTTCGCGTCTACGGAAAGAGGACCACGGATGCCCGGTATTACCTCATTGCCGAGGTCACCAACTGCTCCGGTGGCCGGTGTTCCTACACCGACATCAACATCGTGAGTGAGGTTACCTACGAGTACTATGTAGCGGCCGTGAGCCCCGGTGGGTTGGAAACCGCCTCGGATCATTCGGTGCAGGTGTTCGTGCCGGAGCCAGTCCCGCCGCCGATTCCAACGGGCGCGGAGGTGGTGGCATTGGACAACGCAGTCTTCCTGCGCTGGAGTGACAACGCTCGAAATGCGTCCGACTTTTCCTTCTACCGGGTGTACCTGGTGGATGATGCTGGTGACAGCTACCTCCTGGGTGAGACGGATTCCGAGGGATTCCTGGACCTGCTGGTGGTGAACGGGTTCACCTACACCTATTTCGTGTCGGCAGTGGATGACCAGGGCCACGAGAGCTCCGGCAGCGAAACGGCCTACGGGACGCCGCGCCCCGATTATCATGGGGAGTGGATCTACGCCTACGAGGATGTTCCGGCTCGTTCCGGCTTCCGGTTTCCCCAGGACGAGCTTACCTATCCGATCGTCAGCGGAACCTCGCCCGATCGGCACTTCCGCATGGAAGTGGACGCCGAGGGTTGGTGGTTGGTGCTGGGGCCGGGCACGGAGATCTACAACGGCCTGTTCGAGACCTCAGCCCTCAAGTGTGGAGTGGCGGCTGACTTCGATTGCGTGGACCTGACCCGGGCTCCCCAGACAGGTTACACCACCCAGGACATGCCGCTCTATCCCGAGATCACCTATGTGTTCCGGGTGGTTGGTGACGGTGGCGGGCTGCACTACGGGGTGATCAGGGTCATCCTCCTGGGCTTCGACCAGGAAGACTCAGCCCTGATGATCTTCGATTGGGCGTATCAGCTTCAAGCCGGAAACCCCGAGCTGGTCGCGAAGGAAGCCACTGGGAGGTAGGTGGTCATCCGAAGGACGACGGCACAGAAGCTCTTCCCTACCACCGATCCCCCGGTCCCGGTTCGCTCCTCGGGACCGGGGAGAACTCTTTGGTCGAGCCGCAGGCATTGCTTGTGTAGGTTTCGACCCCAGTTTATCTTGCGGCACCTCGGGTACTGAAGTCCAGTGGGCGTCCACCTTCCGTCGGAGGGCATGGACGTTCTTCCTTTCTCCCGCCTCTCCCCGGGCTCCACCCGAGATGGCCGGTCGGGTTCGGGCCGGAGCAAGTGTGACGCCTGGTACGTGAGCTATGAAAATCGAAGAATTGAAAGAGAAGGCCCGTCGCCACGAGCAGAGAGAGGAGTGGCAAAGAGCCCTTGATCTCTACCGGGTGGCACTTCAGAAACAGGACGAGGCCGAGGCGCCCGATATCGCCCTCCTCAACCGCGTTGGAGACATCCGGACCCGCCTGCACCAGACGGACGCCGCGGTGGAGCATTACGAGAAGGCAATCGACCTCTATCTGGAGGCAGAGCTTCCCAACAACGCCATCGCCATCTGCAAGAAGGTCCTCAGGAATTTCCCCGAACAGCACCTGTTCTTTCTCCGTATGGGTCAGATTCGGGCGAATCAGGGGTTCTTGACCGACGCCCGACAGGGTTTTCTCACCTATGCGGAGCGCTCCACGGCAGTGGGCGACATTGAGTCGGCCCTCAACGCTCTCGTGGAGTTCGTGCAGCTCTCTCCCGAGGACGTGGAGATGCGCCAGAGCCTGGCGTCGCAGTTGGAGCTCCATGACCGGGTCGGGGAAGCCGTGGAACAATATACGGAGGCCTACCGCCTTCTGGTGCTTTCAGATAGGCAGGAGGAGGCGGAGGACCTCTCCCGTAAACTGGAGGAACTGGCGCCGGATCTCTCTCTCCCGGACATGGAGAGCATCCGGGCCGAAGGGGCTGTCCTGGATGAGGAAGCGTTCGTCCTGGAGAGGACAAGTCTCGACGGCCTGGAAATGGGTGAGGAAGTCGAGGATCATGGGGATGCCGCGGTTGACGTGGGCTCCCTGGAAATCCCCGACTTCATCGATGCTTCACGCGACGGTGTGGAGGGGGGTGCCCCGGCCTCCAAGGAATTGGCCTGGGACGAGGTTGATGAGGTCATGTCCGCCTCCCATTTGGAGTCGGAGGAGGCTGAAGGCGAGGTGGAGCCCCTGCCCATCCTGGATCTGGAAGAGGAGCCGGAGGAAGAGGAAGAGGAAGAGGAGGGCCTGGAGCCCTTGCCCATCCTGGAACTGGAAGAAGAGCCGGAGGTGGAGGCGGAGGAAGAGGAAGAGGAAGAGGAAGAAGCCTGGGCCCCTGCTCCTTCGGACCAGGCGGGGGTGTCGGACCACCAGGAGGCGGCCGACGCCGGCGATCTCGATCTGGCCATGGAGATGGTGCGGGATTCGATTCGGTCCGATCCTGACAGCGTGGAGTTGCACCAGAGCCTGGTGGAGTATGCGTTCCGGAAAGCCGATGATGCCGTCCTCATCCCGGCATACCTGGAGCTGGCTGGATGCCTGGAACGTACCGGGTCCCGAGCCAAGGCGAGGGCCGTGTATGGCCAGGTCCTGGCCCTGGCTCCAGGCCATGACCTTGCTCTCCAGGAGGTGCAGAGGCTCGAAGGGGATTCCAGGCCCCTGCCGCCGGTGGATGTGGCGTCGTCTCAGGAGTACGTGGATCTCGGATCCATGGTCCTGGGTGACGAGGTGGAGAAGACGACCCGCTGGAAGGTGGCGGCCGACGCGCCATCAGGGGACGATCAGGCCGACTTCGCAAAGATGCTGAGCCAGTTCAAGGAGAAGGTGTCCGAGCACCTGGCGGTGGACGACGTGGCGGCCCATCACGACCTGGGAACTGCCTACATGGAGATGGGGCTGCTGGACGAAGCCATTTCCGAGTTCCAGATGGCCCTCAGAGCCTCTCCGGACCATCTGCCGACCCGTGAGGTGATGGGACGGTGCTGGCTGGAGATGGAAAGGCCGGATATGGTGGTGCGGACGCTGAACCGGGCCCTGCAGGTGCCTTTCGAGGTGGAGGACGAGCTGATCGGGATCTACTATCTCATGGGCAGGGCGGAGGAGAAGCTCGGGAACACGGCCGAAGCATTGGAGTTCTACGAAAAGGTCTTTTCGCTGGACATCAACTTCGAAGACGTTACTGAGCGACTGAGAGCCCTTCGGTAAGGGATTGAGCCCTTCGCCCGCTATGACCGACGCCAGCCCACTGGTCCGCAATGCTGCGCCGGATCTGTTCCGGATCCAGGCTCCGGTGAAGGATCGTCTCGATCTGGTTCTTCAGGAAATCCGACGCCTTATTCTGTCGGACTTCGACATGATCGAGGTGGTGAACGACTATCTCCTCCTCCAGCCCGGGAAGCTCTTCCGACCCACCCTGGTCCTCCTCTCGAGCGAAATCGGCGGCTCCCCGCATCCCCGGGCGGTCACCTTCGGGGCTGTGGTGGAGCTGGTGCACCTGGCGACTCTCGTCCACGATGACGCGGTGGACAACTCGGTTCTTAGGCGGGGCCAGCCCACGGTCAACGCCCTCTGGACGCACCAGATTGCCATCATCATGGGGGATTACCTCTACAGTCGGGCCGTCTCCGAGCTTGCCGAGGGTGGAAACCTGGAAGCCATCAGGATCCTGGGAAATGCGGCAAACGCCATGAGCGTAGGTGAGATGAGGCAGGTCACTGCCTATGACAGCCTGGACTTCTCGGAAGATGACTACTACCGCCTCATCTCTGCCAAGACCGCCTCCCTCATGAGCGCAGCCTGTGCCATGGGTGCGTTGGCGGGAGTGGACCAATACCGGGAGTCACTCCAGAGATTCGGGCAGAACCTGGGGATGGCCTTTCAGGTTGCCGACGATATCCTGGACTATGTTGGCTTCGAGGAGGAAACGGGAAAGCCCATCGGTCAAGACTTGAGGGAAAGAAAGGTTACGCTTCCCCTGGTGGGGGCCCTGAGGGCCGCTTCTCCTGCTGCCGAACGAGAGATCCGGGAGTTCTTTGGCCGTCCGAATCCTTCGGATGAGGATGTCTTTCGAGTCGTGGGACTGGTGGATGAGCTCGGGGGGGTTGCCTACGCACGGAGGAAGGCCCTGGACTTCGCGGATCAAGCGGAGGAAGCCCTCAAGGCTCTGCCCGAGAGCGGCGCGGCTCTGGACGCCCTCCGGGACTCCGTCACTTATGTCGTCAACAGGAATCGTTGAGTGACCGCCTCAGACCGTGAGTGGATCGGCAGCACCCGGCGGCGCGCCGTGCGGCGCCTCGTCTGGACCCTTATCCTTGGTTTCTTGCTGGGCGGGCTATTCACCCGTCTCTCCGAGTCGTTCTTGCCGGAGAGCGCGGCCCGCGACTTCCTGACCACGTCAGTGGTTGCTTCTGTGGGTCCATTCTCCCTTGACCTTCTTGCCATTGGGTTGACAGTGG
>PXFI01000160.1 GCA_003564295.1 Gemmatimonadota bacterium | reverse complement strand
CCGTTCACGACGAGGGGGCGCGGCTTACGACCAGCCGCGTCCCCTCGTTCTCGGGAAGGGCTCTCCATCAGGGGAGTTCAAACTCCTCGTCCAGCACCTCTTCCTTGTCGTATTCCACCCCTTCGAGGAGTTCGTCGAGTCCGGCAACGTCCTCAGTTGTCAACGGGCGAAGCAGATCGGGGTTGGCTACCATCTGCTCTTCCAGGAACGCGAGGTAGGCACCAAACACCGGATCTTCTTTCAGCTCTTCCTCAATCGAACGCGTCCGGATCAGCAGCCGGCCGGGTGCAATGACATGGGCCTCCACGTCGCCTTCAGCGAACTCCGGATGGGACCTGAACAAGGCACTCTCAAAGCGGAATGCCTTGGAGTTGCCCGTGCGGGTAGTTCGACCTGAGTATGACATGGCTCTCCTCCGGTTACGCTCGTCAGTACAAGTGTACTTACGCACCCGGCCACCGTCAAGGTCCATGGTGCGGCTGTGGTCCGCCTGGATGGATACCCCCGCTGCCCGGGTGGTCAGCCAAGAAGCGGAGGATGGCGTTGATGTGCTCAGTCCTCCAGGTGCAAGGCCATCCAATCCAGGAGCTCCCGGTACCAGACGCGGCTGTTGGAGGGCTGGAGGATCCAATGTCCCTCATCGGGGAAGTGGATGAACCGGCTCGGCACGCCGAGGCGTTGCAGCGTCCAGTAGAGCTCCATGCCCTGGGTGTCCGGGACGCCGGCGTCCATGCCGCCGTGGCTCACGTAGGTGGGGGTTCGGATGTTGGCCGCATAGTAGTGGGGGCTGTACCGATTGAAGCCCTGGAAGTCCTCCCAGGGGGGCCGATTGTTGGCGTCGGCCAGGATGTAGTGGGCGATGACGCTGGATCCCGTCATGGAAACGAAGTTCCAGATGCTGGCGTGGGTGAACACGGCCCGGAAGCGGTCGGTCTGGGTGATGAGCCAGTTCATCAGATATCCGCCGTAGCTGGCGCTGGCCGCCACCATCCGTTCTTCCCTCAGGTAGGCGCGGGTCGCCAGCAGGTAGTCCACTCCGGCCATAATCTCGTCCCAGGCCACGCCTCCCCATTCCCCCTGGATCTCGGCGGCGAAGCTCTCCCCGAAGCCGGTGGTGCCGGCCGGGTTGGGCATGAAGACCACGTACCCTTCGGCGGCGAAGACTTGGGCGTTCCACCGATAGTGGAACCTGTCGGAATGCATGTTGTTGGGTCCGCCGTGGGGGAAGAGGAAGAGGGGATGGACGCCCTCCTCGTCCAGGTCCGCCGGCGTCACCAGCCATCCCTGGATGGTGCGGCCGCCGTGCTCCCAGAAGACCTCCTCCCCTTCCGTCATGGGAACCGGGTCCAGGATGCGGTCGTTGAGGGCCGTGATGCGGCGGACCCGGGCTGCGGTGCCGCCCACGCCCGGTGGTATGGGGTGGTCCAGGGGGGTGGTGCTGGGCGGTTCCCCTCCGCCGGAAAGAACCCTTGCGGCGCCCTCCCCGGGGCGTGCCGGATCCAGGAGGTAGAGCTCGGGAGGCCGGGTGGAGCTCTGGCGGGCGGCGAAGACCCGGCCGCCGGCCACAGTGGGGGAGCCCCAGGCCCCGGGGGGGCCCACGAGCCGCACCGGGTCATCCCCCCGGAGGGCGTCCGCCAGCCGGATCCGGTAGATGGGGTCGTGGCCCTCATCCTCGGCCCCGAAAAAGAGCTCGTCTCCCGATGAGGACCAGACCGGCGCCCCGGGAGGCCGGTCCCAGGCCTCCATCAGTACGTGGAGCTCCCCCGTCTCCATGTCCCGGACCATGATCCGATTGAGCTTGTAACTGGGCATGGTGTCGCCGGGGAGGGCCGGGAGGGGAACCATTCCCACGTCCGGCGCCGAGCCATGGATGGCGAAGGGGTCACCGCCTTCCCCTACCAGTCCTCCAACTCCTCTGCCTTCTCCTTCCACGCCCAGGCTTCCCCAGCAGCACCAGATGCTCGCCCAGGCCAGGTATCTGCCGTCGGGGGAGAAGATGGGGTTCCGGTCATTGGTGTAATGGTCCACCAGGAGCACGGGCTCCGGATCCGGCGCCGGCTGGTCGCCGCTCGTTGAGGCGGAGAGGAGGTCCGGCGCAGCGCGGCCGGAGGCTCCGTCGTGAGCCCCGCTCCGTGTGACGGGGAGGAGATAGAGGTCCTTGGTGTCGAAGCGATCGGCCTGAAGGTGGAAGTCCTCGGAGGCTGAGAATACGATAGCCCGGCCTTCCGGATGCCATTCGTACTCCATGACGCCGCTCCATCCCGGACCGGCCACGAGACGGCTCCCGGCCAGCAGATCCCGGACAGGGCCGCCGTGGGCCGGGACGGCGTGAAGGTGCTCGACCCGGCCGTCGAACCATTGGTTCCCGTAGCTTCGATAGGGAAAGCCCGAGTAGATGCGTGCCGACGCCGGATCCTGGGCGTGCCTTTCCATCTCCTGGGCTGAGGCCTGGGGGCTGCCGGCCTCGGGGAACACCCTCGATAGGAAGGTGAGCCGGGTTCCATCCGGGCTGAACCGGGGCATCCTGACCCCGGTCCGGATCCGTGTGATCTGGCGGCTTCCTTCCCCGTCCATCTCATGGACGAAGAGCTGGCGGTGGCCGTCGGCGTCACCGGCCACGTAGGCCATCCTGGTCCCGTCGGGACTCCAGGCAGGATCCCCGGGATTGGCGCCCTGCAGGGAGAGGACCTCCGGGGCATGGGGCTGGTCCACGTCCACCAGCCAGAGCTCGGACCGGGGACCGGATCGTCCATAGGCCCAATGCTGTACCTGGACCACCACCCGGTCTCCCTCCGGGGCCGGCGCCACGGCGCCCAGGCGGAGGGTCTCGATCATCCGTTCGTGGGTGAGGCGCTCCTGGCCCTGGAGCAGGGAGGGGAGGGCGACAGCCAGCAGAAGAAGGCCCGCTACGTAACCGCGGCCAGAAGACACCCCTGAAACACTCATGGTCAACTCCCTCCGGCCGCGCTCTTCATGAGCCGTTCGGCCTCTTCCAGAAATCCCCCGTCGCGGGTGATGAGGCGGCGGTAGTGCTGCAGCATGCCCTCCTGCTGCACGAGCCGCTCGATGCTCTCCATGTCGCGAGGTACGAAGTCGGTTACGATCTCGGCGCCGTCCTCGGTAAGGATGATGGTGTCCTCCAGCCGGATGTAGATCCGCTCCTCCGGCACCCGGAACTGAGGCTCGATGACGAAGACGAGGCCGGGCACCAACTCCCCGGAGTGGGGAAAGGGGTCGTGGGCGGCCATCCCCACCCCGTGTCCGAGGCGGGTATCGGGGTTTTGGGCCCCTTCGCGGTAGGACTCCACGAACTGCCGGGCAGCCTCCTGGTAGGTATCCCGGGAGAACGTCCACGACTCCAGGATCTGGTCGATCTCCTCCAGGGCCTCCAGCTTCACCTGCTGGGCCGTCACCCCGGGTCGGATGCGGTTGAGGATGGCCTCGTAGAAAGCGAGATAGAACCCGTAGAGCTCCCGCTGCACCTGGTTGAATCGACCGTTGGCCGGCCACATGCGGGTCATATCGCTCACGTAGTAGTGATAGTCGGCACCGTAATCCAGGAGGATCATGTCGCCGCTCAGGGCAGCCCGCACCCCCGCATGGTAATGGTTCATGTAAGCATTGGGGCCGATGTGCGCCAACGCATAGTAGGCGCTGCCCTGGGCGCCGTGTCGCCAGAACACGTAGCGGGCCACGGCCTCCACCTCGTACTCGGTGATCCCGGGCTCGGTGGCCCGCATGGCCTCCATGATGGCGAGCCCGTGGAGCCGGCTGGATGCCCGGATGAGGGTGAGCTCCCGCTCGCTCTTGATCATGCGCATCCGATCCAGGGTGGGCGAGAGGTCCCGGAGCTCGGCAGCGGCCAGATCCTCCTTGAGGAGCTCGAGAAAGCGCTCGTGCCGGGCCGGCAGATCGTCCAAGGGGTCCTCCGCATGATCCTGGATGGTCCGGTTCGCCATGCCCCGGGTCGTGGCCCTCAGCTCGGGGGGAGGGAAGGGGGCGTAGACGGCTCCAACGCCCCGCCGCTCCCGGAGGTGATCCCTGAGCTCATGGACCGGGTGAACGCGGGAGATGCCGGCCAGCTCCCGGATCAGATCCCCGTCCTCGGCGGAAAGGACCTTGCCCTCCCCGTACTCCCGTCGTTCCCGGCCCTCGGCCAGGTAGAGGATGGCTTCTCGCTCGCCCCCGTCCAGGACCAGGTAGGCGTGGGGGGACTCGATCCCCGTCAGGTGGTAGAACTCGTTGGACTGGCGGAAGGCCACGAATCCCATGGGGGACGGAGCGCCCTGCACGACGGCGATGGCGTCGGGGCCGATCTCGTCGAAGACCCGGTCCCGCCGTTCGGCGAACTCCTCCGGCGGAAAGTGCTCGGTGAAGAGAGGACGCGTCTCTTCCATGGGGGATGCGTGCCACGCACCCGTGCCGGCATCCGGCGCCTCGTTGCAGGCTGACAGCAGAAAGATTGCGAGGACGGGCCCCCATCCTCCCCTCGAACGACGCTTGGCCTCCATAATGCTGCCTCCAGAGTTCTTTGTATGGTTCAGCGCTGACGCAGGGCCGGGTGCCCAGTGTAGTGCTTCAAACTCTTCCGGACAAATGGGCTTGGTGGCATCATGAACCCCCATGGGCAGCCTGCCGGACCCCGCTGCCGCCGGCCCCGTCCGCGCCGCCACGTCAGCCCCGAGCTCATGTTCGCCGGAACCCCCAGCACCGCTGAGGGTGTCGGTTGGGACGGGGGTGCGGTCAGGTCCCAGCGGAGCGCGACGCGGTCATTGGCGGCGGGAGTCGATCCGTTCCGGACAGCCGGTTGGCGCGGGCCGTCATGCTCGCTAGTATTCCGCATGGACCGGCGCGACTATCCCACCCGCAAGCTCCGACTGGGCGATCCCGAAGGCGACGGCCCTGTCGGTGCACGCTCTGCGAGCGAGCGCGTGATGATGGTGTGGCAGCTCACCCTCCAAGCCTGGGCGTTCAAGGAGGACCTCCGCGATGAACCGCGACTTCGTCGAGATGTTGGCCGCGTTGTCCGACGCGGAGGCTGACTATCTGGTCGTGGGAGCTCACGCCCTGGCCGCCCACGGCATTCCCAGGGCCACCGGTGATCTCGATATCTGGATCCGCCCTACCCCAGAGAATGCCCGGCGCGTCTGGAGCGCCCTCGAGCGATTCGGGGCGCCGCTCGACGAGTTGAAGCCGGACGACCTGTCGAGTCCGGACATCGTCTTCCAGATCGGCCTGTCTCCGAACAGGATCGACCTGCTCACGTCCATCACCGCGGTCTCCTTCGAGGCGGCCTGGCAAAACCGCATCCATGTCCGGATCGGGGATCAGACCGTGCCGACGATCGGCAAGGAGGACTTTCTCCGGAACAAGCGGGCGGTCGGCCGGCCTCGCGATCTGGCTGACGTCGCGGACATCGAGGCACAACCGGAACGTGAGGAATAAGGCCCCGCCCCTGCCCCGACCAACTCCGTGGCGGGTATGGGGGTTCTGGGCCCCTTCACGGAAGGACTCCACGAGCTGCCGGGCCGCATGCCGCCTCCAGGGTTCTCTTTGGAATTCAGCGCTGGCGCAGGGCCGGGTATCGCTGGAGCAGGCCCTGCTCCTCCATCAAGGCCTCGATGGCATCCATATCCCGAGGAATCCAATCCGAGATCACCTCAGCCCCGTCCTCGCGGATCACGATCATGTCCTCTACGCGGATGTAGATCCTCTCCTCGGGGACACGGAATTGGGGCTCGATGACGAAGACCATACCAGGCCGGAGAATCCCTCCTTCCAGCCTACCCGGATCATGGGTGGACATCCCCACCCAGTGCCCCAGAGTGGTGTTCGGGTCCTCCGCCCCCCGGCGGAAGGACTCCACAAAATCACGGGCGGCTTGCTCGTAGAGCTGCTTGGAGAAGGTGAAGCTCTCTATGATCTGGTCCATGTCCCGGAGGGCGTTCACCTTTACCTGCTGGGCTGTGATCCCAGGCTGGATGGCATACAGGATGGCCTCGTAAAAGGCCAGGTAGAATCCGTACAACTCCCGCTGCCACTCGTTGAAGCGACCATCTACGGGCCACATGCGAGTGATGTCGCACCGGTAGTACCCGAGATCCGGGCAGTAGTCCATGAGGACGAGTTCGCCGCTCTGCATTTCCCTGCTGGAGGCGCGGTGGTGCGCATACCAGGTGTTGGGACCGCTGGCCACGATGGCCCGGAACGCCTCTCCTTGAGCCCCATGTCGGACGAAGAAGAACTGGGCAACAGCGTCCAACTCCCGCTCTCGAACACCGGGACGCGTGCTCCGCATGGCCTCCATGAAGGCCTCTCCCGCCATGCGCGTGGCCCGCTCCATCTGTCCGATCTCCGCTGGACTCTTGATCAGGCGAAGCTCGTCCAGGAGGGGAGATAGGTCCCGCACCTCCAAGAAGGGAAACCGTTCCCGGATCAGCCCTAACAGGTGCCCTTCCCGGCTGGGGCGTCCGTCCCATGGATCCGAGAAGCGGTCTGCCTCGGCCCGCAGGATCCCGCCGCGGCTCTCTGAGTGTCCTTCGGCGGGCTGGAAGGGCGTGTACACGAGCGCACCGGACCGGGCACGTCGACCCAGATCCTCGGACAGGCGATCCAGGAACTGAACTCGGTCAACTCCAGTGATCTCCAACACCATCGCCGAGTCAGCGGATGAGAGGGCCTGGCCGTCCGTTCGGTCACGGGCCTCGTTCGGCGGCGGGAGGTAGAGAGTCGAATGACCGGTGCCACCCTGGATGAGAAGGTAGGCATTCGGCGTCTCGACACCGGTAAGGTAGAAGAATTGGTTGGATTGGCGAAACCGAGTCGAGGAATGGAACCCGGAAGCCCCCTGCACCAGTGCGACGGCACCGGATCCGATGCCCTCGGCGATGGCACTTCGGCGCTCAGCGAACTCCTCCCGGGAGAAAGCTTCGGGGAAGAGGGGATGCCCTTCCTGGGCCACCAGAGTATCGCATACCCCGCCAAGGACAATCGCCAGGAACCAGGACAACCTGGTGGCGAGTCGTACCCCCGAAACGCTGGCGGGTCGGGTAGATGCTTGGAACCCGACCTGCCGTGTACCTCCTTGCCTGCGCTGCACTGCCTGCGGAAGCAATCGTCCCATTTCTCGCTCATCTCCTTGGCCGTACAAGTAGGAAGCAGTCGGGCTCCATGGCTGGGAGGTCAAGGTGGCAATAGCCGCCTTGATTCGGTCGAACGCCTGCTTGAACGCCCCCCTGCGGCGTGGGAAGGCTTGCCTGGGTCCGTTGTTCGAAGTTCGGGCCGGCGTTCCCGAGCCGATCCGCCGGGTGGCGGTTCCCCGCGCACCCGGCGGATCCAAGCTGAACCCTGCGGTCCTGCCGCGTCATATCCGGCTGGAGGCCATCACAGGTGCGGGTTGCTGTTCACCTCAACCCGCGGGAGGAACATGCAGGTCATGGGCCCATATGTATTACCTTGATGGTCGGTACCAGTCGGGAACGGTATGTTGTGCCGGAGCATGTCGTTGATCCGGTGCCCCTCGGCGAAGAACTCCCTCCTCCTCTCTTCGATGACCTGCTGGAAGATCTCCTGTTCGTCGTTGCTCGCGAAGGACGGAAGCCCGTGCCGGTTCCTCAGATCATTGATGATCCCGACGGCCCTCTGCCCGCCCACCACCTCGGCGATGATGAGTTGGGCTTCCACCCAGGACGCGATCCGCGTCGGGGATGTCCGTGTCGGATACTTGAGCTGCACCCAAGCCGGGGTTACCCCGTCCTGGCCGAGCCCCCCGGTAAACTCCACCGGAACCCGCGGGTCCGGCACCCCGTCGACTTCCAGACCGCGATAAGGCGGGCTCACCGTGAAGGACCTGGCAAGGTTGTTGGTGACCCAGACACGGTTATTCCGGGCCCCAACAACGTCCGAATGCTCGGCGTACCGGACCCAACCCTCTGGAATCTGCTCCGCGTCTTGCACCGCCTCAGCCCCCTTGCCCAGGTTCAGCCGGACGCGGGCACGCCCCGCGAGTGCCATATACCGGATGTCGTCGTCCCCAGCCTGCACCGCGTGGTCGAGGGCCGTAGTCAGCCGCTGCTCGGCGATCTGGAGCACGTCCTGGGGTGGCATGGGCGGACCGCCGTCCAGGGTCATCCGGCAGAACCCCTCTCCCAGCAGATTGTAGGCGTACCCGACGTACGCGGCCGTCATCGCAAGGAATCGTTCTCTCTCCGGCACCTGGGCGGCAGGGAAACCTGAGATCCGCTCGTACGCATCCTCACCCTGGCTCCGGGCCTGCTGGAGGGCGAAGAAGGAGGCCGTGCTGCTACCGCAGCCACCGCTGCCCACCTCGACCTCTACCCTGATGTCGACGCGTTGGGCCCACGCGTTCAGGCCCCGGAAGTTGGCGGCGGTCCAGAACTCGTCCGCCAGGATGCCCGTCCCCATGCCGTAGGACGTCACGCCACACTCAAACTTGCCGAGAGCTCCCACGACAAGCATGCGGGCCAAGCCCGGATTGTTAAGGTCCTCCTCCAGTACGGCCCCGGGCTGGGATACCTCCAGCAGGGAGTCACACCCGCCCAGGACCAGCGCAAACGCGAGTGGTAGGGCTGCGGCCCGGCGGGCCCACCGGAGCCTGTGCCTTGTGTCTATCATCTTGTTTCCTCCTGGCTCGTTCATGGTCTAAGCCTCTTTGGTCTCGGAGCGGATCGCTAGAAGCCCAGCCGCACGGTTAGTGTTGCAGCGGCGGTTGGCGGCATCTGGGTGGCGTGCACGCCGTAGCTGATGTCGTTGGGCATCCGCAGCTCCGGATCCCACATCCACGCCCCGCCGGGCATATGGGTGTGGATCGAGCTCTCGCCCCGGACGTCCCACCCGTTCTGCTGGGTCCAGAGGATGAGCAGGTTTCTTCCGGCCAGCGACACCGAGCCCCTGGTGGCCCCGATCCTGCCGACCAAGTGCGAAGGCAGGTTGTACGTGGCCGACACCTCACGCAGCCTGGCGAAGCCCATCCGGTGGAACGCCAGAGGGTCCCGCTGCACGACCCGGTACGCGTCAAAGAGGGCGTCCTGGGGATCGTTGCGAAGAACTGCGGCCTCTGTGGTGACCTGGCTCGTGTGAGCGGCCAGGAACTTACCGCCCGACTGGACGTGTCCTCCCGCACCTTCGACGCGGGCGTGCAGCCTCAATTGCTGCCACAGAGTCGCACCCATGTTGAGACCGAGCTGCCAGGTGGGCTCGGTCCGTCCCCACCGGACCCGCGGCGCCTCGCCGCAGGGTACGGCAGGTCCGCCGAAGTCTACTCCCTGAGGACCGGCCCCCCCGTCGCAGAGGACATTGATGAGTCTACCATCGGCGTCCTGCTCCGCGTGCACGACCCGGTACATGTACATGTCGGCGATGGAGTATCCGAGCCTGTGATCCAGAATGCCCCACCCGGAAATGACGTCCTCACCTCCCAGGTCTGCGATCCGGTTTTTCTGGGTCGTCACCTGCACGCCCGTCGTGAACCGGAAATGCGGACGCTGGACGACTTCCCCCTCCAAACTGAGCTCATGGCCCCAGCCCTTCACCTCGCCCAGGTTCACGATCTGAGACCCGGGGAATCCTGTCGAGGGGGGCAGTGCGCTGCGCACGATCAGGTCTCGGGTCCAGCGGTTGTACGACGTGTAATTGCCGTAGACCCGCCCGTCGAGGAAGGAGACGTCGAACCCCAGCTCCAGTTCGGTGGACCGTTCGGGCTTGAGCAGAGGGTTGCCGAAGGCCGATGGCTGGAGGGTCGGCTCGTCCTGGTACCCCACGGT
>PXFI01000230.1 GCA_003564295.1 Gemmatimonadota bacterium | reverse complement strand
GGCCAGGGCCTCCAGATTCGTGCGGCCCTGGAGTCCGCAAGCCACGATCCCCACGGTGGAGGACTCAGGCCGGGCCAGGTATTTGGCCGCCACCGCTGTGGCGGCTCCCGTCCGGACCCCCGTTATCCAGGTGCAGTCCATGACCGCCAGGGGAAGGCCCGTGTCGGCATCGTTCAGGATGAAGAGCCCGCTGATGTAGGGGAGCCCCTTCTCCGGGTTCCGGGGAAACCCCGAGACCCACTTCAGCCCCCCAGCGTCCATCCCTTCCAGGAAAGCCGGCATGGCGTGGATGAAGGCGTCAGGGCGGGGATGTACGCCGGGCTTCGGAGGCATCTCCGCCGTTCCCTCCCCCTTCTCCCGGATGGCCGCCTCAACGGCAGTGATGATCTCCGGCATTGGAACGGCCAGAGACTCCACGTCCCGGCGCGAGAGGTATCGAAGGGTGGGTTCGGACATGGTGGGTCTCCAGTCTGAATGGGAAGGGCAGTCCCACAATCACACACTGTTGCTGCCTTGGCAATCGAGGCTTCTTCATTCGTTCTCTTCCGCCTTCCTCCAGCGTTGGCGCAGGCGATGTGGGCTCTTGGGGAGGTCCGGCGCCTCTGGCCTCACCTCCCTTTGCCACCTCCAGTTCTTGTCCGACACCGCCACCAAGCACACATTCCTCAGCGGCGTCATGGCCCCCAAGGGCTCTCAGATCCTCTTTCTTCTGCGCAGAGACTCTTCTGATGACCTATCGAACGATTCGCGAGATCATCGACCACGTCCGCACCCTCCATATCGAGGCCGCCAAGCAGTGCAGCAAGGCGGATTACTCGCGGGACGCACGTTTGCAGCTCCTGGCCAAGCTCTTCAGGCGGCAGGAGACGGCGCTGGCAAACACCCTTCAGGAGTACTCGGAGGTCGGGCAGCGCGATGTCCTCGAAACCTGGATACAGTTCGTACCCACGGACGAAACCGATCAGGCCCTAAAGGCGCTCCGAGAGTCTTCCGGTGAACCCACCGACGCCACCGTGCGAAGATGCCTGGAACTCCAGGAGAAGATCGTCGATTTCTTCCGCCAATTGGCAGAATTCTCCGGCGCGCCCGATGCGCAAGAAGCCCTCGAGAGCCTCGCCGAACTGGAACAGGGTGCGCTCAAGGAGATGGGGATGGGAGACGCCTGGAAGGATGACGCATGAGTACACGCGCCAACAGCCTGGACAGTGCCTCTTCCAAGGCAGATCCCAACCAGCCATGGGCAGATGTCTCCTTGAGTGCGCCGGAACGGAGCGGGGGGCCTATCGAGCGTCACAAGTAGGGCACAAGCCCTCCACTTTGGGATCATCTCGCATCACACCGGCTTGCAACCGGAGAAGTAAGGGGCGCTGACGGCGGTTGCCACCGGATGCCAGCCCCTTTTCTCTTGTCTCTGCGACAAAAACGATATATCGTTTCAAATGTCGGGCGATATATCGGATTTCCTGTCAGCAACCGGCCTCTGAGGCGCCCGGCCATGGAGACACTCGAACCTCCACAACAAGGAGTGGTTCCTATGGCAGACAACAACTGTTTCGGTGGCTTCGGATTCGGAGCCTGGGCCGGCCATGGAGGACGCAGGCTCCGCTGGAAGGTCTTCGACCGGGGGGACCTGAAGTTCGTCATACTGCGGCTGGTGTCCGGCAAACCCATGCATGGATACGAGGTCATGCAGGCCCTGGAGGAAGAGTCGGGCGGCTGCTACAAGGCAAGCCCTGGTTCCGTGTACCCCACCCTCCAGATGCTGGAGGACCAGGGGCTCCTTCACTGCCGGGAGGAGAACGGCAAGAAGATCTACGAGATCACCGAGGCGGGGCGTGACTACCTGGATCGGAATCGAGACCTGGTGGACGAGATCTTCGATCGGATCGAGTCCTTTGCCCACCGCTTCCTGGGCAAGGAGACCCGGGACCTTTCGGCCGCCTTTTCACGCCTTGCCCAATCCGCTTTCGAGGGAGCCTTCGCCTGGGAGGGTAGCCCCGAGTCCGTGGCTCGGATGGCCGAGGTCCTGGATCGGGCCAAAGAAGACCTGGACGAGATCAGACGGGAGTACCGGCGCGGCGGCGCAGATCACAAGCCCAACCGCGGCGCCGCCGCCGAGACCCCTCCCTCCGACGAAGGAGAAGACCAATAGCCTTCCGGTCCAGGATTCTGGAGGAGGCACCCGGCCCTCCCCCGGATCAGGCCCGGCTCCGCTGGCCTTCCCCGTGCATGATCTTGTAGGTTGAGTGGGGGGAGATTGGCAGCATCCCCCGAGGAGGTTCGCGTCCACATGACAGCACCCGCCGACGGCATCGCACCCGCCCGCTACTGGCACACCCTGGACGACGGGCGCATCCAGTGCGACCTCTGCCCCCGCCTGTGCCGTCTCCGTGACGGGCAGCGGGGGATGTGTTTCGTCAGGGCAAACCGCGGGAACCGGTTGGTACTCACAACCTATGGACGGTCCTCAGGCTTCTGCGTAGATCCCATCGAGAAGAAGCCCTTGAACCACTTCCTCCCCGGGACCCCCACCCTGTCCTTCGGCACCGCCGGCTGCAACCTTGCCTGCAAATTCTGCCAGAACTGGGACATCTCCAAGAGTCGGGAGATGGACCGCCTCATGGACCAGGCTTCCCCCGAGATCATCGCCCGGGCGGCGAGCCGCCTGGGGTGCCGGAGCGTAGCCTTCACCTACAACGATCCCGTCATCTTCCACGAGTATGCCGTGGACGTGGCCCAGGCCTGCCGGGAGGAAGGCATTTTCTCGGTGGCGGTGACGGCGGGCTACGTCATGCCGGAGCCCCGGGCCGAGTTCTACCGGCACATGGACGCCGCCAACATCGACTTCAAGGGATTCACCGAGGCGTTCTACCACAAGCTCGCGGCGGGCCACTTGGAGCCGGTTTTGGACACCCTCCGCTACGTGGTCCACGAGACCGATTGCTGGATCGAGCTCACCACTTTGCTCATCCCCGGGTGGAACGACTCGGAAGGGGAGCTCCACGAGATGACCACCTGGGTGGTGGAGAACCTGGGCCCCGAAGTCCCCATTCATTTCTCTGCCTTCCACCCGGACTGGAAGCTGCGGAACGTGCCCGCCACCCCTCCCGCCACCCTGTCCAGGGCCCGGGAGATCGCCCTGGCCAACGGGGTCCGGTTCGCCTACACCGGCAACGTCCACGACAAGGACGGGGGGAGCACCTACTGCCCCACCTGCGGGCATCTCCTCATCGGTCGGAACTGGTACGTCCTTTCGGAGTGGAATCTGACACCGGAGGGGACCTGTGAGGCCTGCAGGACCCCCCTCCCCGGGCGCTTCGAAGAAGAACCCGGAAGCTGGGGCGCCCGGCGCCAGCCCGTGCGACTGGGAGAGTTCGGGGGATGAGGGAACGGCTCCGGCTCATGGGAACCCTCCCGGCCCCACCTGCCCCGACCCAGAAGGACGCCCCATGACTCCCTTCGGTGGCCCTTCCGGCTTCACCCCGGCGTACCTGAACCTCCGGACGGAGGAGCTCGAGGCCCGGGCCGCCCGGGCAGTGGAGGGGCTGGCTTCCTGCAGGGCCTGCCCCCGGAACTGCGACGTGGACCGCCTGGCAGACAAGTGGGGAGCCTGCAAGACCGGACGTTACGCCGTGGTTACCAGTGCTTTTCCCCACCTGGGGGAGGAGGATTGTCTGCGGGGGTGGAACGGCTCCGGCACCATCTTCTTCGGGCATTGTAACCTCCGCTGTGTCTTCTGTCAGAACATGGACATCAGCCAGGGGCTGGAAGCGGGCCCCCCACGCCCCCGCCGGACCAGGCGTACGTCCGGGACCGGAGGAGCCTTCCGAAACGGGGGAATCACGGGCAGCCTCGGCGCCCCCAGGACTCCCGAGGGCCCGCGCCTCCCCGGCACCCCCCCCACCATAGGCACCCCCGGCGTCCGGCCCCATGCCCTGGCCAATCTCATGCTCCGCCTCCAGGAGCTGGGATGCCACAACATCAATTTCGTCACCCCCGAGCATGTGGTCCCCCAGGTGCTCGAGGCTGTGGTACCGGCAGTCAAGCAGGGCCTCCGCCTCCCCCTGGTCTACAACACCAGCGCCTACGACTCCCTGGAAAGCTTGACCCTTCTGGACGGGGTGGTGGACATCTACATGCCGGACCTGAAGTTCTTCTCGCCAGATCTCAGCGAGCGGTACCTCAAGGCCAGGGACTACCCGGAAGCAGCCAAGGCGGCACTGAAGGAGATGCACCGTCAGGTGGGGTTCTTGCAGATCGGCGCAAGCGGCGTAGCCACCCGAGGCGTCCTCATCCGGCACCTGGTGATGCCCGGACTCCTGGAGGAGAGCCGAGCCATCTTTCAGTGGATCGCCGAGGAACTGGGCCCCGAGACGTTCGTAAACGTCATGGCCCAGTATCGACCCGCTGGGAAGGTGGGACGAGGACGCTACCCGGAGATCGACCGGCCTCTGGAGTCCCAGGAGTATCGTTCAGCCCTGGCCCTGGCCCGGGAAACGGGTCTCATCAGGCTGAACCGCAGATAGGGCGCGGCCGAGGTAAGCCCCCAGCCGGGCCCTCCGGCCCGTGGTACCAGCCGCCGGCTCCCGCCCGGCTCCGGTAACCTACCTACCCTGCCTCCTGCAGCTCCGCCGCCACCTGCTCCACCTCCCGCCATACCCGGAGCAGGTTGCCGCCCCAGATCTGCTTGATCTCCTCGTCGGTGTAGCCCCGGCGCACCAGTTCCACCGTGACGTTCATGGCCTCGCTGGCATCGTTGAACCCCGGGATCCCGCCACCTCCGTCGAAGTCCGAGCCGATCCCCACGTGGTCCACGCCTATGAGGTTCTTCACGTGATCGATATGGTCCACGAAGTCCGACACGTCCGCCGGCGGCCACTGGGCATCGATCTCCACCATGCGGGCTTCGTAGGTGGGCCTGAGCTCCTCCATGCGGGCCATGTGGGCTTCCCGCTCCTCCTCCGTCATCTCACGGAGGGCTGCCCGGTCAGGGAACCCGAGCTCCTGGCGTAGCGCCTGGATGGCCTCCCGCCGCTCCGGAGGATCCACCTTCACGAAGCTGCCCAGGGCCACGATCTGGATGACTCCGCCGTTCTCCTTTAGACCCACAAGAAGATCGTCGTTCAGGTTCCGGGCCACGTCCGCCACGGCCCGGGCCCCGGAATGAGAGGCGATGATGGGAGCCTCCGTCACGTCCAGGATATCCCAGACCGCGTTGTCGGACACGTGGGAGATGTCCACCATCATCCCCAGGCGGTTCATCTCCCGCACCACCTCCTTGCCAAAGGGCGACAGGCCTCCCCACTCCTCCGCCGGGCCCTCCCGGGGCGTGGAGGAGTCGGCGATCTCGTTGTGGCCCGAGTGGGTGAGCCCGATGTAGCGGGCCCCAAGGTCGTAATACCGCTCGACCAGGGAGAGGTCACGCCCGATGGAGTAGCCGTTCTCCATCCCTATGACGTAGACCCGCTTGCCCTCGGCCACGATCCTTTCCAGGTCGT
The DNA here is from genome assembly GCA_003564295.1 of Gemmatimonadota bacterium. Classification (GTDB taxonomy): domain Bacteria; phylum Gemmatimonadota; class Gemmatimonadetes; order Longimicrobiales; family Gaopeijiaceae; genus PXFI01. The sequence goes on along the minus strand of PXFI01000230.1, from coordinate 4,353 downwards.
CGGCCCGGTAGGCGATGTCCACCTTCTCGGGACACAGTTCCTCCGCCACCCGGTGAATGGCGGCGAATCGGTTCAGGGCCGTCTCCTTGGCCGCTGCGTGCCCTTCCGGCGTCCGGGGGCCCTGCCCCACGTAGACCGCCGGAAAGATCGCGTCCACACCCCCGGCCACCATCTTGGGGATGTCCACCCTCAGGTGGGTCTCGGTGCAGGGGTTGAGCTCTGGTGTCCCCCAGGCCCCCAGGATGTCCACGTGGGTGTCAATGGTGAGGGCCGCTTCGTGGACGGCTGCTGCCCGCTCCAGGATCTCCGCCTCCGTGGGCGGTGCCTCCATGTCACAGGAGGTCAGGAGGAGCAGGAGGAAGAGGGGTGCGGGGTAACAAGAGAGACGCGCCAGGGCGCGAAGCGACGAACCACCGATCATGGTTTCCTCCCATGGAGGTTTGCGCACGCTCCGTGACGAAGGCGGAAAGCCTTCTCCGGAGTCCCGATCATCAAGGGAAGGTCGGGGGTGGGGAGGTGAAGCGCAACCCGGGGAGAGGTGGACTGTGGCCGTTTCCTCAGGGACCCCGGGGGAAGAAGCTCAGGGCTGGGCAGGGAGGGTGGGAGGGTTCACCTGCCTCCGAAGGGCAGCCAGCCTCGGCCAGCACGAGTGGCCGACGGGGCAAAGGCTTTGCCTGGAAGCGGGGACGATCCAACCCCTGCGAGCCCGACGGTGCCGCCGAAGCACGGGGTGGTTCGGTAATCCTTGTCGTGCGGGGCCTTTTGCGAACCGCTTCCAGCCGGTTGCTCTTGCCAACCGCATCCCACCCGGTTCGGTAACCCTCCCTACTCGGGAGCTATTCCGCACGGCACCCCACTCGGTTCGGCAACCCTCCCTGCCCGGGAGCTCTTGCGAACCCATCGCTCCGGGTCCGCCCCGGGAAAAGACCCCCCAAACTGACAAGCTGATCAAGGGGGTTAGACGCGTGGCAAGTCCGGCGTCTATATGACCCCCAAGCCGCCATGGGACCCCCCGCGCAGGTGAGCGTTGTCAAGTTCGGCGCCTATTTGACCCCCGATCCGGCTCGCGATCCGCACCCCTGTCCAGCGTGTCAGATTGGGGGGTGACGGCCCCCGCTCGCCCCCTTTCCGTTGGGGGGTGACGGCCCCCGCTCGCCTCTTTCCGTTGTGGGTGCCGGACCGGGGGTGAAGGCTTCCGCTCGCCCCGAAGAGAAATGCCGAGCGCCCGGCCTGCCAACGAACCGGATAGTTGACAAGCCATCCCCCTTGGACCTAATGTGGTCGGAGTCGCTGGCACCATTCCACAGAGCAATGAAACGTCGCTGTCAGTGCGTGTCGAGGTAACAACGCTGGCGTGGATCAACTACAGGCATAAGAGAACTGCCATGCGCCCCAGCACCTCCATCTCCGGCTTGACCTTTCTCGCGGCGGCCCTGGCTTGCCTCCACCCGGCCCCCCCACCCCTGGCGGGCCAAACCGACGAAGCCCCGGCCGCAGCCGATTCCCTCCGAGCCCACTACTTCCGGCAGGACTTCGCCGGTGGTAGCCAGGCCGGCGAGACCCTGGTGGCCCGCTTCCCCGACGCCCCGGAGGTGAGCGCCTGGCATGGCATCAACCTGGCCCGGACCAGCGGCCGCGCCGAGGAAGCCCTGAACTTGACCCAAGGCATGCTGGAGCGTTGGCCCGAGAGCCACTGGTCCTTGGCGGCTCATGCTATAGCCGTCTCCTACCAACCGGGCCGCACTGCTGAGGGGGTGGAGATCGCCGAGGAGGCTTTCGCCCTGGCCCCCCATGATCCCCACACCCTCTGGGTCCTGGGGCTCACGCTCCACCGGGCGCAACGCTATGACGACGTGGTGGCCCTGGTGGATTCGGTCCTCCCACACCCCTGGGCCGAGCTCCTGGTGTTGAAAGCCAACGCTCTCCTGCTCTCGGCCAGACAGGATGAGGAGCAACTGGAACGGGCCATGGAGATCTTTGCCGAGGCCCGGGCTCTGGATCCCTCCAACGTGAACGCCCACTTCTTCCCGGCCTCCACCCTCATAGGAGACCGGAACCTGGAGGAAGGCCTCCCCCTCATTGAACGGGCGGTGGAGCTTTCACCCTACTCCTCCGGGATCCGGCAGCGTTGGTTCTCGGCGGTTCAGGCCCGCCGGGACCTCACGGCGGAGGAGAAGCGCACCCTCGTGAAAGGGGAGATGGCCGCACTCGTGGCCCACCGGCCCACACCGGACGCATTCTCTCTCGCCGCAAGCGTTCTGCGCCAGCTTGGGGCGCATGACGAGATCGGTCCCCTGGAAGACCGCATCCTGGCGGAGTTCCCGGAGTCCTCCGAGGCCGAGTGGGTCGTCATGAACCGCTACCGGGCCCTCCGGGACTCGGTGCGCCAGGAGGCGGTGGCGAACGAGGAGGAGGCACAGGCTCGGAGCCGTGAGATGTTGTGGGAGTTCGTCGGTCGTCCTTCCCACCGAAATCCTAGACTACTGGGGGACGCATATCTCTCCCTCTTCATGGACGTCCGTGGAGACGAGACCCTTCCCCCCGACGACCTCCTCCGGGTCGTGCAGGGGATGGTCCAACACAACCCTGCGAACCCTCACCTCACTCACGTGGAGGGCCCCATGGCGTTGGCGGAGCGGGGCGTGCACTTCAGGGAAGCGGAGGCCATCGCCCGGGAGGGACTGGACTTCGTGGACGAATACCACGAACCCCGCCGAAGCATGCTGGAGGAGATGGGTGAGTTCGAGGCCTCGGTGAACCGCATGCGGTCCATGATGCACGACGCCCTGGGCTGGGTATACTTCCACGAAGGTCGGTATCAGGAGGCCCGTGAGGAGCTGGAGCGGGCTTACGAGCTCAACCCGCAAAACCCTGCCGCCCTCTACCACCTCGGCCGACTGGCGGAAGCCGAGGGTGACCTGGACGAAGCGGAGATCATGTACAGCCGGGGCCGCAACGCCGAGGTCCGGGGGAGAGCGAGGCGCAGCACGGAGGCGCTGGAGAGGCTCTACGAGAAGAAGTACGGCTCCCTGGACGGCTATGACGAGTACATCGAGGCCCTGGCGGAAGTGGAGCGGGCCGACCGGCGGGAGAGGATCGCCGGGACCCGCATCGCCGAGCCGGAGGCCGCACCCTCCTTCCAGCTGGAGTGGCTCCACGGAGGGGCCTACGACAGCAGCGAGCACGCCGGAAAGATCACCGTCATCAACTTCTGGGGCGTATGGTGCGGGCCATGCGTGATGGAGGCCCCGCAGAAGCAGCAGTTTCACGAGAAGTGGAAGAATCATCCTGACGTGGTCTTCCTCACCATCGACTATAACGACCCTCCTGAGAGGGTCCGGGAGTGGATGGCCGAGAACGGGTACGACTTCCCCGTGCTCCTGGATGATGGCTTCGTCCGCCGGGCCGGGGTGAACGCTTTCCCCACCACCTGGTTCCTGGACCGGAACGGTCTCATCGCATTTGTCCACCGCGGAGCCGGCCAGACCACGTTCGAGGAGTTCGTCTGGCGGGTGGAGATGCTGCTGGAGGAAGCAACTACAGGGAACAGATGAGGGGGAGGCCTGACCCTATCCCCCCCTCCACAGGGCTGAAGCAATCAGCAGGCGCGCAAGGAGTCCCCGTTCCACACCTTGCTCCCCTCCCCTCTTCGGTGGATCTTCCGTGGCCGGAAGTCGTTGATGGAACAGCAGTTGCGATGCTGCGTCATGTTCTATTGGCTTTTCCCGGAAGGCTCCGCTTCTCCGTGGCGTTGCGGGTGGAGCGCCCTCTCCGGTGAACCCTAAGTCCGCAAGTCAGGACGACCCCGAGGACGGTTGCGGCATTTGCCCCCCATTTGGCCCTCAAGTCCGTACCGGATCGTACGCACGAACGTTCCGCGCGGAATCCAGTGTCCATATCAGCGCACCCTCTTCTCCGCAACCTGTCTCATCTCCTCTCTCCGGCCTCCGGTAGGTTTGCTGGGCAGGGTCATATGACTCCCACTTCCGCAAGCGATGGAGGCGCCGGTCCAAGTTACGGACTTGGGTACAGGCCCTGCTGCTTCGGGGCCCTATTCGAACTCAACTCTGGCCCTAACCCTTAAAACTGGGAGGCCTTGGCGGAGCTCACGCCTGTGCCTTGGTAAAGCCCAGGGCGGGACCAGTACTTCTGAGCCGGCTGGAATGGAGATGCACAGGACCCCCAAGAGCACCCGGTTGCAGATCAGCCTGTTCGGGCGACGCAACGTAGGCAAGAGCAGCCTCCTGAATGCCCTGACGGGGCAGGTGGTATCCATCGTGTCGGAGGTGCCCGGCACCACCACGGACGCCGTGGAGAAGGCCATGGAGCTTCAGCCCCTGGGGCCCGTCCTCT
>PXFI01000055.1 GCA_003564295.1 Gemmatimonadota bacterium | reverse complement strand
CCGCCATGGCAGACGGCGTGGCCAGGATCGAACTGGATCTGGACGAGTACAGGGACCGTCTCAAGGCAAGCCTGGGGCCGGGCATGGAGGTCATGCAGCGGATGGTGTCCCTGGCCAGGAAGGCTCCCAAGCGGGTGGCCCTGCCGGACGGGGACAGCGACCGCATGCTGCGGGCCGCCGCCTTGGCGGTGCAGGATGGCGTGGCCGTCCCGGTGCTGGTGGGCAGGCCTTCCCAGATCCGGAGCAGAGCCGAGGCATTGGGTCTGAGCCTGGAGGGTATGGAGCTCGTCAACCCCTCCGAGGAGGACGAGAAGCGGGAAAGGTATGCTCAGGCGCTTCACCAACGGCGCCTCCGGAGAGGAACGACGCTGGCCGACGCCCGGGACCGGATGCACCGAGCCCTGAATTTTGCGTCCATGATGGTGAGGGAGGGTGATGCGGATGCCATGGTGGCGGGCATGGAGTCCACCTACCCCGAGACCATTCGGCCCGCGCTCCGATGGGTGGGCCCCGCGGAAGGGGTTCGGCGCGTAGCGGGACTCTACATGGTGGCCCTCCCGGACCGCCGGCTCCTGTTCTTCGCCGACACCACGGTCAACATCGACCCCGACGTGGAGACGGTGGCCGAGATCGCTCTGCTGTCCGCCAACTTCGTTCGGGGGCTACAGATGGAACCTCGGGTGGCCCTCCTTTCGTTCTCCAACTTCGGCTCGGCGCCTCATCCCTTCTCCGAGAAGATGGCGAAGGCCGTGGAGCGGGTCCGTGAGCTGGATCCCACACTGGAGGTGGACGGCGAGATGCAGGCCGACACTGCGGTGAATCCGGGCATCATGCAGGAGTTCTTCCCCTTCTCGCGGCTGAAGAGCACCGCCAACGTCCTGATCTTCCCCAACCTCGGAGCGGCCAACACCTCCTACAAGCTCGTGCAGCAGCTCGGGGGCGCGGAGGTCATCGGGCCCATCATCCTGGGGATGGCCAAGCCCGTCTATGCCCTGCAGCGGGGAACCACCATCCAGGACGCGGTCAACCTGATCACCATCGCCTCGGTTGAGGCCAGCAAGGGAAGCCAGAGTCTGTAGGAAGGCAATCGAGGCTAGTAGTCCACGGGCCTCAGGTAGAACTCCCCTATGGCCGTGGACGAGACTACTGCAACGGTGGGCAGCTCCCGCTTCCAGTGGGTGCTGCTCAGCCGTTTCCAGACCGCGTCCACCGCGGTGCCGTCGAATCCCACCTGTGTCAGCTCCCCGGGACGGTACCCCCGGAGAAGCCAGTAGAGTATGGGATCCGCCTTGTGGTAGGAGAACCCCAGCTCGTCCTCGTCGTGGATGCCTCGAACCAGGTCAGCGGAAGCAGGTTTCTCCACGATGACCTCGGGAATCCCGAGATGCCGGGCCAGAGCCCAGACCTGGATCTTGAAGAGGTCTCCCAGGGGGTTGATGGGCGGTGCATCGTCGGCGTGCCAGGTGAAGTAGCCCAGAAGGCGCTCGCTCTTGTTCCCCGTACCCAGGGGAAGCCGCCCCATCTTCGCCGATTGGTCGAAGAGGGTCACGGACCTGAGCCGGGCCGCCAGGTTTCCCCTTCGCTGGTCCGAAAGATCCGGATCCACCGTCTGTATGTAGGCATCCACCGCGGGATCCATATCGATGGTCTCGTAACGGACGCCGGTGGCTTCCAGGACCAGGGCGGCATGCTCCAGGCTCTCCTGACTGGAGGTGGAATAGGGGAGCCGAAAACCTGTGACCCCCTCGGGCCCCAGGGCTTCCACGGCCAAGTAGAGAGCAACCGCCGAATCCACCCCTCCCGAGACCCCCAGGACCACACCGTCAAAGCCCCTGCGTCGCCTCACCTCTTCTTCGATGAAACGCACCAAGGTTCTTCGCACCAGGTCCAGGTCCAGATCGAGAGGAGTAAGGTCATCGGGCCTGGGGGAATGGGCTGGAATCTGGCGGGGCCCCCTGCCACTCAGGGAGGTGGGGCGGATCCGCTCTTCCCTCCACCCCTCCCCCCCCTCTCCTTCGCCCTTCTCAACCCTTGGGACTCTGCTCCCGGCCAGGTCCAGGGCTCGCTTCAGGTGGGGAAGCATCTGTCGCAGATCGGCAAGGAGGGGAGTCTCGAATCGGGCCCTGTCGATGGCCGTACCGTCCAGGGCCACGGAGACCAAGGCTTCTTCCAGGAGCGGTGCCCGTCCCAGGAATGCACCGTCGGGACCGGTCACAACCGAACCGCCGGGGAAGACCTTTCCCCCTTCGGATCCAACCAGCTGGCAGACGGCCACGAACACACCGTGCTCAAGGGCTGCACCTTGCGCCAGGGCGTCCCAGCGCAAGATGTTCCGCGGCCGACCGGTCCCCTGGGTGAAGTCCCGGGCCGGTGAGGCACTCACCACGACGATCAATTCGGCGCCGTCCAGGGCCAGTACGGCAGGAGACAGGGAATGCCACATCTCCTCGCAGACCAGAAGGCCCAGGCGTCCGAAACGACAATCGAAGGCGGACAGGTCCGTCCCAGGATCCGCGAACCGTGCTTCTTCGAAGATGCCGTAGGTAGGCTGGAACATCTTCCGATGCACGTGTACCGGGCGAAAGCCTGATTCCCCGGCCTCCAGATACGCTACGCTGTTGTAGACCCCCCGTCGCCACCTCTCGAAGAAGCCCAGGACCAGATCGGGTCCATCTTCACCCGGCCTCCCCAATCCTTCAGCCACCTCCTCCACGGCGACGGCCGCTTCGGCGATGCCTCCTTCCAGGAAGTATCCCGTGAGGGAAGCCTCCGGAAAGACCATGAGGTCATGGTCTTTCCCTTCCTTCTGGATCAGGTCCCGCATCCGCTGCAGATTTCCGGCTACATCCGCCTTCCGGGGCTTGAACTGGGAGAGGCCCAACCGGAGGGGCGGGGGGAATTCCGTTCGATCAGCTCGCATGGAATCCTTCACGGTAAATGGTCCTCCTCCGGGGAGGAGACCCCGGAGGGTGGCGAGTAAACCTAAGGGTTTGGAAGCGACTTGGCAGGATGGCAGCTCAAGGGCAGCAACCGGCTCGTCCATCTTGCGAAGCCGCCATGGATCCCGGCCGGGTGCCGTTTGCGTGTCGGGCTCTCGGGAAGGCGGTCGGCCACATCCTGCAGAAAGCTTCGCGGCAGACCCAATTTGGGGAACGCCTCGGGGCCGGATGGTGTTATCTTAACGGAATCCGAATCGAGCGAATCGTTTACTCACGGACAGGCCATGATCCGACGCACTCTTTCCCTATCCTTTGGGGCCCTCCTCACCGGGATGCTCCTCTTCCCACTCGCAGCCGCGGGACAGGCAGGGGATCCGGGCCACAGTGGTGGCACCCTCCGGGGATGGCAACAGGACAGTCTTCGTGTGGAAGGCGCCCTGGAAGAGCAGGTGTTTCTCGGGGCGATCCGGACCATCCTGGACTATCATCAGACCACGTTCAGCGACTCTCTTCTCTGGCAGGAGGCCCTGCATGGCCTGCTGAAGGGGCTGAACGACCCCTACGCCACAGTGTTCACTCCCGAGGAGTTCAGGGCTTTTCAGGAGGAGCACACCGGAGACTACGCTGGTATCGGGGTGCAGATAACCCGGCTTAACGATAGGGTCACCATCACCGCCGTGTTCCGCCAGACTCCGGCCGCCGAGGCCGGCCTGTTGGTGGGCGACAGGATCGTGGCGGTGGGAGAAAGCGATGCTCGGGAATGGTCGGTGGACCAGGCCCGTGACTCCATTCGCGGTCCTGCTGGAACGGAGGTCCGCCTTACGGTGACCCGGGAAGGATTGCCTGAGCCCCTCACCTTCCAGATCCGGAGGGACGACGTGCACGTGCCGTCTGTGACGGCCAGCATGCTGCATGATTCCCTCGGCTATATCCAGGTGGACCGGATGGCGGAAGGATCCAGCTCCGAGGTGGATTCCGCTCTCCTGGTCCTCAGGGACGCCAAGGGGATCATCCTGGACCTCAGGAGGAACCCGGGGGGACCCATGGTGGAGTCCCTCTACATGGCCGACCTCTTCCTGGACCGGGATCAGACCCTTGCCGCCATGCGCAGTCGCACTCCGGGAAGGGCCAACGAGACCAGCGAAGAGTCCTGGGCGGCCCGTTTGCCAGCCCGGATTCCGGGCAAACCCATGGTGGTCCTGGTGGACGGCTTCACGGCCTCCGCCGCCGAGATCGTGGCCGGGGCCCTCCAGGACCATGAGAGAGCCGCCGTTCTTGGAGAACGCACGTTCGGAAAGGGCGTGGTCCAGACGCTCCTGCCCCTGCCGGGAGATTGGAGGATCAGAATCACCACCGGTGACTGGATGACGCCCCTTGGGCGGTCTTTGCACATTCCCAGGGACCTGGATGGGCGTCCCGTGACGAGGGAGCAGGACACCATTCCCTCCGTCGTGACCGCCGGGGGCCGCATCCTCCGTGCCGACGGAGGAGTCTATCCCGACCTGGTCATCCCCGAAGACACCCTTCGCACCGCCGAGCAGACCCTCCTGGTGGAGTCAACCAGGGCCGACGTGCCCCTGACGCTCCGCATTGCCGAGTTCTCCCTCGAGGAAGCCAGGAAAGCCATGGACGGCACTGCCCCTCATGAGTTGGATCCTGGCGCCTTCGAGACCTTCCTGGACCGGCTGAGATCCGAGGGCGTACCGTCCGAGGCCCTGGACCACCCCCATGCCCGGAGCTATCTCCACTGGCGGGTCCGGATGTCTTTCGCGGACCGGCTGGGCAATACCCGGGATGCCCTGGAAGCCCAGTCCGAGAGGGACCGGGTGCTGGCAAGTGCCATCAGGCTACTGGAAGAGACCGGCTCCCAAACCGAGCTTTTCGCATCGGTGGACAGGGAGGCTGCCCGAACTCAAGGGGTCTCCGATTCCGCCGCTTCCTCCGCATCGGGAAGAGTGGGGGGCGGCTCCCGGCGCTGAGGAGATCAGCCCCGGGGGTGAAACGTCCTGTGGACCTCCCGCAGGTACTCCCGGTCCACATGGGTGTAGATCTGGGTCGTAGAGATATCCGCATGGCCCAGGAGCTCCTGGACTGCCGCCAGGTCGGCGCCCCCCTCCAGCAGGTGTGTCGCGAAGGAATGCCTGAGCGTGTGGGGAGAGACGTTCCTCTCCACCCCCCCCTTGGCGGCGTTCGTCTTCACCACGGTCCAGATGGCCACGCGGGAAAGGGGCCGGCCCCTTCTGTTCAGGAAGACCCTTCCCTCCCCCCTTCCCGAGTCCAGGCGGGGCCGCACCTCCCTGAGGTAGCGCTCCAGCGTGTTCCGAGCCGGCCCGCCGAGAGGCACCAGACGCTCCTTGGAGCCTTTCCCGAACACGGCACAGACCCCCTCGTCCAGGTCCACATCGCCGACCCTCAGATTCACCAGCTCCGATACACGCATGCCCGTGGCGTAGAGAACCTCCAGGATTCCGCGATCCCTCCAGAAGAGAGGGTGGTCCGGATCCGGGGCCTCCAGGAGACACCGGACCTCCTCAACCGACAGGGCACCCGGGAGGCGCCGCCAGACCCGTGGACTCTCCAGGCGCTCGCTTGGATCGGAATCCAGGACCCCTTCCTCCAAGAGGAATGCGAAGTAGGATCTGAGGGACGAAAGGACCCTGCGAATGGAGGAAGGGGCCAGACCTGAGTCCTTGAGATGGAACACGAACTCCCTCAGGTCCTGGGATCGCACCCCCTCCGGGCCCTGAGCTCCCCTTTCCTCCAGGAACACAAAGAGCTTTCCCAGATCCTGCTGGTAAGCACACAGAGTCCGGTCGGACAGACCTCGCTCGAAAGAGAGGTAGTCCATGAAGGGCTCCATGCGGAAGGCGGGGTTGCGGGCCACCTCAGGATTCCCGGGAGCCCGTCTCTTTCACCAGGGCCACGGCATGCACCGCCAGGCCCTCTCCCGCACCAATCCACCCCAACCCCTCGTTGGTCTTCCCCTTCAGGGACACGGCATCCACAGACACCCCCAGGACCTCGGCCAATCGGGTGCGGATGCGGTCGGCCAGGGGAGCGAGGCGCGGAGCTTCGGTTATGACCACCACATCCACGTTGGACGGCCGATACCCCCGCTCTCCAGCCAGGGTCACGGCTCGCCTGAGGAGATCCATGGAATCGGCATCTTTCCACTCCTGGGCCCCCGGGGGAAAGTGCCGCCCCACATCGCCGGCCCCTGATGCCCCCAGGATGGCGTCGATAACGGCATGGGCAACGGCGTCCCCGTCCGAGTGGCCGGCCAAGCCCGGGAAGCCGGGAATGGCGACCCCTCCCAACACCAGGGTCCTGGATGAATCGAACCGATGGGAGTCGTATCCTACGCCGACGCGCATGGTGGTGGCTCCTTCACGCAAGAAAGGGGGGAGGCATGGGCGGCCATCCCCCTTTCGTCAAAACCGGGGCAACTTCCGCACTCCCTCCCGGAAGCCGACCTATTCCCCCCACCGGCGTACGGCCAGGGTCGCGTTGTGACCCCCGAAACCGAAGGAGTTGCTCAGGACAACCCGCACCGGCCGCTCAACCATGCGATTGTGGCCGTAATCCAGATCACATTCCGGATCCGGGTCGAAGAAGTTGATGGTGGGGGGGATCTTGCCCTCCCGGGTTACCAGGGCCGAGATCACCGTCTCCACGGCTCCGGCGGCCCCCAGGAGATGCCCCACCATGGATTTCGTGGAGCCCACGATCATCTTATGGGCGTGATCCTGGAAGACTACCTTGATAGCGACCGTCTCTGTTACGTCGTTGTGGGGCGTGGAGGTTCCGTGGGAGTTGATGTAGTCCACTTCCCAGGGCTCGACGCCGGCATCCCGAAGGGCTTGTCGCATGGCCACCTGGGCTCCCATCCCAGTCGGCTCCGGGGCCGTGATGTGGTAGGCATCTCCCGAGGCTCCGTAGCCCACCAGCTCAGCGAGAATTGTAGCGCCCCTGGCTTGAGCATGCTCCAGGGTTTCCAGAACCAGGGCACCCGCCCCCTCTGCGATGACGAAGCCGTCCCGCCCGGCGTCGAAGGGCCTGGAAGCCGTCTCCGGATCCTGATTTCGCGTAGACATGGCCCGCATGGAAGAGAATCCCGCAATACAGAGGGGAGTGATAGCCGCTTCCGTGCCCCCTGCGAGGATGACGTCGGCATCCCCCCGCTGGAGGATCCGGAAGGCATCCCCGATGGCATGGGCACTTGAGGCGCACGCCGAAACGGTGGCGTAATTCGGCCCCCGTGCCCCGAACCGGATGGAAACCACTCCGGCGGCCATGTCGGGGATGAACATGGGAACGAAGAAGGGACTCACCCGCTTCGCTCCCTTGTTGATGAGGACCCGGCATTGATCCTCGAAGGTCTGCATCCCTCCGATCCCACTCCCTATGAGAACGCCGAAACGCTCCGGAGAAAGGCCATTCCGGTCGGTGGGATCCGCCAGACCGGCAGCCTCCATGGCCTCGTCGGCCACGGCGATGGCGAACTGCACGAAACGGTCGTTTCGCTTGATCTCCTTCGCCTCCAGATATCTGGTTGGATCGAATCCCTTCACCTCGCAGGCAATTCGGGTGGCGAATTCCTCCGTTGCGTGAAACTGGGTGATGACGGTTGCTCCGCTCACCCCCGACAAGAGGGCGTTCCATGAGCTCTCCACGTCGTTTCCCACCGGCGTGACGAGCCCAACCCCCGTGATGACGACTCGATGCTCCCGACCGTTTCCAGCGTTCGACATGCGCACCACTCTGTCAGCAAGAGTCAGTGGGGGAGATCACTCCTGGTCCATGTGCTCCTTCAGGTACCGGATGGCATCGCCGACGGTCCTCATCTGCTCGGCATCCTCGTCGGGAATGTCCACCCCGAATTCCTCCTCGAACGCCATGACGAGCTCAACCGTGTCCAGCGAGTCCGCTCCCAGATCCTCCACGAAGGATGCTTCTGCAGTGACCTTCTCCGGATCGACTCCCAACTCATTGATGATGATTTCCTTGACCTTTGATTCGGCACTGTCCGTCATGGTACCCCCTGTATGGTGACTATCGGGTATTGAAGGTTGTCCGTCGTTTGTCGACGAAAAGCGAGGGAGGGTCACATGACCATCCCACCGTCCACGGCGATCACCTGCCCGGTAATGTACGCGGCCCCAGGCCCGGCGAGAAAGCGCACCACATTGGCCACATGATGGGGCTCCCCCAGGGTCCCCATGGGGATCTGGCTTTTGAGCCCCTCCACTACATCGGGGCTGAGCTTGTCCGTCATGGCCGTCTTGATGAAGCCCGGGGCGATGGCGTTGCAGCGGACCCCCCTCGACGCCAGTTCCCGGGCCACGCTCTTGGTGAAGCCCAGAAGCCCCGCCTTGGAGGCAGCATAGTTTGTCTGGCCGGCGTTGCCCATGAGACCGATGACGGAGGCGATGTTGATGATGGCCCCCTGCCGTCGCTTCATCATCCCCCGGGTCACGGCCTTGGTGGTGTTGAAGGCTCCCTTGAGGTTGACGGCCAGGACCAGGTCCCATTCCTCCTCGGTCATCCTGAGAAGGAGGTTGTCTCGGGTAATGCCGGCATTGTTCACCAGGATCGCCACCGGACCGAGCTCAGCCTCGACTCGCTCCACCACAGAGACCACCTCCCGGGACTCCGTCACGTCGCCGGCATAGCCTTTGTGCCCCGTGCTCGGCAGCTGCGCGGCAGAGGCCATGGCCTCGGGCCCATCCACATCCACCAGGGCCACCCGGGCCCCACCCTCTGCCAGGGCTTGGGCGATGGCCAACCCGATTCCCCTGGCTCCGCCCGTGACGACGGCCACCTGGCCCTCAAGCTCCTTTCCCTCCACGGGCGTCTCTTTCGTCATGTCGTCACGCCTCCAACGCGTCCAAGTCCGAAGGGGAGCCCAGGGAGACGCACGGCAGGCCCCGGGCATTCCTCTTGTTCAGCCCACAGAGTACCGACCCCGCACCCAACTCCAGGAAACGCTCGGCTCCAAGGCTCGTCATCCGCTCCACCGATGCCGACCACCGGACGGGGGCCGTCAGCTGCTCCACCAGGAGATCCCGGGCCCGGGATCCCACCACCACCGGCTCCGCGGTCACGTTGGAGATCACCGGGAATTGGGGATCGGAGAAGTTGATCTCCGAGAGCTCTTTCCGCAATCCCTCCACGGCATAGGCCATGAGGGGGGAGTGGAAGGCTCCCGACACGGTCAGGGGCACGGCTCTCCTGGCTCCGGATTCCCTGGCCAAGGCCATGCCTTGCTCCACCCCCTCCACCTCGCCGCTTATTACCACCTGGCCACTGGAGTTGAAATTGGCGGGGACGCAGACCTTTCCGCCAGCCTGGACTTCACGGCACACAGCCTCGACGGCCTGATCCTCAAGGCCGAGGATGGCAGCCATGGTTCCCGGCCGCTTCACGCCGGCGGCGAACATCAATTCTCCTCGTACGCGCACGGCCTGGAGGGCATCCTGGAAGGGAAGAGTACCGGCAGCCACGTGGGCTGTGAACTCCCCCAGGGAATGACCGGCAGCCATGGACACCGACCCCAGCCGAGGGCGCGTCACCCTCAGAACGGCCACGGAATGAACCAGGAGAGCGGGCTGGGCGTTCTTCGTGAGGGTCAACTCCTCCTCCGGTCCCTCCCAGGCGAGGTGGGAAAGGCGGACCCCCAGGAGGTCGTCTGCCTCCTGGAAGACCCGGGCAGCCTCCGGAAAGGCTCGGGCCAGCTCACGGCCCATGCCTACGAACTGGGACCCTTGACCTGGAAAGAGGAGGGCAACGGACATGGCTCAGCAAACGTCTCAGAGGCGAAAGGTCATGCCGGACCAGGTGAATCCGGCCCCGAAGGCAACAGTGTGGACTATGGAGCCCCTGCTTACCACTCCTTGCTCCCAGGCCTCGTCCAGGGCCACGGGAATGGAGGCGGAGCTCAT
>PXFI01000224.1 GCA_003564295.1 Gemmatimonadota bacterium | reverse complement strand
TACTCCCCACGGGGTTCTGGGGAGGTGGGGCCCCCGACTCATGGTTATCGAGGAAGGAGGTCTTGGCGTGGTCAGGAAGGCTGAGCCTGCGGCCGCAGGGTCGGAGGATGCCGACTCGGAGTTGGTGCTCCGTGCGAAATACCTCGACTACTGTTCCGCTCAGGTGGCGGACGTCCTTCTCCTCCTGAGCCCGGACGAAATGTATGTGTTGGCCGAGGACGCCGCCCGGGATTCCGGTCTGTCGGGTGAGCTCGGCTTTGACCAGATCGTGAGCTTGGCGACGGAGCGGGTCTCCAGCAAGCTCGCGCTCCCTCCCTTTGAGGTCTGGGCTGAGGACTATCGGGCCAACCCCGAGCGTTACGAGCAGTACTTCATGGGCCTCTGGGAGTCGGAGCTGCAGGGCTGCGCCGACGGCTGACGGTGCCTTCCTTTGACCGCCACCTCATGGGTCTCGGAGTCCTTCCCCTTCTCCTTCGCCTCGCCCTGGGACTGGCGCTCCTGGGAGGGATGCTCATGGTCCTCTCGCCCATGCTGGCCGAGGCTCTTCTCTACCAGCCCTCTCGAGGCGATCCGGGGCGGCCCCCGACCCTTCTGGGGATACGGGGAGAGGCTCTGACGCTGACAACTTCGGATGGCATACCCATCACGGCCTGGTGGTACGATGCCGAGAGCGAGGGTGGCGATACTCCGCCCATGATCCTGTTCCTCCACGGCAATGCGGGGGACATCAGCCATCGGACACCCATAGCGGAGGGGCTTTTGCGGGAGGGTCTGTCCGTGCTTCTCCTGGAATACCGGGGGTATGGGAGCAGCGGGGGGAAGCCATCGGAGTCGGGATTCCGGAAGGATGCCCGGGCCGGACGCGAGTTCCTCCTGGGGAGGGGCGGGGACCCGGGGCGCATCGTGGTTTTTGGGAGGTCCATGGGAGGCGCTGTGGCGGCTGGCCTGGCCAGCCGCGAGCCAGTGGGAGGTCTGGTCCTGGAGTCGGCCTTCACCTCCCTGGAGGACATGGCCGGGGCCCTCTATCCCTTTCTCCCGTCGGTTCTCTTTCGTCGCCTGAAGGGGCGGTTCTCCACCGTCGATCTGGTGAAGGAGGTTCGTGTACCCGTCCTGGTGATCCACGGTGCGGAGGACGAGTTGGTGCCCCTCGGGATGGGGAAGGAGATCCTGGAGGCCGCCCACGAGCCCAAGGATTGGATGGCCGTGGCGGGAGCCGGCCACAACGACGTGTTCTGGGTTGGTGGCGCCTCATACTTCCGGCGTGTCGCTTCCTTCGCCCGGGATTGCAGCCGGCCCTAGACCCCGTGGGCCCGAGGTGAAGCCTCCTGGGAGCCCGGTCTCAGAAAAGATGCCCTCCCTCAGAAGGGCAGATCGTCGTCCGGCTCGGAAATGGGAGACGAGTCTTCTTCGCTCCCGGAGTCGGCTTCTCCCATGCTCGACCCTCCCCTGAAGCCGCCCTCCGAGGATCCTCCCGGGCCCGCACCAAGCATCACCATGTCATTCACCACGATGTCGGTCCAGTAACGAGTGCCCCCCTTGTCATCCTGGGTCTGGGAATACTCGATGCGGCCTTCCACGAAGAGGCGGTCTCCCTTGTTGACCCACTGCTCCACGATGTCGGAGAGCTTGCCGAAGAAGGTGAGACGGTGCCAGTCGGTCCGCTCCTGCTGCTGCCCCGTCCGGTCCTGATAGGTGCGGTTGGTGGCCAGGGATACCTTCGCCACCTTGGTGCCGGAAGGTGTCATCCGGATCTCGGGGTCGCTGCCGACGTTCCCGATGAGCATCACTTTGTTGAGGGATCGGGCCATCCTGGTGAACTCCTTGTGTGTGGAGGCTGGAACGAGAGGGTGAGCCGGGGAGCCCGTCTCGGCAAGAGACCCGGCCCACGGGGTTGGGACCCGGGAGGAAGGTAGGCAAGGAGGGGGGAAATTGAAATGGTTGCCTGGGAACGGAGGGATGCCGGTCACCTCCCCTCCAAGGGTGGCGCCGGGCCATCTCCGTTCCTACCTTTTCCACCCTCGCCGACACCCTGGGAGCCGGAGCGGGCTCCAAGCCCCCTGAAGGAGGAATCCCCATGAGCGATCTCCAGCACATCAACCTCTCGTGGGACGCCGATCTGGCCATCGTGACCGTCGATCGCCAGGAGAAGCTGAACGCCCTCAACGCCGAGGTGTTCACGGAGCTGGCGGAGGCTTTCGACAGCCTAAGGTACGACGATCAGATCCGGGGGGTGATCGTGACCGGAGCCGGTGAGAAGGCCTTCGTGGCGGGGGCTGACATCGGTGAGTTGGCCAAGATGGACGCCATCTCCGGAGTCCAGGTCAGCCGTACGGGCCAGGGTGTCTTCAGAACCATCGAGCGCTTCCCGAAACCGGTCCTTGCCGCGGTGGGCGGCTACGCCCTGGGAGGCGGGTGCGAGCTGGCCCTGGCCTGCCACATGCGCATCGCCGCCGAGAATGCCCGTTTCGGCCTTCCGGAAGTGGGACTGGGGATCATCCCCGGGTATGGTGGAACCGTTCGGCTGGCCAGGCTGGTGGGGTTGGGCCGGGCTGTGGAGCTGGCCCTTACGGGGGACATGGTGGACGCCGAAGCGGCCCTGGCCATGGGGCTGGTGACGGCCGTGGTGCCCAGGGCCGAGCTCATGGACAGGTCCAAGGAGCTCCTGAAGAAGGTGACCAGGAACGGCCCTCTGGCGATTCGGATGGTCCTGGAGTCCATATACCGGGGGATGGACCTGCCTTTGCAGGAAGGAACGGCGGTGGAATCCTCCCTCTTCGGCCTGCTGGCTTCCACCGAGGACGTGAAGGAAGGGATGACGGCATTCCTGGAAAAGAGGAAGCCCGATTTCAAAGGCCGTTGAGGTCCCGAAAACCCCTCTATGAAAAGGCTTTCCCCCATTCGCCGGGGTAGCCAGAAGCCTCCCGTCAGGCTAAATTTCAGGATGCTGAATGGGATCCTTCCGGGCCTCCCGCCGTGCGTTTGAGTGAGCTTCAGGTCAGGCACTTCAGGAATCTGGCCGGGCAGGAGCTTGACCTCCCGGCCGAAGGCGTCGCCATCGTGGGCGAGAACGCCCAGGGCAAGACGAACCTCTTGGAGGCCATCTACTACCTCGAGACCTTCCGTTCCTTCCGGGCCGCCCGGGATGAGAGGCTCGTGTCCTTCGGCCAGGAGTTCTTT
This sequence comes from Gemmatimonadota bacterium, assembly GCA_003564295.1. Taxonomy (GTDB): domain Bacteria; phylum Gemmatimonadota; class Gemmatimonadetes; order Longimicrobiales; family Gaopeijiaceae; genus PXFI01. The sequence continues at coordinate 6,715 of PXFI01000224.1, read as the reverse complement.
CGGGTGGCGGGGGTCCTCATGGAGGATGGGGCGGGCGGTGTGGTGGGTGGCGGGGAGCTGGTGGAGGTGGCGGCCGCCTTCCGGGCCAGGGGGAAACGGAAGAAGGTCACCCTGAACGGGCAGGAACCCCAGCGCCTTGGGGATGGGCTTGGCCGGGTGTGCGCCGTGGTCTTCTCTCCGGCGGACGTGGCCCTGGTGAGCGAAGGTCCCGGAGGGCGGCGCCGCTTCCTGGACATCGTTCTGTCCTTGAACGTGCCGGGTTACCTCCCGGCCCTGCAGCGGTTCCGCCATGTCCTTGGCCAGCGGAACGCGGCTCTCCGGGACGGCCGGCGGCTGGAAGCGGTGCATGCGTGGGACCAGGGGCTGGTGGAGAGCGGGGGCCTGGTGATGGAGGAGCGGCTCCGCTGGGTGGAGCGGTGGGCAGGGGAGTTCTCCTCCCACTACCGGCGGATTTCCGGAGTCCAGCCTGCAGTCCTCCGGTACCAGCCCGGGGTGAAGCTCGGGGGGGCTCGGGACCGGGAAGGAATTGCCGCTGCGTTCAAGGAGGCTTTGGGAGAAACCCGGGACCGGGAACGACGCCTGGGAGCCACGGTGGTGGGTCCCCAGCGGGATGACCTGATCCTGACGGTGACGGAGGCCGGGGAGGCCAGGGACCTGCGGGAGTATGGATCCGGTGGCCAGAGGAGGACGGCGGCCCTGGCCCTGCGCCTCGTTGAAGCTGCCACCATCCGGGAAGCACGGCGGCAGGAGCCCATCGTCCTCATGGATGACGTGCTCGCCGAGTTGGATCCCGGGCGAAGTGAACGGGTCATGGCCCTCATGGAGGAGGAAGAGACGGGGCAGGTGCTCCTGACGGCGCCCAAGGAGAGCGACGTCCGCCTGAGACGGGATTCCCTTCCCCGATGGAGGATCCGAAACGGTATGGTGGAGTGCTGAGGTGACTGGGGATGGCCGCCATGGCTGAGGAGAAGGGGCCCGAGAAGGTCGGTGTGATCCTGGAAGGGCTCCTGAGGAAGAAGCGGCTCAGGGAGCCGGTCCTTCGGGCCGGAGTGGTGGAAGAGTGGGAGGAGCGGGTTGGGGAAGGCATTGCCCGGGTGACCCGGGCTCTGACTGTGCGGGAGGCCACGTTGATCGTGGAGGTCAAGTCCAGTGCCTGGCTCATGGAGCTGGACTTCATGAAGGGAGAGATCCTCCGGCGCCTGAATGAAGGCCGGCAGGAGGCTCTCATCAAGAGGATCGTGTTCGTGCTCTCCGAGCAATAGAGGCGGGAGCCCGCCGGGATGACGGCAGGCCCCGGGATCGAACAGGAATGGGCCCTATGACGGCGAAGAACAAGGACGGAGCGGAACAGACGACGGGCGGAGAATACACGGCCCGCCAGATCCAGGTGTTGAAGGGCCTGGAGGCCGTGCGCAAGCGGCCCAGCATGTACATCGGCTCCACTGCCTCCAGGGGCCTCCATCACCTGGTCTACGAGGTGGTGGACAACTCGGTGGACGAGGCCATGGCCGGCTACTGCACCGAGGTGAAGGTGACCATCCACGCCGACAACTCGGTGACGGTGGAGGACAACGGCCGGGGGATACCGGTGGACATCCATCCCACGGAGCACGTGCCGGGCGTGGAGCTCGCCATGACCACCCTTCATGCCGGCGGGAAGTTCGACAAGAACAGCTACAAGGTGTCCGGGGGGCTTCACGGGGTGGGGGTGAGCGTGGTGAATGCCCTCTCCGAGTGGCTGGAGGTCCATATCACCCGGGATGGGCGAAACTACTCTCAGCGGTATGCCCGGGGCGTCAAGGAGACGGGGGTCACGGACCTGGGCAAGGGAAAAGGGAGCGGAACCAAGGTCATCTTCAAGCCGGATCCGGCCATCTTCACCGAGCTCTCCTTCAACTACGAGACGCTGTCCAATCGGCTCCGGGAGATGGCCTTCCTGAACCGGGGGCTTCGGATCGTCTTCGAGGACGAGCGCTCCGACAACGGGAAGGGCCGTACCGAGGAGTACCACTACGAAGGAGGTTTGGCCTCCTTCGTGGAGTATCTGCGGGGGAGCCGCCAACCGCTGCACCCCAAGATCATCTACTTCGAGACCAAGCGTGAGGAAGCCGAGATCGAGCTGGCCATGCAGTACGATGACGGCTTCACTGAGAACACCCACACCTTTGTGAACAACATCAACACCCACGAAGGAGGAACGCACCTCACCGGCTTCAAGGCGGCCCTCACCCGGACCATCAACGATTACGGGAGGAAGAGCGGTCTTTTCAAGAAGGCGGAGGACGGGCTCAGCGGGGACGACGTCAGGGAAGGCCTCACCTGTGTCCTCAGCGTGAAGGTCATGGAGCCCCAGTTCGAGGGGCAGACCAAGACCCGGCTGGGAAACTCGGAGGTCCGGGGAGCGGTGGAGACGGCGGTGAACGAGCACCTGGCCATCTTCCTGGACGAGAACCCCAAGGCCGCCAAGGCCATCATCGAGAAGGCGGTCTCGGCGGCCCGGGCCCGGGAGGCGGCCCGGAAGGCCCGGGACCTGGCCAGGAAGAAGAGCGCACTGGAAAGCGGGGTGCTCCCCGGGAAGCTGGCCGACTGCTCCATCTCCGATCCGTCCCTCTGTGAGCTGTACCTGGTGGAGGGGGATTCGGCCGGAGGCTCGGCGAAGCAGGGCCGTGACCGCTCCTATCAGGCCATCCTCCCCCTCAAAGGGAAGATCCTCAACGTGGAGCGGGCCCGAATCGACAAGATCCTCTCCAATGACGAGATCCGGGCCATGATCACGGCCATCGGCACCGGGATCAAGGACGACTTCGACCTGGCAAACCTCCGGTACCACAAGATCATCATCATGACTGATGCCGACGTGGACGGAGCCCATATCAGGACCCTCCTCCTCACCTTCTTCTTCCGGCAGATGCGGGAACTCATCGAGAGTGGACACATCTTCATCGCCCAGCCCCCCCTCTACCGGGTCTTCAAGGGGAAGCAGGAGTTCTACGCCTACTCGGAGGCGGAGCGCGAAGAATACACGCGGCGCCTGGGGAACGGGAAGACCGTGGAGGGTGCGAAGGGCATTTCTGTACAACGCTACAAGGGATTGGGTGAGATGAACCCGGACCAGCTCTGGCGGACGACCATGGACCCCGAGACCCGGACCCTCCTGAGGGTGGACATCGAGGACGGCGCCATGGCCTCCCGGCTCTTTGACGAGCTCATGGGAAACGCGGTGGAGCCCCGGAAGCTGTTCATCGAGAAGAACGCTCGTTACGTGAGGAACCTGGACGTGTGATTCCAGAATCCCTGGAGCTACGCAATGATTCGCATCAAGTCGGTGGCGGTGACCCTGGCCGTCCTGTGCATCCTCGCCCTTCCTCTTGATTTCGGCCTGGCCCGTCAGACGGGTCTCGGACCTCAGGCCCAAGCGTGGGACGGCGGAATCCGGGTCCGCACTGGTGGTGGCGACGATCTCCAGGCCCTCCGGGCCGAGATCGATGCCCGGACCCGGGAGATGGAGGACAAGGTGGTGGCCTGGCGCCGGGACTTCCACCAGCACCCGGAGTTGGGCAACAGGGAGTTCCGCACCTCACGCATCATCGCAGAGCACCTTCGGGATCTGGGAATGGAGGTCCGAACCGAGGTGGCCCATACGGGGGTGGTGGGGGTCCTGAGGGGAGGGTTGCCGGGGCCGGTGGTGGCCGTACGGGCCGACATGGACGCCCTGCCGGTGACGGAGATGGTGGATCTTCCCTTCGCCTCCCGGGCCACGGGGGAGTACATGGGGGAAGAGGTGGGGGTCATGCATGCCTGTGGCCACGACCTCCACATGGCCATCGCCATGGGTGCGGCGGAGGTGTTGGCGGGCCTGCGGGAGCGGCTCCCGGGCACGGTGGTGTTCATCTTTCAGCCCGCCGAGGAGGGAGCGCCCCCCGGGGAGGAAGGGGGGGCGGCCCTCATGATCGCCGAAGGCGCCCTGGAGGATCCCCGGCCCGAAGCCATCTTCGGGCTTCATGTGTGGCCCAGCCACACGGGCACGCTGGGGTACAGAGCCGGAGGAGCCATGGCGTCCTCCCAGACCCTGCGCATCGTGGTTCACGGTCATCAGAGCCACGGGGCCATGCCCTGGGAGGGGGTGGACCCCATCGTGACGGCTTCCCAGATCGTCCTGGGCCTCCAGACCGTCGTGAGCCGGCAACTCGATCTCACCACGGCCCCGGCGGTGGTGACCATCGGGAGCATCCACGGCGGGGTGAGGCACAACATCATCCCCGACAGCGTGGTCATGGTGGGAACCGTCCGCACCCTGGATCCGGAGATGCAGCTTGAGGCGGAGGAGCGTATCCGGCGCCTCGCCTCGGGGATCGCCGCCGGCGCCGGGGCCCGGGTGGAGGTGGATCTGTCCGGGGGGATTCCCGTGACCTACAACGATCCCGAGCTGACCCGGCGCATGGTCCCTACCCTGGAGCGGGTGGTGGGGCGGGAGCAACTCCAGGAGGCGTCCCCCGCCACCGCCGCCGAGGACTTCTCCTTCTTCCAGCAGGAGATTCCTGGACTCTACTACTTCCTGGGCGTCATCCCCGACTCCATCCCCCTGGAAAAGGCGGCGCCGCTCCACTCCCCCTACTTCTTCGCCGACGAGGCGGCCCTGCCGGTGGGGGTTCGAGCCATGGCGAATCTGGTGGTGGATTTCCTCGCTGGTTGAGGCGGGCGTTCCGGGAGGGTTGGAACTCCCGGGGGTGCAGGCGGTTAGACGGGGCTCGGGATCGGGCTGCCCGCCAGAAGTGGGGAGCTCCATGGCCGGTCATCCAACCGGGAGCGACGCATCATGCTCATCAAGAAGCCCGGGAAGGCGCCTGGGTCGGACATTCCGGCCTCGGAGATCACTCCATACGAAGTAGGGAACTATCGACCAGTTGCACACGCCGCCTTCGCGGACGTAGCAACCGTGCGATTTGAGGTCACCTCGGGGGAGAAACGCGTAAAATACGGATTCTCCACCCTCGGATCACGGGACGTTCCCCGGCGCCCCTGTGGGTTGCCCCACCGCTCCACGTTCTAGCGCTGGAACTCCAGGACCAGAGCGCGAAGGACAGCCGCTTTCGCCTGCTTCACGGACCCGACTGCCGGCCGAGAACGTCTCGACCGCAGGTTCCGTGGTGCGTTGACGTCAGCGTGCACCTTCTTGCCGCACCAGCGGCACTCGAACCTCTCGCCGGCGCGGTTCTTCCTGTCCACGTAGCCGCAAGCCGAACACTCCTGCGAGCTGTACGCGGGGTTGATGTACTCGATCTCGATCCCGAACCGCTCGGTGAGATCGGCGAGCTTGTGCTCAACGACCCGACGGCCAGCGTTGGTGACGAGCCGGTTCATGCGGCGGCTGAGTCGCGGACTCTGGAACCAGAGCCGTTCGACCACGATCCGGCCTGGTCTCTGGACTCTGGCCAGTCGGTTCAGCACCCGTCCGATCTCGGTGCCGAGGAAGCCACGCAGCCGGCGGATTTCCCGGTCGTAGCGTGGACTCCGGGTGCGAAGGTCGTGCTTCTGGCGGTACGCGGCCAGCCTGCTGATCCGTTGGTCGAAGCGTTCGAGCTTGCGCAGGAAGCCCTGGCCCAGCAGGTCGCCCTGGTCGGTGGCGAAGAGGGTCCGGAGCCCGTAGTCGAGGGCGATCTCCTCGCACCGCGGTTGGTAGGCCTCCTTCTGCTCGGCGCACACGCCAGCGATGTCGGTGACGATGCCGAAGAAGAGCCGGCCCTCTCGCTCGTTGACCTGGACGGTCTTCTTGCACACACCCTTCCGGTCTGAGAAGTAGGCATGGCTCCGGAGCGGGACCTCGATCCTTTGGCCCCGCTCCATGGTGGACAGGCGGAGCCAGAGGTCGAAGGTCGTTGTGTCCTCGGCTTCCCGAACCGAGGCGGCCCGCTGGTCCATGACCATGTTGATTCGGGAGAAGTCGGGCTTGCGGTGCCGCGAGAGCACCGCCCGCATGATTCGCCGAGCCAGGGCCCGGGTCTCCCCAGGGATCTCCGCCCCGTCCTTCATGACCAGGCCCTCCCGGCCGAACCACGCCCTCCAGCGATTCACGAAGTGGAGCTGGTGCTTCGTCTCCCCCGGCAGGCTCGAGCACTCGACGATCCGCGAGAACTCGTTCTGCCGGTTCGAGAGGAAGGAGCCCAGGATCCCCACCACCTGGTGCCGTACCATCTGGAGCCGGTTTGCTGCGCCGACGACGGCGGCAAGGTCCGACTCCGCCGGCGAACGATGCATCTTCTCGATACGGCCGTCCTCGAAGAAGAGCCGCCACTGCTCCCGGCCCACCAGCGCGGCACAACGACGCCAGGCCCGGAGCAGGTCGAAGACCTTCTGCTCCTTGCCGGCGTTCATGCCGTGATCCAACAGGTCGGTACGCAGGACTTCGTTCATGCGGTCAGTCTACCGTACGCGAGCGGGACACGGGAATAGCGAATCAGGACGGCCAGCTTCCGTTCCCCCGCTCATTCCACTGGAACGCAGTCTCGATGGCATAGCGATGCAGGTGCTTCGCACTGACGTAGTGGAACACGCCTACGACGGCGCGCTTCAGCATGGCGTTGAAGCTCTCGGCCGTGTTCGCGTGGACGCGAAACTCACCGTCGGTGCGGGCGAACCCGTCGTCAGAATGGCGGACCCGGTGGTGGGCCGCGTACTCGCGGCCCACGCCCGAGTAGGCCGGAAGCTCGTCGGTCAC
>PXFI01000136.1 GCA_003564295.1 Gemmatimonadota bacterium | reverse complement strand
TCGTCCGAGGCTTGACCCTGGAGGGCGCGGGGCAGGGCGTCCTGTTCTACCTCAAGCCCGATTTCTCCAAGTTCACCCCCCAGGCTGTTCCGGCGGCCGTGGGGCAAGCCTTCTTCTCCGTCGGCGTCGCGTTCGGGGCGGCAATGGTCTTCGGCAGCTACATGCGGCCAAGAGAGAGGGTGGTTTCCAACGCGATGATCATTGGATTCTCGGACATGGCGGTGGCGACCCTGGCAGGGTTCCTGGTGTTTCCAATCGTCTTCGCTTTTGGCCTCCAACCCGAGGCGGGCATCGGGCTAATCTTCATCACCATGCCCAACATCTTCAATCAGATGCCGTTCGGCGAGGTGTTTGCCGTCCTCTTCTACCTTCTCTTCTTCCTGGCGGCGTTTTCCTCCTTCCTGGGCGGGACAGAGGCCATCGCCGCCCATTTCCGGGAGCTTTGGAAACTCTCGAGGACCAGGTCGCTCCTGATCACGGCCGGAATGGTGATGACGATTGCCGTGTTGTCCTCGACCTCCACCGAGGTTCTTGCCAGGATCGACTACCTGGCCATTAACGTCTTTCTCATTTTCGGGGCCTTCATGATGGTCGTCTTCGTGGGCTGGGTCTGGCCCATTGAGGGTTTTCTGCAGACGGCCGGTATCCGCCGCCGAACCGCACGGATCTTCTGGACCGGCCTCATCAAATATTTTGCGCCCGCGGCGATCATCGTCATCTGGCTGTCGCAGCTGAACATCATCAAGACGACCTGACTCGATCAGTTCGATACGTGGTTCGTGGCCACATCATGCAGCCTTCGCTCCACGTGAACACCGCATCGGTGAATCCGGCGGGGCCCCTCCATCCCTTCCACCACCGGGCCGGCGGATCAGCAGGTGGTCTTCACTCCACCCGGTGCCAGTACTGGGTACGACCCAGGAGGGAGAACCCGATGAACCCCCTGACCTTGAGCTTCATCCCATCCTCTTCCACGGCGACCCTGAACCGATAGATCCTGCCATTGTTGGGGTCCAGGATGTGCCCGCCCGAATACTCGTCACCGTCCCTCCTCAGATCCCACAAAATGGTCATGCCGATGATGGGCTGGTCCTTCCGGTCTCCTTCGCACCGATCGCAGACGGGGTCCGGGTCCTCCCCGGGCTGCCGGAAGAGTGACTCGATCTTGCCGAACAGCTTCCCGTCCTCTTCCCAGATGGTCACGATGGACCTGCTCGCTCCCGTCTCATCGTCGATGGTCTCCCACCGACCGACGGGGGTGGGCTCCTGGGCCGCCAACGGCGTGGGCAGGAGCAGGGCGGCGAGCAGGGAAAGGGCCAGGAGTCGGGGAAGGGAGCTCATGCTGTGATCCTCGGTGGTTCAAGAGCGTGGGCATGGGAACGGTCTCCTGACCGACCCCGTGTGGGAACCAGCCTGATCCGCAGAGGACCATGGTCATAGTCCGAAGTTCGCGCTGAGGAACCGTGGTCATCTCCTGTTGTGAATTACACTTAGTGTCCCCATCGGGGATGGTGGAAACCCCTCGCCTTTAGGCGAAGAATGCATGCCGAAATGGTCGCACGCAACCATATGAGGCAAGGGGGGGGATGGGTCCTCCAAGAAGCTGGAGCAACCCAGGTGGAGATGGGTTGGCGGGCAGTCGTCTTCAAGACGACCTCCTGTTACTACGGGGGTCACGAAATACCTTACGCCGCTGCGTAGCGGACGTGTTCTTCCAGGAAATATCGGCGCACCATGGCTGGCTGGCGCTGGCGGCTACGAAGGAAGCTTCGGACGTTTCGCATGAGGTCGGTCAGGATCCGGGCCCGCTTTCGTCCCACGGCGTTGGCTTTCACGTCCTGGTTGATAACCTCGTCGGGGTTCAGGTGCGGACTGTAACCCGGGAGGTAGAACAACTCGATGCGCTCGGCGTTCTCCTCGAGCCAGGTCCTCACCTTTCTTGCCCGGTGCACAGGATGGCCGTCCACGATCAGGAACACCTTCCGTCCGGCCTGTCGGGTGAGGCGCCCAAGGAAGTTCACGAACACGGGTCCGGTGAACCGGCCCTCGAACACCATGAAGTTGAGCTGGCCACGGTTCGTGACGGCCGAGATCATGCTGCAGCCGAAGCGCTTGCCCGTGGCATCCACCACCGGGGTCTTCCCTTTGAGGCCCCAGGAGCGGCCCGCCACATGATCCGAGCGAAGCCCCATCTCGTCCCCCCAGTAGATTTCGGCTCCCTCCGCCTTGGCTCGGGCCCGAATCTCGGGATAGGTCGTCTCCAGCCACTCCTGCACCGCTGCCTCGCTCCGCTCATACGCCCGGCGCAGGGGCTTCTGGGGGGAAAAACCCCAGCGCTTCAGGTACCGCCCAGCCGTCCACACCGAGATACGCACATCAAAGCGCTCCTCCACCCACGCCACCACCGCTTCGCGCGTCCACAGGTAGAAGGGAAGCTTCAACTGGTCCGGTTCTTTGTCCCGCAGCGTCCTGGCCACCAGCGCCTTCTGCCACGGCAGCAGCCGCGATCCCGAGCCCTTGGGGCGCCCTCGCTGCTTGGCTCGCAGCGCCTTCTCCCCTTCGGCCTCGTAGGCCTTCACCCACAGCGACACAGTCTGGCGGGTGACGCCGAACAGCTCGGCCACCTCGGTCCGGGTATGGCCGTCCAGAACCGCCTTGACGGCTTTGGTGCGGAGGGCTTCCTGAGCCTCCGGCGGCAGCGATCGGGCATCGACGTTCTTCAGCCTTTTCAATATACGTCACACCGCGATGCAACGCAAGGTATATCGTGCTCGGGTTAGCAACCCCTCGCCTTCAAGGCGAGGGTGCGTTGAGTTATGACGCACCCAGACGGAGGGTGCCCGCCCCCGGAAATCCCGGGGCGTCGTCGGGCGGTCCGGGGCCAGCTGGTCTAGCGGCTTGCCCAGGGTGGAGGCGTGGAAGGCGTGGGTGTAGGGCATCACCATGTTGAGCGCCGCCGTCTCTTGGATGAAATCGAGACAGGTCTCGATGCCCTGGTCCAGCATGGTGTGCGGGCTCATTTGGATCCCGATGATCGGGTCTGCCGGGACAGGGGGCACGGACCCGGAAGGATGTAGCGCTTCCTGTGCGTGGAGACGCCCCACGCCCGTGGTCTCCAGACTTACCTCCATGGCGGCCAGCATGGCCACCATGCGCTTCGTGAAGTCACGCCGGCCAATGCCATTATGACCGCTGGAGCTCGTGCTCGGATCGCTCATGTGATTTCTGTCTGCCGGAGCGGGTGTAATATGCTCTCCCCTGGCACGATGCCCTCAGACCCCCGGCCGCGCAAGACCGCCGCTCCGAAACGGCACACGCCGAGGCACGCAGCGCGAGACCACGCCCCGGTATACCACTCCTGTGGTAGCTGCACGGTTTCGGCGTGGTGGCCGTCGCGGCCGAAGCCGTCGTAGACAGCGGAGCCGGCGGTAGGTTTCGTAATATCGGACTTTGGCTGTTGGCTCGAAATATGGCTGGGGCGCAAGGCCTGACTCTCCCGCGCGTCGTCTCCGGGCGCACGCGGGAGAGCTTCGGCGAGGCCAATCTTACGGCGCGTATTTCTGCTCCCTGCCCAGCATCTCCAGGGAGATCAAGGTCATGGGGATCAGGCCTGCCTCCCGGAACTCGTCCATGAATGCCGTCAGATTGAACTCTTCACCCCTCTCCAGGACCACGTCCGCCATCAACCGCTCCAGCTGGATGGGACCGATCACGTAGCTCACCCCATAGAGCGGGGTTCTGAGATACAACTCCAGGTCATGCCAGAGAGTTGGGCTGTCCGCAGGAGCCCAGCCGTGCGGAGTGTGGTCGATGGTGTATTGGAAGGCCTCCTCGAAGGTCATGTCGTTACTGTGCATTTTCAGGTCCGCGATGGCGCGAGCCGCACGGAACGCCTGCAGGTTGTGCATCAACTCGTCCGCCCGGGGCACGTCGTCCACCAGGCCCAGGGCGTACAGGAACTCCTCCTTCGCCATGGCAAACGCCTCCTGGCGGACACCGCACACGAAGTAGGCACGGCTCTGTCCCCGGATCGGCCGATCATCCCGGGCCCTGTGCTGGGCATCGATGTCATGCCCACGCCCATGCCCCGCCAGAGGCAGGACGTACCGGTCCATCACATTCTGGAAATAGTCGATATCACCGTCGCGGACCCAGGGACCCGTGGAAGGCGCCGGCGGCTGCACGTAATCGGGAAGGGTGAACAGTTCGCTACTTACCAGGAAGCGATGGTAATGCGCCATGGCCTGGTTCTGGCGATGCAGGTAGGCCTCCCGGCTCTGGACCGGCTCCAGGATCGGGATATGACGATTCTTGTGCTCCTTCAGCTTCAACCCTGCCATGCTGCGCTCGTATTCGCGCTGCGAGAGGAGGAGCAGCTCGTCCCAGGTGTAGGGGAGAAGATTGACATGCTCCAGCCACCAGTTGTAGTTGGCTATGCCAACGCCGGCGCCATTCCTCATGCTCGGCTGCTCCGCGATCAACCACTGGCGATAGTCGTGGATGGCGTTTCGGGCGGCCTGAGCAGGAGGCACCAGGTCGGGGTGGTGCTCGCGGAGCCCCGCCATGAACCGGTCCAGGTGCTCCATCTGACGCTGTGTGGTATAGATGGCGATGTGAGCCAGGTCGGCGATGGGGTCGGTCAGGTTCTGGCGTGCCTGATCCAAGATCACCGGGATTGCTTCAAGCCGTTCCCGGATGTCCGCGTGTCTCTCCCGCTCGACGGGGACGGACGGGAGACTCATGGACCGGTGCATCTTGGGGCCGAACTGGAAGTTGATGACGGCGTAGAAAGCCGGATCCTTCTTCCACGGCTCCGTCACTCGGTGCTCGAACTCCATACCGGCCATCTCCGCCTGTACCAGGCGGTAATCCACTTGGTCGGAAAGCTGCCAGCCGGTGGTGTCAACGGCAGCAAGCCGGGCTTGCAGGTCCCGCAGCCCCTGGAACTGACGTGCCATGGCGGCCGGAGTATAGTCGGGCACGCCGTTTCTGACCTCCGGGAAACGGAAGACGCGGAACTCTTCGAAGAGCGCCACCAGGCCGTCGGGGCCCTGGAGGCGTACTTCTCCGGGATCGGGGCGGGCATCGGTTTGGATTTCCTCTGGCGGATCGCCGAGGAGAATGGCGAAGCCGGGCTGGGGAGACCAGGTAGCTGCCAATACCGAAAGCAATATGGTGGCCGTGGTGTTCATGGTTGTGACTCCAGGAATAGAGGACAAAGATCAAAACAGTCTACCGGCCCCGGGAGACGGAGGCAAGATGGATGCGGGCACCATCCCCACACCGGGACAGATCCGACCAAGCCCACCCATTCTATCCGGGGCGGAACACCCTGGTTCAGCCCCGGTTTCGGGAACTCGATGACCCCGATGTTGGTGCAACCTTGCGGGACCGGTGTCAGAGTCAGTTCCTGGATCGGCTCGGGCTCGCCACAAACCACCTGGACCGCCGCTCCGCCGTCCCAGACGGCGCTAAACGTACCCATGGGGTCCGGGGGCTCAATCCTCCACCACGTGGGTGGAGAAGCCTGCCCGGTACACTTCCCAGCGGGTCTCATCGAAACGCCCGTCGTCCTCCATACAACGGACCGCAGCCTCAGCCATGAGGAGAGCGTGGTGGGTGTTGTCGTGGGCGAACAAACCCAGCCTTCCAAAGCTGACCAGGCCGGGCAGATGCGAAACCCAGCTGGCCACTCGATGGAAATGGGCCTCGAACCCGACACGGTAGATGGGATAAGCCGAGCGCAGGCGCCGCACTGCCACGTCCAGGAGCCTGGCCCTGACCGGTAGCCCCGCTACCCGGAGTCCCTCCAGGACAAGGCTGCCCAGAACCTCGTCGTCCGAAGTCCATATGAAGTCGCTGGTGGAGCAGGGGATCTCGGCGCAAAGCACGGTTCGATCCCGGGGTTCTTCGGGGTCAGAATAGTTCTTGGGTTCCGATAGTCTGGTGAACGGGACTGGTGGGTTGGGGAAGTAGTGGGCGTCGAACTCGGAGAAGCGTCCCTGCTCCAGGACGAGGTACACGAGCACAATCGCCCTCTGCTGGAGGTTCCCCGCCGAGGCCAGGACCTCTGCCGGGGGAGGAGGGTCCACGAATCCCACCATCTCGCCCAGGGGAAGTGTGGACCACAGGTGATCACAGCTGAGCGTTCTCGGTTCCTCGGCCTCCCCAACCTCCACCTCCACCTCGATCCCGGATTTAGAGAACCCCGGTTGTATCGCCTGAACCGGGGTGCCCAACACGATTTCGGCACCTGCGGCCACCGACGCCCTCCACAGTGCGTCGGCAAGCTGGCCGAACCCTTGCCGCGGGTAGAAGAATGTGTTCCGGTGCCGCCGACCGCTCCGGGGGGGTGTTCCCGACAATACCCGGCGCAGCATCCTCTCCATGGATCCTGCCGAGACCCTTCGAGCCGCCTGGACGGCCGAGATCTCCTCCGATTCCAACCCCCAGATCTTTCGTGCGTAAGGGAAGTAGAACTCACGGCAGATGGTGGGGCCGAGACCTCGCCAGAGGAGACTGGCAAAGCTCTTCAGGCCGGGACATCTCTTTGGCAGAGGGAGGAGCCGCCGCATCAGGTCCCAGGCAACCCCGGCAAGGAATCGCGGTGGCGCACTAGACGCAAGATCAAGAGGGCGCAGGGGAAAACGGATCCAGCGACCCGACAGAAGAATACGCCCGTGCCGGGGCCTTTGAAGAAGATCGTCGCCCAGCAGATCCCTGAGAGTAGACAGAATCTCGGGATCGGTGCTGGGATGGAGTCGATGACTGCCAAGATCGACCGGGATCCCGTGGAGGTCGGAGCTGCCTGCGTTCCCACCGACTCTGGTCTCCCGTTCCACCAGAACCGGGGCGAAACCCCGCCGAGCGAGCCCGAGAGCGGCACCCAACCCGGCTGGCCCACCTCCCAGGATGATTATTCGCGGGTGATGACGCATCAGTCGATATACAGGCCGTGCCACATCATGAAGTTCAGCAGTCCTCAGAGAGCCCTGTCGTGGTCCCGACGCATGGCCATGTGCTCATCGATCAACGCCCGTATGGCCGCCGGACGGAAAAGCCCGGTTGCCTCCAGCCGGGCGGGCTCGCAGTACTGCACGAGTACGTCCTTCAACTCTCTGCTGAGCCAGCGAAAATACGGCAACTCCAGGCCTATCTTCTTCCGGCGGAGTATGGCTCGGGGGAGGTGCTTCCTAAGGGCGGCCCGCATCAAATGCTTTTTCCGGAAGCCGGGGAGCTTCATGCTCGACGGAACGGCGGACATGAACTCCGTGAGCTCGGGATCGGTGAACGGCACCCTTGCCTCCAGAGAATGAGCCGTGGTCATGCGGTTGTTCTTGATCATCAGGTCGTCCGGCAGGAACACGGCGGAATCGATGTGCATGAGACGGCCCAGGACGTCCGTGGCACCGGATCGCTCGAACACCTCCCGGAAGTGTCTCCCTGGAGGCTCCGGCAAGAGGGCGTCCGACACCGCAGGCGTGTAGAGGGTATGCTTCTGCAGATCGGTGAGTACGATCCGCCACCAGAGATGGGCGTCTGCGGGGTGGAGGCCCTGTCCACCAAGGAACCGCTTGAGGCGAAACTCGAAGCTGAGCTTGTCGTGGGAGACCGGAAGCCGGTCCACGAGTGATCGGATGATCCCGTTTCGAACCCAGCTCGGGATTCGCTGGAAGAGCCTGGAGGCCTTGAACGCCGAATAGGTATCCTGTCCGCCGAAGGCTTCATCCCCCCCTCGCCTGAGAGGAGCACCACCACCTCTTCTTTGGCCAGAGCAGCGGCGTAGTAGGTCGGAATCGCCGACCCGTCGGAGTAGGGTTCGTCGATGTACCGCAGGTACCCGGGCAGGAGGTCGCGAACCAGTTGCGGAGTGACGACAACTTCCCGGTGGACCGTTCCGAAATGCTGCGCTACGGTCCGGCCAGCCTTTCTCTCGTCAAAGCTGGACTCCTCGAATCCCACGGCGTAGGTCCGGATCGGCTCGGAGACCCGGACCTTCATCAGGGCCACCAGGGCGCTGGAGTCCATCCCTCCAGAGAGCAACACGCCGATGGGGACGTCGGCCACCAGGCGGCGGTGGACGGCCCTTTCCATGAGTTCAAGCGAGTGCTCAACCACCCAGGATTCGTCCATGGGCCGAGCCGCTGAGAACGGCAAGTCCCAGTACCTTCGCAGGGTGATTGCATCGCTCTCGGCCACCTCCATCCAATGAGCCGGAGGAACCTCAAAGATGCCCTCGAAGGCCGTCTGCGGGCCCGGAATGTAGTCGAAGGTCAGGAAATCGTGCATGGCTTGAAGGGAGACCCTCCTGGGAACCCTCGCGTCAGCCAGGAGTGCCTTGATCTCCGAGGCGAAGCGGAAGCAACGGTCGTCCCGCTGATAGAACAAGGGTTTGATCCCGTAGTGGTCTCGCAGGAGGAAGAGGCAACGCTTCCGGGCGTCCCAGATGCCCATGGAGAACATCCCATTGAGTTCGCGCACCATCTCCACCCCCAGCTCCTGGTAGAGATGGAGAAGAACCTCCGTGTCCGTCCGGGAACGAATGACGTGCCCTCGGCCGGGAAGATCGTATCGATCGGCGAGTTCCCGGAAGTTGTAGACGGTCCCATTGTATACGATGTGGACGGACCCATCCTCGTTGGCCATGGGCTGTCGGCCGGCCCTGGAAAGATCGATCACCGCCAGCCTGCGATGTCCGAGTGCAGCCAGTCCGTCCGTCCAGGTCCCCCGGTCGTCGGGACCCCGATGGGCCATGGTGTCGGTCATTCGGTCCAGCAAGCTTCCATCGGGGTCCGGAGGCTCTGAGCCGAAGCGGATTATGCCGCAGATACTTCACATGCGGGGAGCTTGCCGTGAGGTGTCCCGATTGCAGGGAATGTCCCGCGACCGAGGAATACTCTCATTGGGTCCTCATGCCCAGGGAAGGCCGGGAGATTTGGTCGGCAAGGAGACCCACCGACCAGATGATCACGGCTCCCAGGATCCCCATGACCACCGTGTCGGAGAAATTCCCTATGAAGAGGTCGCAGATCATCTTCGCGAAGCCAATGAGGAAGAAGATGGCGCCGATGGGAAGGAAGACCTTGAGTGGATTGTAGAACACCACGGTGCGGAGGATCAGTATCAGGAAGTCGAAGGTGTGGAAGGCCCGGATCTTGGACCGCCCCAGACGGGCTCGGTAGTCAATGGGGTGGAAGTGCACCAGCGCATCACTGCACAAGGCCGCCAGGGTGATGGATGTGGTATACGAGAAGCCTGAGGGAAGGAGGTGGTCGAAGCGTTGTACCAGTCGGCGCTGAACCACCCTGAGCCCCGAGTTGAGATCCGGGATCCTGCGTCCGGCCAGGTAGCTGGCGAGGCGCCCCAGAAGCCATTTCACCGGCCGTCGGAGGCCGGGGATGTTGACCTCCCTGCCGACCCGGGCTCCTACAGAGCCAACGATTCCCTTCACGACGCGGACGCGGAGCCACAAAGCGACCAGCCCATGACGGTCGGCCACACCTTCGACATCAAGCGATTTGCCCTTCACGATGGAGACGGTCTCCGGACCACCGTGTTTCTGAAGGGTTGTCCACTCTCCTGCCTGGGCTGTCACAATCCTGAGGGCCAGCGGATGGGACCGGAGTTGGTCTTTCGCCCAGATCGCTGCACGGGCTGCGGCGACTGTGTCCCGGCCTGTCCCCACGACGCCATCTCCCTCGAGGGCACTTCCGTGACGGTTGCCCCGGACCGGTGCCTGTTGGCGGGGGCGTGCGTGGAGGCGTGCCTCCCTGGAGCCTTGGAGATCTTGGGCCGCCAGCGCTCCGCAGAGAAGATTCTGGAGTTCGGGGGTATCCATCTAACCGGCCTAAGGCTATGATGGTGCCATGGGCTACCCTCGTGCGGGCACACACTATCCTGGATCGACCGGGGATTTCCACGCTTGGTTCTCGACGGATGCGGAC
>PXFI01000075.1 GCA_003564295.1 Gemmatimonadota bacterium | reverse complement strand
TCGGCGAGCCGGCCATGGTGGAGGTCAAAGGCATCCTGATGAAGGACGCCTACGGACTGGTAACGGACCGCTTCAGCATCTGGTGGTACTCCTCCATCTACGTGGTGGCCGTCGTTTTTCTTGGCCTGCATCTGTCCCACGGCGTCCAGTCCGCCCTTCAGACCCTGGGCCTCAGTGACGCGCAATGGCGCCGTCGCTGGACGGTCGTGGGCAATCTCTACTCGGTGATCGTGGCGGTGGGGTTCGCAATCCTGCCGGTATACTTCCTGATACAAGCCCTGGTGAGCAGCGCGCCATGACCAAGCTAGACGCAAGAATCCCCTCCGGTCCCCTGGCGGACAAGTGGTCCAGCCACAAGGAAAGCATTCGCCTCGTGAACCCGGCCAACCGGACCAAGCTGGACATCATCCTGGTCGGAACAGGCCTCGCCGGCGCGGCGGCCGCGTCAACCCTGGGAGAGCTGGGGTACAACGTGAAGGCGTTCTGCTTTCAGGACACGCCGAGACGGGCCCACTCCGTTGCCGCCCAGGGCGGGATCAACGCCGCCAAGAACTACAAGAATGACGGCGACAGCGTGTACCGCCTGTTCTACGACCTCATCAAGGGCGGCGACTACCGTGCCCGGGAGGCCAACGTCTACCGTGCCGCCGAGGTCAGCAACCAGAGCATCGACCAGCTCGTGGCTGCCGGCGTTCCTTTCGCCCGGGACTACTCGGGCTACCTCGACAACCGCTCTTTCGGCGGCGTCCAGGTCTCGCGCACCTTCTACTCCAGGGGAATCACCGGCCAGCAGTGTCTCCTGGGCGCCTATTCCGGACTCATCCGGCAGATGGCCAAGGGTAAGGTCACCATGTACCCCCGGCGGGACATGCTGGAAGTCGTGGTGGTGGACGGTGAGGCCCGGGGCATCATCACCCGGAACCTGGTCACGGGTGAGATCGAGCGGCATTCCGGACACGCGGTAGTGCTCGCCACCGGTGGCTACGGCACCATTTATTACCTGGCCACCCTGGCCGTGGGATCGAACGCCACGGCTGCCTGGGCCGCCCACCGGAAGGGCGCCCTCTTCGCCAACCCGAGCTTCGTGCAGATCCACCCCACGAGCCTGCCGCAGCTCAACGACTACCAGGCGAAGCTCACCCTGATGTCCGAGTCCCTGCGCAACGACGGCCGGATCTGGGTGCCCAAGGCAAAGGGTGACAAGCGCCCGCCCAACACCATTCCGGAGGGCGAGCGGGACTACTACTTGGAGCGACGCTACCCCGCCTTCGGCAACCTGGTACCCCGGGATGTGGCATCCCGGGCAGCCAAGGAGCGCTGCGACGCGGGCTACGGTGTTGGCGAGACGGGCCTTTCGGTCTACCTGGACTTCAGCGGTGCCATAGAGAAGCAAGGCAAGAAGGCCATTGAGGCCAAGTACGGCAATCTGTTCGAGATGTACCACAAGCTCACGGGCAGCGACCCTTACCGGGAACCCATGCGTATCTACCCGGCCGGTCACTATACCATGGGCGGCCTCTGGGTGGACTACAACCTGATGACCACCGTTCGAGGCCTCTTCTCCATCGGAGAGTCGAACTTCTCGGATCACGGGGCCAACCGACTGGGCGCCGGCTCCCTCATGCAATGCGCCGGCGATGGCTACTTCATCCTTCCGGTCACCATCGGCGACTATCTCTCCGACAAGATCAAAGAGCCTCGGATGCCGGTGGACGGTCCGGATTTCGATGCGGCGGAGAAGGACGCCCGGGACAAGCTCGATCGGCTCATGGGCAGCGGAGGCAAACAGACCGTCACCTCCCTTCACAAGCGTCTCGGCCGGATCATGTGGGACGACTGCGGGATGGTCCGCGACGGGGGTGGCCTTGCGAACGCTCTGGGGGCCCTGGCCGATCTGAAGGAGGAGTTCTGGCGTGACGTCAAGGTGCCGGGGAGGCAGGACCAGCTCAACCAGGAATTGGAGAAGGCGGTCAGGGTTGCCGACTTCCTCGAACTCGGGGAGCTCATGTGCCGGGACGCTTTGGACCGCAAGGAGTCTTGTGGCGCCCACTTCCGGGAGGAGAGTCAGACGCCGGAGGGCGAGGCCTTGAGGATCGACGAGGAATACTCCTACGTGGCCGCCTGGGAGTACCAGGGCGAGGACGCCGGGCACAAGCTCCATAAGGAACCGCTCGTGTTCGAGAACGTGGAGATCAAGGAGCGCAGCTACAAGTAGGGCCGGGAGTTCACGAACCAGGGAGCGGGCGGCAGAGGGACGTCCCTGCCGCCCCGGAACAGGGATCCAACCGACCGTGGTCAAGACATGAAGATGAAACTGAAGATCTGGCGCCAGGCGAGTGCTGAGGACAAGGGCGGTTTCGTGGTGTACGATCTCGATGGGGTCTCCCAGGAGATGTCGCTCCTCGAGATGCTCGACTACCTGAACACGACGCTCATCGAACGGGGCGAGGAGCCTGTCGCCTTCGACCACGACTGCCGCGAGGGGATCTGCGGTTGCTGCTCGCTGTTCGTCAACGGCCGGCCCCACGGGCCCGCCAAGGACACGACCACATGCGAGCTGCGGATGACGAAGTTCGCCGAGGGCAGCACTATCGTGATTGAACCCTGGCGGTCCAGGGTGTTTCCAGTGGTCCGTGACCTCATCGTCGACAGGTCATCCTTTGACGAGATCCTGCAGGCCGGCGGTTTCATCTCGGCCAACGCCGGCGCGGCCCCTGAGGCGAACTCCCTTCCCGTCAGCAGGGATAATGCCGAGGAGGCCATCGACACGGCAGCCTGCATCGGCTGTGGCGCTTGCGTGGCAGCCTGCCCCAACGGGTCCGCCATGCTCTTCGTGGCTTCCAAGGTCTCCCAGCTGGCCCTCCTGCCCCAGGGGAGGTTGGAGGCCAAGCAGCGCGTGCGAGACATGGTGGCCAAGGCGGACGAGCTCGGCTTCGGATCGTGCGGTAATATGGGCGCATGCGAGGCCGAATGCCCGAAGGGCATCAAGATCGCCCACATTGCCCGACTGAATCGCGAGTTCGTCAGAGCGGCATTCTGATTCCCATTCGCGCCGGGATCCCCATGGCCGCTCGTCTGCAGCGACCACAGGGGTCCGTCTTTCTCCTCGCAGGCAGCCACCGGCTCCATCCAAGTCGCCGGCACCCCACCCAACCCAGTTCGCCGGCAGCCGCCGACCCGGAGGCACCTGGCCCGGCTCGAATCCAGGGGGCAGATTGAGGTAGCTTCCCGAGACCGGCCACCAGAGGAGGGATCATGGCCAACTACTCTTTCGCCCCCCTGGCCCTCGTGGTGGCCGCCGGCCTTGCTGGCCCCATGTCCGTTTCAGGCCAGGAGTCGGCCGGGCCGCTGTCTGTGGGAGAGGTGCGTTTGGAGCGCTTCCCCCTGGGCTTCGACACCGCGGAAGACCAGGAGCTGCCCTATCTTTCTGGGCCCGCCCGGATCGGGGAGTATGTGGGTGTCGTGGGATCTCGGGCCGCCTGGCTGGGACTGGAGACGGGGGAAGGAGAGCTCTGGGTCCATCCCCTGAAGGTTGCCAGGGAGATCCGCCTGGCCTTCAAGATCCCCGACTACGCCGAGGCCATCCCGGGAGCCAGGGTGGCCCGGACGGTGGAGACTCGACCGGGGCTCGTCACCCTCACCTATAGCCACGGCGCCTTCGTGGTCCGGGAGCACATCCTGGCCCCTCGGGAGCTGCCCGGGATCCTCATTCTCCTGGAGGTGGAGACCGAGGTGGACCTGGAGATTCGTGTGGAGCTCCAGCCGGTCCTTCAGTATGGATGGCCCGGAGGTCTGGGCGGGCAATACCTGTTCTGGAGCCGGGAACATCGGGCCTTCGTCCTGTCCGAGAGCATCCGGACGCGCAATGCCGTCATCGGGTCCTCCTGGGCCACGGAGGGCTCGGCCCACCCGGCCCACCGCCTGGCGGACCATCCCGCTGTGTTCGTCATCCCCGTGGATCCGGCTCGCGCCAGGGAGGAGTTCATCCCCATCGCCATGGCTGGCGGGGTCTCTCCCAGGGACGAGGTCCTGGCCGTGTACCGGGAGCTCATGGAAGGGGCCGCCCACCTGGTGCAGGAGGTTCGGGAGTGGGCTCGAGACCTCCGGGACGCCCACTTGAGGGTATCCGGTGGATGGCCCGCCGCCGGTCCCGCTCTGGAATGGGCCAAGGTGAACCTGGCGGAGCAGCGGGCCTGCAACCCGGACCTGGGGTGTGGGCTTGTGGCGGGATGGGGGCCCTCGGGTACCAGTCTTCGCCCGGGGTTTGGTTGGTTCTTCGGGGGCGATGCAGCCATCAACACCCTTGCCATGGACGTCACGGGCCAGTGGGATGCCGTGGCGGAGGCCCTTCGGTTCCTGGCGCGGTACCAGCGGGCCGACGGCAAGATCCCCCACGAGATCAGCCAGGCCGCCGGCCGGATCCCGTGGTTCCAGGATTACCCCTACACCTATTATCACGCCGACACGACCCCCTATTGGATGCTGGCCCTCTGGCACTATTGGCGGGCCAGCGGCGACCAGGAGCTCCTCCGGGAGCTCTGGCCGGCTTTCGAGAAGGCCTATGGGTGGTGCCTTTCGGTGGAGACGGATGGTGACGGGATCATCGAGAACACGACCGGGGGACTCGGGGCCATCGAGGTGGGAGGGCTCGGGGAAGGGATCCACCAGGACATCTACCTGGCGGCGGTCTGGATCGAAGCCCTCCGAGGTACTGTGGAGATGGCCGGCTTCCTGGGAGACCTGGAGCTGGCCTCCCAGGCCCGGGAGCTGCTGAACCTCGCCCGTACAACCCTGAACGAGGCGTATTGGCGGCCTCAAGAAGGCCACCACGCCTTCGGGATCCTCCAGGGAGGGGGCACCAACGACAACCTCACGGCCTGGCCCGGGACCGCCCTCAGTTTCGGTCTTCTGGACAGGGAAGAAGCCGAGGGGACGCTCCGACACCTGGCCCGTGACGCCATCTCGTCCAACTGGGGAGCCCGTCTGCTCTCCACCGAGAGCGACCTCTATGACCCCCTGCACTACAACAACGGTATGGTCTGGCCGTTCATGACGGGGTTTGTGAGCTGGGCCCAGTACCGCTACCGGCGACCCTGGGCCGGCTATCCTCTCCTCCAGGCCCTGTGGAGGCTTAACGAGGATTGGGCTCTGGGACGCCACCCGGAGAACCTCTCGGGGGCCTTCTACCAGACGGTGGATGCCACCGTGCCCCAACAGTTCTTTGCCTCCTCCATGTTGGTGACCCCCTTCGTCCGGGGTCTCCTCGGGTGGGACCCTGATGCCCCGGCGGGCCGGGCCCTTCTGGCGCCCCAGCTACCCCCGGACTGGGAGGAACTGAACGTGGAGAACCTCAGGGTCGGAGACGGGGCATTGACCTACCGGCACCGTGGGGGACCCGGGTACGCGGACGTGGAGCTGGCCATCCGGGGGGCGCCGGTGGCGCTCACCTATATCCAGGCCATTCCCCTGGGTGCCCGTAACGTTCGGGTGGAGGGAAACCCGCCGGAGGCGCCCGGACAGCTTCGAGAAGGTCTCCATGACCTCCAATACCAACTCACCTTTCCCCTGTCGGAGGAGCGTCCGATCCGGCTTCGTTTCCGGTGGGAAGGGGGTCTGTCGGTCTTCACGCCGCCCTCCCCTCACCGGCCCGGGGACCGTAGCACAGGGATCCGGATCCTGGACTTCCTGCGGGATGGGGAGGAATGGGTCCTGACCCTGGAGGGAGACGGGGGAGCTGACGGATCCGTTCACCTCCTGGGGGAAGCCGTGGTGACGGAGGAGGGCGAGGTCATTGGGCCGCCGTCCGGATCGGAGGCCTTCGAATACCGGGTGACCTTTCCCAACACCGGGCATCGGGTGATACAGACGTTCCACCTCGCCCCCCCCACCCCTGCTCCCGCCGTCCAGCGGAGGTAGGGGCGGTCCTTCTCCTTCACCGTTCACCCGAGCCGGCATCGGAAGCCCAATCCTTCGGGGACCATGCCGGTCAGCCCCGTCTCTGCCGTTGGCGCGGAGGCGGACAGGGGGTCAGGCGGGCCAGAAGAAGAGAATCAACGGCACGCCTACCAGGACGATGATGATCTCCAGGGGCAAACCCATCCGCCAGTAGTCGGAGAACCTGTAGCCGCCGGGCCCCATGACCAGCGTGTTGGACTGATGCCCGATGGGGGTGAGAAACGCGCAGGATCCGCCGACGGCCACCGCCATGAGAAAGGCATCAACGGAGGCGCTCAATCCGTGGGCGATGCTGATGCCTATGGGCGCCATGAGAACCACCGTGGCCGCGTTGTTGATGACATCAGACAGAAACATCGTAACCACGAGCACGATCGCAAGGGTCGCCCAGACGGGGAAGTCGCTTCCCAGGCGCATGATCTGAGCAGCGATAAGCTCGGCTCCTCCGGTGGTCTCCAGCGCCTCGCCGACCGGTATCATGGCCCCCAGCAATATGATCACGGGCCAGTCCACACTGGTGTATATCTCCCGGACCGAGATGACGTTTGCGAGCACCATTACCAAAGCGGCCAGCGGGAACGCGATCTGCACGGGCAAGAATCCGGTCACCACCGACAGAATTCCGCCTCCGAAGATTCCCAGCGCGAGGATGATCCGCTGTGGTCGCCCCATCTGCAGGCCACGTGGGGCCAGTGGGAGGCAGCCCATGGATGCGATGGCGTCATCAACGTTGACCACCCTTCCCTGCAGGAGCAGGACGTCCCCCGCCTTGAATCGGATGCTGTCGATGCGCTGACGCATCTTCCTCTCCTGCCGCGCTATGGCAAGAAGATTCAGACCGTACCTTGTTCGCATGGACAGGTTCGCCGCCGTGTTGCCTATTAGCGGGGAGTTCGTCGTGACCACCGCCTCGGTGATCACGATGTCTTTCGCACCGATGGCGTCCTTGCGAAACTGTTTGCCTCCGACGAGCTTCACGCCGCTGTTGTTCACGAACGTCTTCAGGTCGTCCGAATCGGCTTCCAGTATCAAGACATCGTGGGTCTTCAACTCCTCGTCCGGATCGGGGGCGTGGATGTGCCGCTTGCTGCGAATCAAGCCGAGGATCCGGATGTCTGCGTCGGTTACGTCCTGAATCTCGCGGACTGCCCTCCCCTTGAGCTTGGAGTCTTTTGTCACCCGCACCTCGGTGATGTAATCCTCGATCTGAAACAAGTCTTCCGGAGAGGCTTCACCACGTCTCTTGGGAAGGAAACGCCAGCCCACGAAGGAGATGAAGGCGATGCCGACGACGGCGAGGCCAACGCCCACGGGGCTGAAGTCGAACATGCCGAAGGGTGTGCCCAGCTCCTCGCCCCGAAACGTGGCGATAATGATGTTGGGTGGCGTGCCGATGAGAGTGGTCATGCCACCCAGGAGCGACGCGAAGGCCAGGGGCATGAGGATGTGACTGGGCGCGTGGCCGCTCTTCCTCGCCAGATACAACGCCACCGGCATGAGAATGGCGAGGGCCCCCACGTTGTTCATGAGGGCGGAGGCGACGGCAATGACGAGGGTCAGGACGAGGATCTGCAGGGTGATGGACTTGCCGACCCTGAGAATCCACGAAGCTATGACATCGACAAGGCCCGAATTCATCAGAGCCCGGCTGATGATGAGAACGGCCGCCACGGTGACCACGGCGGGATGGGCGAATCCTGTGAACGCGGCGTCCCTGGGGACGATTCCGAGGAGGGCCAGGGCGAACAACGTGATGAGTGCCACCAGATCGTGGCGAACCGCTCCCCAGGCGAAGAGGATCAGGGCGGCGCCGAGAGCCAGAAAGACGAGCAGTTGATCCAAGTCAGCACCTTTCCAGTTGGGTTCCGCCCCTACCTCCCCACCAGAGTCCGAGCCGCGGCCAGGACGCTGTCCACCGTGATCCCGAGCTTCTCGTAGAGAACCTTCCAGGGCGCCGAGGCGCCGAACCGATCCAACCCCACAGCTACGCCCCGGGACCCGATCCACCGCTCCCAGCCCAGGGTGGAACCGGCTTCCACCGAGACTCGGGCCGTGACTCCGGGGGGAAGGACCGCATCCCGGTACTCGGGCTCTTGTTCCTGGAAGAGGCGCCAACTGGGGAAGCTCACCACCCGGGTGGGAATGCCTTCGGCTTCCAGGAGCTTGCGGGCCTCCACCGCCAGGTGCACCTCGGAGCCGCTGGCCAGGAGGATCAGGGAGGGAGTCCCGGTGGATGCCTCCTGCAGGACGTAGGCTCCCCGCCTGAGGCCTTCAACTCCTTCGGGACCGGTGCGCTCCAGGCATGGGATGCCCTGCCGGGTGAGGGAGAGGAAGGAGGGCCCGTGCTTCCGTTCCACCGCCACCTTCCAGGCCACCGCCGTCTCGGCCGGGTCCCCGGGGCGGAGGTCCAAAAGGTTGGCCATGGCCCGGAGCGCCATGAGGTGCTCCACGGGCTGGTGGGTGGGGCCGTCCTCCCCCAGGCCTATGGAGTCATGGGGGAAGACGTAGATGGGAGCGATCTCCATGAGGGCCGCCATGCGGATGGCGGGGCGCATATAGTCGGAAAACACCAGGAAGGTCCCGGCAAAGGGCCGGATGCCGCCGTGGAGGGCCATGCCGTTCAGGATGGCCCCCATGGCGTGCTCCCGGACCCCGAAGTGGATGATCCGGCCGCGCGGGTTCTCCGCCAGGAGGCTGCCGCCCCCCTTGATGTCGGTCTTGTTCGAGCCACCCAGGTCAGCGGAGCCCCCGATCAGGTTCGGAATCCGGGCCGCCAGGGCCTGGAGGACGGTCCCCGAAGAAGCCCGGGTGGCCTGAGGCTTCTCAAGGCTCAAGAGCTCCGGCACGTCGGCGTCCCAATCTTCCGGGAGCTCGCCTGCCATCATGGCCTCGAACTCTTCCGCCTCCTCGGGAAAGGCTCCCTGGTAGGCAGCGAAACCCTCGTCCCAATCCTCGTGAAGCTTCCTGCCTCTGATCCGGCATGTCTCCCGGCACCAGGCCAGGGTGTCGGGATCCACGTAGAAGGGCTCCAGGGAGGGGTAGCCCAAGTTCTCCTTGGTGGCCCGGACCTCTTCCTCGCCAAGAGGCGCCCCATGGCTCTCCTCACTGCCGGCCTTGTTGGGGCTGCCGTAGGCGATCTGGGTCCTGAGGATGATGAGGGTGGGTTGGTCGGTGTTTCCACGGGCCTCCCGGAGAGCCCTGTCCATGGCCTCCCGGTCGTTGCCATCCCCCACCTTCAGGACCCGCCAGCCGCAGGAACGGAAGCGCTGCTCCTGGTCGGTGGAGGTGGCCAGGGCCGTGTCCCCCTCGATGGTGATCCGGTTGTCGTCGAAGATCCAGATGAGCTTGCCCAGCTTCTGGTGCCCCGCCAGCTCCGCCGCCTCGTGGGAGATCCCCTCCATGAGGTCGCCGTCGGAGCAGAAGGCGTAGGTGAAGTGATCCACGATGGTATGGCCGGGCCGGTTGAACCGGTGGGCCAGCCACCGCTCCGCAAGAGCCATCCCCACGGAGTTCGCCACCCCCTGCCCCAGGGGGCCGGTGGTGGTTTCCACCCCCGGCGTCTCCCGGTACTCCGGATGGCCCGGCGTCCGGGACTCCCACTGTCGGAAAGCTCGCAGGTCCTCCAGGGTCATGTCGTACCCCGTGAGGTACAGAAGGGAATAGAGCAGCATGGAACCATGACCGAGGGACAGGACGAACCGGTCACGGTCCGGCCAGCTCGGGTCCAACGGATCGTGGCGCAGGTGCCGGGTCCACACCTCGTACCCCAGGGCGGCCAGCCCCATGGGGGCTCCGGGGTGTCCGGAGTCGGCCTGCTGTACGGCGTCCATGGTGAGGACGCGGATGGCGTCCACCAGGTGCTGCTCCAGGGCGGGATCTGGGAGGGAAGGCATTCGGTATGGCTCCAGTCACTTAACGACGAAGTTCAGCAGGCGGTTCGGGACGAAGACGACTCGCCGGACGGTGGCAGCACCCAGGTGTCGGCTCACATTCTCCTGGGAACGGGCCAGCACCTCTATTTCTTCCTGACCGGCTCCGGCGGGGGCTTCTACCGTGCCCCTGAGCTTGCCGTTCACCTGGATGGCGACCTTGACGGTATCCTCGGCAGCTTTGGCCGGATCGAAGGAAGGCCAATTGGCGCCCTGGAAGATGGACTCGGAATGGCCCAGGCGTTCCCAGAGCTCCTCGGCCAGGTGGGGGGCCACGGGGGCCACCAGGACCACCAGGGGCTCCACCTCACCCCGGGAGGCCTTGCGGCCTCCGGACCGGACGGCGTTCAGGTACTCCATCATGGCCGCCACGGCTGTGTTGTACTGGAGCTTCGGGAGCTGCTCCGACACCTGTCGGATCGTCTTGTGCAGCTTCCGCTCCACCTCCGGATCCTGGGAAGCACTGGCCGCCAGCTTTCCGGCGTCCTCGGCTTCCACCACCGACACCACAGTGTCGTAGAAGCGATGGAGGAACCCGAAGGGGCCCTGGATTCCCTCGTCCCGGTAGTCCCCCCCCTCGGCGAAGGGGCCCAGGAACATGAGATAGATGCGGAACGCGTCGGCGCCGAACTCCTCGATGATGGGATCCGGGATGATGACGTTCCCCTTGCTCTTGGACATCTTGGCCCCTTCCCGGATGATGAGGCCATGCTTCCTGAACTTCGAGAAGGGCTCCTCGAAATCCAGGTGACCCAGGTCGTGAAGGGCCATGGTGATGAACCGGGCATATAGGAGGTGCAGGACGGCGTGCTCCTCCCCCCCGATGTAGGAGTCCACGGGGAGCCACCGGCGAGTGATCTCCGGATCCATGGGGACGTCGTTCCGGTCCGTGGAAGGATACCGGAGAAAGTACCATGACGAGTCCAGGAAGGTATCGGACACGTCCGTCTCCCGCCGGCCCTGCCCGCCACACTGGGGGCATACGGTTCGATACCACTCCTCCACCCGTGCCAGGGGGCTCACTCCAGACGCGTCGGGCTTGAAGTCCTCTACCCGGGGCAGAACCACGGGGAGGTCCTCCTCCGGTACGGGGACGGGGCCGCAAGCGCCGCAGTAGATGACCGGAATGGGAGGGCCCCAGTAGCGCTGGCGGGATATGCACCAGTCGTGGAGGCGGTAGCTCACCCTGGGCTCCGCGAGCCCCCGCCCCTCGAGCCACTCCACGATGGCCCGGGCCCCCTCTCGCCATGGGAGGCCGTCGAACCGGCCGGAGTTAACGAGGACGCCTTCACCTACGTATGCTTCTTCCAGGGGAGCGTGGGCGTCGGTACCGGGCCCCGCCACAACCCGGGGAATGGGAAGCTCGAAGGCCCGAGCGAACTCGAAATCCCTCTGGTCGTGTCCGGGGACGGCCATGATTGCCCCGGTGCCGTACTCCACCAGGACGTAATCGGCGATCCAGACCGGGATGGGCTCACCCGTAGCGGGGTTCTCGCAGAAAGCTCCGGTGAAGACGCCGGTCTTGGTCTTGTCCGTCTTTTGCCGGGTCACCAGGTCCATTCTGGCAGCTTGCGCCTGGTACGACTCCACCTCCGACCGGCGGTCCGGAGCGGTGATGGCCGGCACCAGGGGGTGCTCCGGCGCGAGGACCATGTACGTGGCACCGAAGACGGTGTCGGGCCGGGTGGTGAAGACGGAGATGGAGGGCGTGTCGGTGGAGGCCGAATCGCCGCCGGCGTCCCGCCCCGCCTTGTCAGCGTCGGAGCTGGCGGCTGGTTCCGGGGAATCCCTCCGGTCCAGGTCACCCCTCCGGGCCGGGGTCAGCACGGGAAACTCGAGAATGGCGCCCCCGCTCCGGCCGATCCAGTTCTCCTGGGCCCGGAGGGTGGTCTCGGACCAATCGATGATCTTCAGGTTGTCCAGGAGGCGTTGCGCGTACTGGGTGGTCTTGAAGAACCACTGGGCGATGCGCCGCTGCTCCACGGGACTGTCGCACCGCTCGCACAGACCCCCCAGGACCTGTTCGTTGGCCAGGACCGTCATGCAGGAGGGGCACCAGTTCACCGGGGCTTCCTTACGTTCAGCCAGGCCCGCCCCGAGGAGCTGCACGAAGATCCATTGGGTCCACCGGTAATAGGCGGGGTCCGACGTGTCCACCGTGTGGCTCCAGTCGAACATTCCCCCGATGCGCCGGAGCTGGCGGGTGAAGTTGGCCACGTTGCGAGGGGTCAGGTCCATGGGGTTGACCCCCTGCTTCAAGGCGAAGTTCTCCGAGTGGATCCCGAAGGCATCGAACCCGATGGGCTCGAAGACGTCCTTGCCGGTGAGGCGCTGGTAGCGGCCGTGAACATCAGCACCGGTGAAGGCGTAGATGTTTCCCACGTGGAGCCCCTCGGCTGAAGGGTAGGGAAACATCATGAGGTTGTAGTAGGGATCCGGCGCGTCCCTCAGTTCCTGTTCGGTGAAGCGGTTGGTGCCCCGCTCATCCCAGATCCTCTGCCACTTCTCTTCCACGGCCCGTGGCAGATAGCCGTCCATTGGGTCCTTGTCCATGCCCCCCCCCGCGATCTCGAATCCGGCGACTGGGCCGTTCCCTTACGACCCGGATCTGCCGCGAACACAAGTGGTCAACTTAGTCGTGGGTGCAAGGGGGTTCAACGGGCCTCATCCCTCGCCGGGGAGAAGGTCGAAGGGGTCATCCACCCTTTCCGTGCCCTCCTTGAGAAACGCGATGGCCGCGACAAGGTCCCCGTCGTATCGGTCCAGGAGAGCCTGGAAGTCGGGGAGGCGGTGGAAATACTGCATCCTCGCCAGAAGGATGGCGTTGTTCAACGGACGGCTGAGGAAGCCGGAGATGAGGGGATTGGCGCCGGGGGGAGGGGCTCCGTCCGTGAAGTACGCCTCCCGGGTGGCGGCGAAGAGCATCTCCCGGGCCTGGACCTTCTCCTCCACGGTGAGATGGGGATCTCCGTACACGGCCTGGAGCTCCTGGACGAAACCGTCCAGGAAGGTGGAGAAATCCTGGTAATGGGTCCACCGCTCCCGGGCCAGGTGGCACTCCCGGCCGTCGGAGGGCGAGAATGCCGGGCCACAGAAGAACAGCACAGCTCCCACACGGCCCACGAAGATGGCGAAGCTCTCGTTGAACTGCACGTGGCCACGCACGAAGAGGTGGTTGTGAGCAAGTTCGTGGAGGATGGTTTCCACGAAATCCACCGAATCGTACCGGAGGAGGGTGGAGAGGACGGGATCGGCGAAGAACCCCAGGGTGCTGAAGGCGGCGGTGGGACGGAGGTGGGTGTCCAGTCCCTCCCTTTCCAAGCTCTGCTGGGTTCTCTCCGCCGCCGAAAGGCTGAAGTATCCGCGGTAGGGAACGCGGCCCACCACGGGGAACCACCAGGTCTTGGGTTCCAGTCGGTCCCGATAGGCGGCTGAAAGAACCAGAGCCAGAGTGTCGGACTCAAGGCGTGTGAAGGAGGTGTAGGACTTGCCGGCGTCCAGTTCCAGGACGTTGATGGCGAACTCCCTGGCCTGTTGGGCCAGGATGAGCTTCCGGCGCGTGTCCTCGTCGGTGTCGGGATCCTGGATCACCCGCTCCAGTGGCTGCCTGGCCGCCAGGATCTTCATCTCCGCCCATCCGGCCCTGGCCACGTAGACCGGAGAGCAGCCCGAGCAGCTGAAAAGGAGGAGGGCCGCGGTCAAGCAGACGGCTCCCGCCGTCAGCCATCGCGACAGGCGGCGTGGTCTCCGGAGGTTGCCTCCAGGGGGCTCACCCACCGTACCTCCTTTTCGAAACATTTTCGAAACATTCGTCCACGAGTCGGGCTTCTACCATAATCTGGCAGCTCCGGGGGTCCTTTCTCGAGGGGCCCTGAGAATCCTCGAGGTCCGTGGGAATCCAGGTCGAGGGATTCGCTTCATTCAAGTACCGCTGAGATCCGGGCAGGGTCCCGGTGGGCCCGGGAGGTGGCGCCCTCGCGACATATAGGGTCCAGGTTGGACGGTTACGCATTATCTTGGGTGGTGATGGGTCCGCCTGGCCGGCATGGTGCACCGCAGGCGGCGCATCCTGACACGGGCCGACCCCCCGGTGCCCGGGAGTCGCGGCAAGTGCCCGGGTCCCGGAAGCCGTTGCTCCGGACAGCAGAGGGATCGCTGCAGGAGAACCGAGAACTGAAAGCCACGCAATCCGAGGGGGAGGTAGGTTGACAGCCCAAGCGATTCGTTTGATGCGCCAGCTTCTGGCTCTCCTCGCGCTGTTCGTCCTGGCGGGATGTGAGCAGGCGGGCCGCAGTCCCGCATCGGAGTGGAAAGATGGAGCGGAAGAGGCGTCGGCCGGCGCGGTGGAACCGTCCTTGACGGTGGGACTGGAAGGCCCGGTTCCGGCGTCCTCCCGGGTCCATGACCCATCGACACCGGTCACCGTGGTCAGGGAGGTAGCCCTGTCACCCAAGGACTTCGTTCGTCCCGACACCGTCCGTGGCATCTATCTGAACGCTTGGGCGGCCGGGTCCCCTCGTCGGCGGGAGGCCCTATTGGATCTGGCCAGGCGCACGGAGTTGAACACCTTCGTCGTGGACATCAAGGATGCCTCTGGCTTCCTGAGCCACGACAGTCAGGTACCCCTGGCCCGGGAGGTGGGAGCCACCCGTGATCTGCGGATCAGGAACCTGCCGGCGTTCCTGCAACTTATGCGGGAGAACGGGGTCTATCCCATCGCCCGAATCGTGATAACGAAAGATCCGGTCCTGGCGGAGGCCCGTCCCGACCTGGCCATCCAGGACTCGGCGGGTGGTGTGTGGTTGGATCAGGACGGGGTGACCTGGCTGAATCCCTATAGCCGGGAGGTGTGGGATTACCACGTGGATGTGGCCCGGGAAGTGGCCCGAATGGGGTTCC
The DNA here is from genome assembly GCA_003564295.1 of Gemmatimonadota bacterium. Lineage (GTDB taxonomy): Bacteria > Gemmatimonadota > Gemmatimonadetes > Longimicrobiales > Gaopeijiaceae > PXFI01. The sequence continues at coordinate 18,999 of PXFI01000075.1, read as the reverse complement.
CGGAGATCCAATGGGACTACGTCCGTTTTCCCGATGCCCCCAGGGACCTCCTCGCCCGGGCCGTCTATCCCGGAGCGGGAAGCCAGTCCAAGACCGATGCCATCCGGGCCTTGCTGGGTTATTCCAGGGAGTCCCTGCGGCCGGAGGGAGTTCTGGTGACGGCCGACGTGTTCGGCGTCACCACCTCGTACCGGCGGGACGTGGGAATCGGGCAGTTATGGGAGTCCTTCGTGGACCAGGTGGACGTGGTCCTTCCCATGGTCTATCCCTCCCACTACTGGACCGGGAGCTTCAGGTACGAGCGCCCCAACGCCCATCCTTACGAGATCGTGCGCCGGGCTCTAAGGGATGCAGTGGCCCGCTCGGATACCATTCCGGGCGCCGCTTCCATCTGCGCCTGGCTCCAGGACTTCACCCTGGGTGAGCCCCGGTACGGCGTCCCGGAGGTTCGGGCTCAGATTCAGGCGGCCTATGATGCCGGGGTGAAGGATTGGATCCTCTGGAATCCCGGGAGCCGCTACACGGAAGCGGCCCTGCTACCTGCAGAGGGCCTGCCCTCTTGGAGTGAACCGGTCATGAGAGTGGGAGGGGAGGTCGTACCCATCTCCAGGCGTCACGAGGTGCTGGGGGAAGCAGGCGACGAATCCCGGTCCCATCCCAGGTGAGCCGCCGAGTCCTCTCGGTACGCCCCGGCGTGGGCGAACTGGAGCTCGTGGAGGCGAGCGTACAGCCCGCCCTGCTCCAGGAGCGCCTGATGGGTGCCCGTTTCCCGGAGCTCGCCGTGGTGGAAGAGGAGGATCCGGTCTGCGCCCTGGACGGTGGAAAGGCGATGGGCGATGACCAGGGAGGTCCTTCCCTTCATGACCTCGTCGGTGGCCTTCTCGATCTGCCCTTCGATCTCCGAATCCACGGAGCTGGTGGCTTCGTCCAGGATGAGGATGGCAGGGTCATAGGCCAGGGCCCGGGCGAAGGAGAGGAGCTGCCGCTCCCCCACGGACAGGGAGGCCCCCCTCTCTCCAAGGGGCTGGTGATATCCCCTGGGGAGGCGGCTCACGAAGCGGTCCGCCCCCACCCGGCGGGCCGCTTCTCGGATCCGGGCGTCGTCCATCTCCGTTGCGCCCAGGCGGATGTTGTAGGCCACGTCCTGGCTGAACAGGAAGACGTCCTGGAGAACCAGTCCCATGCGGCTCCTGAGATCCCGGAGGCCCGCTTCTCGTATGGGGACGCCGTCCAGGAGGATGTCGCCCTTCTGCGGTTCGTAGAAGCGCAGAAGGAGGTTGATGAGGGTGGTCTTCCCAGCTCCGGTGTGTCCCACGATGGCCACCTTCTCGCCGGGGCTGACGGTGAAGCTGATCCCCTTCAGGACCCAGGCCGGGTGTCCCCCTTCCTCGTCTCCGTACGCGAACCACACGTCCCGGAACTCGATCTCCCCCCGGGTGGGATGAGGAAGGGGTCGGGGGTCCGGGGGATCGGCGATGCGCGTCTCCGTGTCCAGGAGCTTGAAGATTCGCTCCGAGGAGGCCATGGCTCCTTGGAGCAGGTTGTACTTCTCGGCAAGATCCTGGATGGGGCGGAAGAACCGCCGGGCATACTGTAAGAAGGCAGCCACCACTCCCACGGTCACCGTTCCCTCCAGGATGGACGCGCCCCCGCTCCAGATAATGAGGGCGAGGGCCACGGCCGTGAAGAGCTCGATGACCGGGAAGAAGAGAGCGTAGTAGGTGATGGACCGGAGGTGGGCCTCCAGGTAGTCCTGGTTCAGCGCCCGGTGCTCCCGGGCGTCCCGTTCCTCCCGGTTGAAGAGTTGGACGACCTGGACGCCGGTGAACCGCTCGTGAAGGAAGGAGTTGATCCGGGCCAGCCTCACCCGGATGTCCCTGTAGGCCTCCCGGATCCGGCCCCGGAAGAGGAAGGCGGCCCAGGCGACGAAGGGAAGGACGCTGAAGGCCACGAGGGCCAGTCTCCAATCCATGCCCAGCATGGCCGCCACGATGAAGGCCAGTGTGAAGACGTCCCCAAACACCCTCACAATTCCGGAGCCGAGGAGCTCGTTGAGGGTTTCCACGTCGCTGGTGATGCGGGTGATGAGGCGGCCCACGGGGTTTCGGTCGTAGAAACGGAGGTCCAGAGTCTGGAACTTCCGGAAGATTTCCTCCCGGAGATCGTACATGATGCGTTGGCCCAGCCAGGTGGTGAGGATCCTCTCTGCGTACTGGAGGAGGAAGCCCAGGGCCAACGTGCCCAGGAATGCCAGAGCCAGCCAGGAGAGGAGGCGCCCATCTCCCGCCGGTATGGCATCGTCCAGGGCCACCTTGGTCAACCAGGGTCCAACGATTTCCAGGGCGGATGCCATGGCCAGAAGGAGGACCGCCAGCACCACGAGCCACCAGTGGGGAGCGAGGTAGCGTAAGAGCCGCCTCATGAGGCGGGCATCGTATGCCTTCCCCAGGGCTTCCTCATCATGGAGACCCGGCTTCGGAGTCATGGCTTTCGGGCTTCCAGCGCCCGGAGGAGCCCTTCCAGGGTTCCGCCGGAGGCCTTCAGCGCCACCAGAAGGTGGTAGACGAGGTCTGCGGCCTCCTCCGGAATCCGACCATGGTCTGCCCTGCTCAGGGCCAGAATCAGCTCCGCAGTCTCCTCCCCCAGCTTCTTCAGGCGAAGATTCTCATCCTCCAGGAGCCGGACGGTGTAGCTGGCGGCCGGACGGAGGGCAGCCCGCTCCTCCAGCACGGCCCACAGGCCGGGGATGGTGGATTCTCCGGGAACGGTGGAAGTGGAGGGGATGGTCTCTTCCCCGAGCAGCGGAATCGCCCCTTCGCCCTGGGCTGTGGCCGGATCTCTGCCGGAGGCCAGGGGGAGAGCCGACTCCGGCAGCTCCCCGAAGCAGGTGGCGTCCCCGGTGTGGCAGGCGGGCCCCCGGGTCCTTACCCTCGCCAGGAGAGTGTCGCCGTCGCAGTCGGCGTGGAGGGAGAGGAGATCCTGGAAGCTCCCGGAGATGGCGCCTTTGTGCCAGATCTCCCGGCGGGAGCGGGACCAGTAGTGCATCTGCCCCGTCTCAAGGGTCCGCTCCAGAGCTGTGCGGTTGGCCCAGGCCAACATGAGGATCTCCCCGGACCCGGCGTCCTGGGTCACCACCGGGAGCAGGCCCGTCTCCGGGAAGGAGAGGGCGTCCAGGTCCGCCGGTTCCTCGATTCTGCGATCTGTCATTCTGGCCTCCAGGCTCATCGCACGGCGATCCCCCACCCAGCCAACTCCTTCTTGATCTCCCCCACAGTGATGAGTCCGTCGTGGAGAATCCCGGCCAGAAGGGCTGCGGATGCCTTCCCTTCCGTGAAGGCGTTCCTGAGGTGCTCCGGCCGGCCTGCCCCGCCGGAGGCTATGACGGGGACGTGGACGGCCGTGGCCACCCGGCGCGTCAGCTCCAGATCGTAGCCCGTCCTGACGCCGTCCCGGTCCATGCTGGTGAGAAGGATCTCCCCGGCCCCCAGGCGGGCGCATTCCACGGCCCACTCCACGCCGTCCAGCCCGGTGGGTGTCCGACCTCCGTGGATGTAGGCAAGCCAGCCCTCCCCTTGCCGGGACGCATCGACGCTGGCCACCACGCACTGCCTGCCGAACTGTTCGGCACCCCGGGTGAGGAGCTCCGGGTCTCTCACGGCGGCCGTGTTCAGGCTGATCTTGTCGGCGCCGGCACGGAGGAGCTCCCTCATGTCTGCCAGGTCCCTGACTCCGCCTCCCACCGTAAGGGGAATGAAGAGCGCCTCCGCCGTGCGCCGGACCGTCTCCAGGAGGGTGCCTCTGCCCTCCGCCGAGGCCGAGATGTCCAGGAAGACTATTTCGTCGGCACCTTCCTCCTCGTAGCGTCGGGCCATCTCCACCGGGTCCCCCACGTCCCGGAGCCCCTTGAAGCGGGTCCCCTTCACCACCCGGCCCTGGTCCACGTCCAGGCAGACTACCACCCGGGGACGAAGCATCAACTGCCCCCTTCCCATCGGAAACCAAAGAAGTCCTCCCACTGCAATCGACAGGGGAGCATCAACCCTCCCATTCCAGGCTCACGGATCCCTTGGTGCTGAAGACCGTTTCCCCCTCCTGGAGGGCTTGCCGGAGGGCCAGGCCCACGGCCTTGATAGCCGCTTCCACTATGTGGTGCCGATCCCGGCCCCGGACGATCCGGACGTGGAGGGTGGCGCCCAGGTTCACGGCCAGGCTCTCGAGGAAATGCTGGTAGAGGCGGGAAGGAAGGGGTCCCCGGTAGTAGGGGCGGCCCCCAACGTCCATGGCCACCTGGGCCATGGCCTCGTCCATGGGGACCAGGGCCCATCCGTACCGGGCCGCCGTGGCCGGGGTCTCCTTCCGGAGGGCCGTTCCCAGGGCGATGGCCACGTCCTCCACCAGGTGGTGTCTCAGGTCGCCTGCAGCCTCCAGTTCCAACCCCAGGCCGGCGTACCGGGCCAGGGTCTCCACCATGTGGGAGAGGAAGCGGTCGTCCGTCTCCACCCGAATGGAGCCACCGGACCTCTGCACGGCCAGGCGGATGGATGTCTCCTTGGTATCTCTCTTCAATCTGGTCATGCTCCGAACTCCTCGGCGAGCTGCTCAGGGGGCAGTACCCCCGTGTAGATGGCCATGCCCAAAACGGCCCCGGCGGCCCCGGCCAGGTTCAGGGCCCGGACCTCCTCCATGGTGGTGATGCCCCCGGCGATCCAGACCGGGTGCCGGGTTCCCCGGATGACCGCTTCCGCTCCAGGGAGGTCGATTCCTTCCATTCGTCCCTCACGGGACACGTCGGTGCAGAGGACACCGGCCAGGGGCAGGGGATCCAAGTTGGCCAGGAGGGCCTGGACCGGAGTTCCGCTGGACTCGGTCCACCCCCGGCGGAGGACGAGACCGTCTCGGGTATCCGTGGCCACCATGATGCGGCGTGAGTAGGCTTCCGCCATCTCCTGGAGCCATTGCGGGTCTTCCACGGCCCGGGTCCCCACCATGACCCGGCACACTCCCAGGGCCAGGATCTCCTCCACGTCGATCCGGCTGCGTACGCCGCCACCTGCCTGGACCTCGGCGTCGGTGGTAGACACGATCTCCCGGATGATCCCCCGGTTCTGGCCCAGGGAGAGGGCCGCGTCCAGGTCCACGATATGCAAGTGCCGGAACCCGAAGTCCCACCAGTACTTGGCTTGGGCCAACGGATCCGGCAGTGACACCCGTTCCTCTTCGGGCCGCCCGCCCACCAGCTGAACGCACCGGCCATTCCTCAGGTCCAGGGCGGGGATCGCGATCATGGGCACACCTGCCGCAAGAAGTTCGAGATGATGTGGAGTCCCTGGGCTGAGCTCTTTTCCGGGTGGAACTGGACTCCCCAGGTGTGCAATCTGCGGACGGCGGCGGGGAAGGTGTCCCCCTGATAGGTGGATGTGGCGATGACGAAACCCTGGTCCGATGGCTGGCACACGTAGGAGTTGGCGTAGTAAGCCACCAGGTTGTCCACACCCTGGAACAGGGGCTCCAAGCCCGTCGGGGCAATATGCACATCGTTCCACCCCATCTGGGGGGTGATGTGGGTCCGGAGTCGCCGCACGGATCCCGATAAGAATCCGATCCCCTTGCCTTCTCCCTCATGGGACCGATGGAATAGGAGCTGCATGCCCAGGCAGATCCCAAGGCAGGGAAGTCCCGCTTCCAGCGCTTCCCGGACCCTGGCGGTTTCCGACCCCAGGGACTTGACAGCAGACCCGAAAGCACCCACCCCCGGGAGAACCAGGGCGTCCAGGGCCAGGGCGTCCTTCCAACGGCTGGTGATGGTCACCGTGGCACCTGCCGCCGCCAGGGCCTTCCCCAGGGAGTGGAGGTTCCCGGTCCCATAGTCGAAGAGAGCGATCTTCATGGCTGGAGGAGCTCGTCCAGGGCCGAGAGGAAGATCTCCATCTGTTCCCAGGGTCCGATGGTGACCCGGAGGGCTTCCCCCAGCTCGGGCAGCTGAGGGAAGGGACGGGTTGCCACTCCCCGTTCTCTGAGGGCGTCATTCACCTCCACCGCGCCGGCGGGTTCCACCGGGACGAGGAGAAAATTCGCCTGGGATGGAGGGGGTTGAAGGCCCCTGGAGCGCAATTCCGCAGCCAGCCGGTCCCGATTCTGGAGCGTCCGGTGTCGGATACCGTCGGCCCAGCCTGATATGTCTCCAAGAGCTGCCACCGCCGCCAGGGCACCGAGTTGACTCACCTTGTAGGGACCCCGGGACTTCTCGACCTCCTGGACCAAGGTCGAGGGACCTACCGCAAAACCCACCCGGAGGCCCGCCAACCCATAAAGCTTCGAGAGGGTGCGAACCACCAGGAGCCGGTCCGTGTTGGGGGCGTCCCTGAGGAAGCTGTCGTCGGCGAAGTCGCCGTAGGCCTCGTCCAGGACGACCACGGGGCCATCGGGTCCGCCCAGAGCCAGGAGGCCCAGGATCCAATCCCTGGGAATGGACCTTCCCGTGGGATTGTTGGGCCGGCAAAGGTAGATGATGTCCGGTTCGTCCAGGAGGAGCCGGGCGGGATCCACCTCTGCCCTGGACCATGGAAGGGCCCGGGCCTCAAGGCCGTTCATACGAGCGAAGACCTCCGCCATGGAGAAGGAGGGAGCAGGGAAGGTCATTAGGCCAGGTGGAAAGACTGCGGCCCGGCACACCGAGTCCAGTATGTCGTCGGAGCCGCACCCCGTGGTCACGGCGTCGACGGGTACGCCGTACTTCTGGGCCACCGCCGCCTTGAGCTCAGTGGCGTAGACGGACGGGTAGCGGGTCAGGGCCTCCAGAGGAGCTTGCCGCACGGCTTCCAGGGCCGCAGGGTTTGGCCCCCACAGGTTGCTGTTGTCGCTGAGATCCACGGCCACGGGCTTGCGGTCCGGGTCGTAGGGGGTCAATTGGGCATAGTCCTGTCGGGGGAAGCGGGTCATTGGTTCCTCCGGGAGGCCGGGATCCCTGTCATCCCGTGTGGGTCGGATTGGGTGGAGATCATCTGGGGACCCTCCGGGCTCGAACGGCTTCAGCATGGGCTGGCAGCCCCTCGGCCTCGGCCATGCGTTCCACGGCAGGGCTCATGGCTGCCGCTGCCATCGGGGTGATCTCCTGCCATGTGTACATACGGAGAAAGTGGATGGTTGAAAGGCTCGAAAAAGCCCGAGCCATCCCCCCCGTAGGGAGGACGTGGTTGGCTCCGGTAAGATAATCCCCGAAGGCCACCGCCGCCGCCTGGCCCAGGAACGCAGTGCCGGCTGTCGGGATCTCTTCCAGGTCGCGCCTCGGATCTTTGGTGAAGAGAGCCAGGTGCTCCGGGGCATAGTCCCGGGCGAAGGCCACAGCTTCATCCCATGTGCCTGCCAGGAGAAGGGCACCGTTGGAGTGCAGAGCCTTCTCCACGATCTCCCATCGGGGAGTCTGGGACGCCTCCTTCAGGAGGACGCCCCGAACGCGGTCCAGGAGTGGGGCGGAATCCGTCACCAATGCCACGGCCGCTTCCGGGTCATGCTCCGCCTGGCAGACGAGCTCCAGTGCGCAGAGGCGGGGGTCGGCACTTTCGTCGGCCAGGACCAGGACCTCCGAGGGCCCTGCCGGGGAATCGATGATGACCTCTCCGGCCACCTGACGTTTGGCCTCGGTTACGTAACGGTTGCCCGGCCCCACCACGACCTGGGTCCGTGGCACAGTGGCGGTCCCGAAAGCCATGGCCCCGATTGCTCCGGCTCCCCCAAGAGCAAAGAGACGAGAGGCCCCGGCGATTGCGGAAGCTGCCAGAACCTGGTCGGGGGGGTATCCTGACGGGCCGGGAGGGGAGCACAGGATGACCTCTCCCACACCTGCGGCTCTCGCCGGAACCACGCCCATGAGGACGCTGGTGGGATAGGCGGCCCGGCCTCCCGGAGCGTAGACTCCCGCCACCGAGAGGGGCACAGATCGCCTCCCGAGCGTAACACCAGGTCGGACAGTAACTTGAATGTCCTGAGGGATCTGGGCGCGGTGGAAGGCATGGATGTTTCGAGCGGCTTCCTCCAGGTTCTGCAGGAGGGCCGGATCCAAGCGTTGGACGGCGGCGGTCCACAGCTGCCGGGGCACCTCCAGTCCGGGGAGCTCCACTCCGTCGAATTCCCGGGCCATCTCCCGGAGGGCTCGGTCCCCCTCCCGCCGCACCCGGGCCAGCAGGGCGCGGACCTGATCCGTAAGTTGAGGTTCATCAGCGGGCCGTCGATCCAGGAGGCGGGAGCGCTCCCGGGGGGTGAGTTGAGCGAGGGGCTTGTCGATGCGCAGTCTCATGGCCACGACCTCAGGGCGTAAGCCGTTCAATAGGCGTCACCAGGATGCCCTCGGCACCGATGGCCTTGAGCCTGGTGATGGTCTGGTAGATCCGGTCCGCATCCACCACGGCATGGGCTGCCACCCAGCGACCGGCGTTCTGGATCTCCACGATGGTGGGCCCCGACAGGCCCGGGATGATCTCTTTCACCTCCTCCAGGCGGTCTCTTGGGACGTTGGCCATGAGGTAACGCTTGGCAGCGGCTCTGATCACTGACTCGAGTGCCACCACGAGCTCCGCCACCCGGGGACCCTTGAAGGAATCATGGGTGACCTTGCTGCTGCCGATGAGTCGGGCCGTGGAGTTGAGGATGGTGGCGATCTCCCTGAGACCGTTTACTCTCAATGTGGAGCCGGTGGAGACCAGGTCCGCGATGACCTCCGCCACGCCCAGGTGGGGAGCGATCTCCGCAGCCCCGGAGACCGGGGCGACCCGTATCTCCAGGCCGAGCTCCCGGAAGAACCCCTCTGTGACCCGGGGAAAGGAGGTGGCAACCCGGGTGCCGGGCTCCAGATCCTCCACGTCCTTCACCCTGCTGTCGTCTCGAACCGCCAGAGCCAGTCGGCAGCGTCCGAACTGGAGGTCGAGGAGTTCTTGGACGGTCCTGCCGGACTCGGCCACCAGGTCGGCCCCGGTGACACCCAGGTCGGCGGCTCCGTCAGCCACGAACTCCGGGATGTCCTGTGCCCGGAGGAAGATGGCCTGGAAGTCGGATCCCATATTCGCCACCAGGGCTCGGTCCACCCGGGACTCGGCCTTGAGGCCGGCTTTCTCAAAGAGGGTGAGGGCCTGGTCGGCCAGGCGTCCCTTGTTGGGTAGCGCAACTCGCAAAACCATGATTCTCTCCGAAGCTGTTTCCATTGGTCTCGCCGGCGCAGCCGAACAAGGGAAAGCCTGTCGGCCGGCCTGGACAAAAAAAGCGCGGCCCGTCGTGAAGGGCCGCGGCGGTGATTTCGGTCTGTTATGGGCTTCAATCAGGCACAGACCATCCCTGCCAGCGGGCCCTTGCGGGCCGCATGGTGATGATGATGCCGGACCGTCGCCTGGTTCTTCATGATGGAAAGCTATGAGAAGGCGGTGGAAGGGGTCAAGGCGTCGGTGGCCGGGTACCCCGGCACGGTCCCCTCCACTAAGATCCATGCATGGAGCATTGGATCCGAATCCGGGGAGCCCGGCAGCACAACCTGAAGAGCCTGGACCTGGACCTCCCCAGGAGGGTCATGACCGTCATCACGGGGCCCTCCGGGTCGGGGAAGTCCACCCTGGCCCTGGACACCCTCTTTGCGGAAGGCCAGAGGCGGTACATGGAGTCCCTCTCCACGTACGCCAAGCAGTTCCTGGACCGCATGGAGAAGCCTGCGGTGGACCTCCTGGAGGGGATTGCCCCGGCAGTGGCCATCGAGCAGAAGAACCCTGCCAAGTCCAGCCGGTCCACGGTGGGAACCGCCACCGAGGTTCTGGACTACCTGCGTCTCCTCTGGTCCAGGGTTGGGAGGATGTACTGCCCGGACTGCGGTCGGGAGATCCGCCCTGACACCGTGTCCGGAGCCGTGGAGCAGGTGTTGGAGGTGGATGAGGGTGCCCGGATCCTGGTGGCCTTCCCTCTGGAGCTCGGGGGGAGGGTCGGCCACGCCCTGGTGGTGGAGAACCTCCGGGCATTGGGATTCCTCCGGGTCCTGGCTGACGGTGAGCTGCTGGACGTGGGGGGGGGCGGTGCGGAGGATCCGGAACGACTGGGAGTTGACCTCACCGCTGCCCGTGAGCTTCTGGTGGTGGTGGACCGCCTGAGGGTGCGTCCGGACGTCCGGGACCGGTTGGCCGACTCCCTGGGGACCGCTTTCGGGGAGGGTGACGGAGAGGCGGTGGTGCTTCTGGCGGAGGGGGCCGGCGTTCCGGGAGCTCCCGGATTCGAGCGGCCGGCCCGCATGCACTTCACCGAGGGCTTCCGCTGTCCCCGGCACCCGGATCGGGAGTTTCCGGAGCCCACTCCCCGGCTCTTCTCCTTCAACAATCCTGTGGGATCGTGTCCGGAGTGCACGGGTTTCGGGGCCACCCTGGAGTACGACGAGAAGCTCGTCGTTCCCAACACGCGTCGCTCCATCCAGGACGGGGCGGTGGATCCATGGACGAAGCCCCGGTACTTCCGGGAGCAGGATCGCCTGAGGTCGTTCACCCAGGAGTGGGGTCTATCGGTATTCGCCCCGTGGGCGAGCCTTCCGGAGGATTTTCGCAGCGCGGTCCTTTTCGGCGGCGAGGGCTTCAAGGGGGTGATTCCCTTTCTTCGGTCCCGGGAGAGGAAGCGGTACAAGCGGTACATCAGGGTCTTTCTTCGGCAGTACCAGAGCCCGAGGCCATGCCGGGCCTGTGGGGGCGCCAGGATCAGGAAAGAGGCCCTCTGGGTCCGGGTGGCTGACAAGAACCTGGCCGAGATCTCCGCCATGCCCGTTGAGGAGCTGAAGAGTTGGGTGGAGGGGCTCGAGCTGAGGGAGATGGAAAGCCGAATCGCCACCGCCATCCTGAGGGAGCTCAGGTCCCGCCTGGAGTTTCTGGTGGAGGTGGGGCTCGGGTACCTGACCCTGGACCGGCAGGCCCGGACCCTCTCGGGAGGGGAGGCGCAGCGCATCAGCCTGGCCAACTCCCTGGGCTCCAGCCTGGTGGATGCCCTGTACGTCCTGGATGAGCCCACCATCGGACTCCACCCCCGGGATATGGGGGCCCTCCTCCGCCTCCTGGGCCGGCTGCGGGATGCCGGGAACACGGTGATCGTGGTGGAGCACGACCCCCTGGCCATCATGGCAGCTGAGCACGTGGTGGAGCTGGGGCCCGGGTCCGGAGAGAAGGGGGGCAAGGTGGTATTTCAGGGGACCCCGGAGGAGCTGAAGGCCGCCGACACCGTGACGGGAAGATACATCTCGGGACGGGAGGGGATCCCTCTGCCAAAGGAGCGCCGGAGGGGGGACGGAGGGCGGCTGGTCCTCCAGGGGGCCTGTCTGCACAACCTGCGCGACGTGGACGTGGAGATCCCCCTGGGGGCCCTGACGGTGGTGACGGGGGTCAGCGGGTCCGGGAAGTCTACGCTGGTGCACGACGTTCTCTACCGAGCCCTGGAGTTGGAGCTGAACGGGGGGGAAACCACAGCCAAGGAGCACCTTGGGGAGGCCGTTGGGCGATACACGGCCCTGGAGGGAGCGGGCCTGGTGGAGAAAGCGGTCCTGGTGGACCAGTCTCCCATCGGCCGGACGCCCCGCTCCAATCCCGTCACCTACATCAAGGCCTGGGATGAGGTCCGTCGCATCTACTCCTCTCTCCCCCTGGCCCGGCAGCGCCGCTACGGCCCGGGGTATTTCTCCTTCAACGTGGACGGGGGCCGGTGCGATGCCTGCAAGGGAGCAGGCCATGTGGAGGTGGAGATGATCTTCATGGCTGATGTGTTCGTGCCGTGCGAGATCTGCGGTGGAGCCCGGTACCGGCGGGAAGTGCTGGAGGTCACCTACAAGGGGATGAACGTAGCTCAGGTCCTGGACCTCACCGTGGACGAGGCCATCCGTTTCTTCATCCGGGAGGACCGCCTGGGTCAGATCCTCTGGCATCTCCAGCAGGTGGGCCTGGGGTATCTTCGCCTGGGCCAGCCGGCACCGACCCTCTCGGGGGGGGAGGCACAGCGCCTTAAGATTGCCCGGGAGTTGGCGGGAGGAGCGGGAAAGCGGGGACGCAAGGTCTACATTCTGGACGAGCCCACGACGGGGCTCGCCGGGGAGGATATCCGGAAACTCCTGCGCGTGTTGGGCCGACTCCTGGATGCCGGCCACTCGGTGGTGGTGATCGAGCACAACCTGGAGGTCATCAAGACCGCGGACTGGATCGTAGATCTGGGCCCCGGCGCCGGTGCCCAGGGGGGAGAGGTGGTGGCCATGGGCAGGCCCGAAGACATCGTTCAGGTCCCGGAGAGCGTCACGGGAAGGTACCTGGTGGCCCTTCTGGTTCACCCCCACCCCACCTGATATGACGAGAAGCGCCTCGGCCGCCGCCCCACCCCTCTCCGTGATTCTTCCCGTCCGGAACGGAGTCCAGTTCCTGGAGGAGGCCCTGGCTTCACTCGAGGGGCAGACCTTCCCCGACTTTCAGGTGTTGGCGGTGGACGACGGGTCCACGGACGGCACCCGGGAGATCTTGCGGGAGGCGGCGGGTCGGGACCGTCGGTTCCAGGTTCTCACACAGGAGCCGAAGGGGATTGTGGCGGCCCTGGAGCTGGCCCGGTCGAGGGCACGGGGCCGCTATCTGGCCCGGATGGATGCCGACGACCTGGCTCTTCCGGGGCGCTTCAGGCGGCAGATGGATCTCATGACCACGGATCGGCGGATCGTGGCCTGTGGCACAGGTGTCACCTACTTCCCCCCGGAGAAGGTCAGGGAAGGTGCCCGCCGCTATGAGACCTGGATCAACGGGCTCACCAGCCACGAGGCAATGGAGGGAGACCTCTTCGTGGAGTGCCCACTCCCCCATCCCACCCTCCTCCTCCGGGCGGAGGCCGTAGAGGTGGCGGGGGGCTACCGGAATCTGGGATGGCCCGAGGACTACGACCTGGTCTTCCGCCTGTGGGAAGGCGGGGGTCGCTTGGCCAAGGTGCCGGAGGTTCTCCTGCGGTGGAGGGAGGGAGAAGGACGCCTCTCCCGGACCCACGGCGCCTACTCGGAGGAAAGCTTCCGCAGGTGTAAGGTGCATTTCCTCCGGAGGTTCCACCTCTGGGAGGGGAAGGGTCTGGTGGTGTGGGGGGCGGGGCCGGTGGGGAAGGCCTTCGCCAGAGAGCTCTTGCGGCAGGGGGGGACCCTTGTGGCCTTCGTGGATCTGGATCCCAGGAAGGTGGGGCAGAGGGTACATGGAGTACCCGTGATTCCACCTGAAGACGTGGACCGTGTCCGGGGTTCCTTCTGCGTAGCCGCGGTGGGTCAGGAAGGTGTCCGCCAGGAAATAAGGGAGGCCCTGGAGGCGGCTGGATGGAGGGAGCTGAGGGACTTCGTGGCGGTGGCCTGACCTCCTCTCTTCCGGCTGACCTCTTCCCTCCGGATCAAGGGGGGATTCCCGTCCCGGCGCAATCCGGGTCAGACCTTGCCTGAAAGTGTCATTTCTCGTTATTTTTCAAAGACTTCAAGGTCATCACGAGCCTCGGCCTGCCGGGGCCGAGACCGGGTTTCGTCCGGAGAATGGCTTCGTGACGGTCGCACCCCTCAATCACCCCTCCAAGACGCTCTGGTGAGTGGGCTCCCCACGGTCATGAGAGCGTTACCACCACGAGACCTGAAGTGCCGGCTGCCGCATCCTCGGCCACCTCCAGGAGTGGCTTGTGGGGATCTGGCTGCCGGGGCGTGGCCAGGAAGAAAAGAGCCATGTGCTCGAGGCACTGCACACAGAGATAGAAATGGAACATCAGGAACACGATAACGTCATCCAGCTGAGGCTGGACGGGGGTGGGCAGAAGGTCCTGACACGGCTGCTGGAAGACGAGATGCGGGAGTCGTTCATCGACTACTCCATGAGCGTCATCGTCCAGCGGGCCCTGCCGGACGTTCGGGATGGTCTTAAGCCGGTCCATCGCCGGATCCTCTACGCCATGCGGGAGCTGGGCCTCTCCCCCGGGCGCGCCTACAAGAAGAGCGCGTCGGTGGTGGGTGAGGTTCTCGGGAAGTTCCACCCCCATGGGGACATGGCGGTCTACGACGCCATGGTTCGCATGGTGCAGGACTTCTCCCTCCGCTACCCCCTGGTTGACGGCCAGGGGAACTTCGGTTCGGTGGACGGGGATTCGGCGGCAGCCTACAGATACACGGAGGCCCGTCTCCACCCCCTGGCCACGGAGCTCTTGGAGGATATCGACAAGGAGACCGTGGTCTTCGCTCCGAACTTCGACGGTCGCATAGAAGAGCCCACGGTTCTACCCGGAAAGCTACCGAATCTTCTGGTGAACGGTAGCTCGGGGATCGCAGTGGGGATGGCCACGAACATCCCGCCCCACAACCTGCGGGAGGTGGTGAGCGCCATCGTGGCCCTCATCCGAAACCCCAGCCTGACCCAGGAGGAGCTGGAAAGCCACATCCTGGGGCCGGACTTTCCCACGGGGGGGGCCATCTGTGGCCGTGACGGAATCCGGGAGGCCTACCAGACGGGCCGGGGACGGATCGTGACCCGGGCAAAGGCCGAGGTGGAGGAGGCCCCCGGGGGGGGCGAGCGGATCATCGTCACCGAGATACCCTTCATGGTGAACAAATCCCGCCTCATCGAGCAGATTGCCCAGGGGGTAAGGGACAAGAAGATCACCGGAATCCGGGATCTCAGGGACGAGTCGGATCGGGAGGGGCTCCGGGTCGTCATCGAGCTGAGGCGGGATGCCATCCCCCGTGTGGTCCTGAACCGTCTGTACAAGCACACGCAGATGCAGACCACCTTCGGGACCATCCTCCTGGCCCTTGTGGACGGGGTGCCCAGGGTGATGGCCCTCCGGGAGATGCTGCTGCACTTCATCGACCACCGGCACGAAGTGGTGGTCCGGAGGAGCGAGCACGAGCTCCGAAAGGCGAAGGAGCGGGAGCACATCCTGGAAGGGCTGAAGATCGCCGTCGACAACATCGATGAAGTCATCCGGATCATCCGTGGATCCGAGGACACGGAAATGGCCTCGGTGCGCCTCAGGGGGGCCTTCGAGCTGAGCGAGGCGCAGGCGGAGGCCATCCTGAACATGAGGCTGGCTCGCCTCACCGGCCTGGAGATGGAAAAGCTGGACCAGGAGCTGGCGGAGATTCGGACCCGCATCGCGGAGCTGGAGGAGATCCTGGGAAGCCGGAACCGGCGGATGGACATCATCGTCCAGGAGCTTGAGGAGCTGGCGGAGAAGTACGGGGACGACCGACGGACGGAGATCCTGGGGGGGAACGTCCTCCTGAGCGAGGAGGACCTCATCGTCGAGGAGGACATGGTCATCACCGTGTCCCACCAGGGCTACGTCAAACGCATGGAGGTGGATACCTATCGGGCGCAACGGCGAGGGGGCAGGGGTCTTCGGGGTATGGGCACGAAGGAGGAGGATTGGGTGGAGCACCTCTTCGTGGCCTCCACCCACGACTATATCATGATCTTCACCCGCGCGGGACAATGTCACTGGCTCAAGGTCTGGGAGCTCCCGCAGGGTGGCCGGCATTCCCGTGGCAAGCACCTGGTGAACCTGGTGAACCTGCTTCCCGGGGACGAGATCGCCGCCGTGGTCCCGGTGCGGGAGTTCAGCCATGATCACTTCCTCCTCTTCGCGACCCGGAAGGGGATGATCAAGAAGACCCCTCTTTCGGCATATGGGCACATCCGTGCGGTGGGCCTCAATGCCATGAAGGTCCTGGAAGGGGATGAGCTCATAGAGGTAAAGGTTACCAGCGGCCACGACGATATCGTCCTGGGTACCCGCAAGGGGATGGCCATACGCTTCAAGGAGCAGGAAGCTCGACCCATAGGGAGGGTCACCTCGGGAGTTCGGGGCATCCGCCTTGTGAGTGGGGACGAAGTGGTGGGTATGGTGGTGATCAACCGGCCCGATAGCACACTCCTGGTGGTTTCGGAGGGGGGGATGGGGAAGAGGACCTCCGTGGACGCCTACCCGTATCAGCACCGGGGTGGCAAGGGTGTCATCAACCTCAAGACCTCGTCGAAGACGGGGCTGGTGGTGGCCATGCGGTCGGTGGTGGAGGACGAGGAGTTCATGATCATCACCCGGAACGGAGTGGTGAACCGCCAGAGAGTGGCGGAGATCCGTACCATCGGGCGGGCTACTCAAGGCGTGCGCCTCGTCGCACTCGCCGAGGGCGACCAGGTCATGGATGTGGCCCGGGTCATCTCGGACAACGGTCCCGGGGCCAACGGCGCCGCGATGAACGGGGACGAGGGCGAGACCGTTCGGGAAGAGGTCCGGGAGCAGCGGGAGGAGCCTGAGGAGCTGGGCGTACCCACCGACGATCATCCGGAGGAGTGAACGAAGATGGGCACGGAGGTGTCTCCCGACCTGGTGACGTTAGGCGAGATCCAAGGGGCGGCTGTTCGGATTCGTGGGGTGGCGGTTCCCACCCCCCTCGTCCCCTTTCCGGAGCTTTCCGAGGAAACGGGTGGGGACGTTCGCCTGAAGTGTGAATCCCTCCAACGGGCCGGCTCCTTCAAGATCCGGGGCGCGTACAACTTCGTGTCCCAGCTCTCCCGGGATGAGGTGGCGAGGGGGATCATCACCTACTCCTCCGGGAACCATGCCCAGGCCGTAGCCCTTGCGGCCCGGGAGAAGGGGGTCCGGGCCGTTGTGGTGATGCCCGTGACGGCTCCCGGCGTGAAGGTGGAGGGCGCCAGGCGTCTGGGGGCCGAAGTGGTTTTCGAGGGCACTACCTCCCTGGAGAGGAAGGCTCGAGCCGAGGCCATGGCCGGGGAGGAAGGGTTGGCCATGGTACCGCCCTTCGATCACCCTCGCATCATCGCCGGTCAGGGCACGGTGGGACTGGAGATCGTCCAGGACTGGCCCGAGGTGGAGTTGGTCCTGGTGCCCATCGGCGGCGGAGGCCTGGCCAGCGGCACGGCGGCGGCCGTGAAGAGGCTTCTGCCCCGGGTCCGAGTGGTGGGGGTGGAGCCCGAAGGTGCGTCTGCCATGCGGGCAGCCCTGGACGCTGGCGAGCCCGTGACCCTTCCCCGGACCGAAACCATCGCCGACGGACTTGCCCCCGTAAAGGCCGGCTCCCTCACCTTTCTCCACGCCCGGGAATTCCTGGACGACGTGGTGCTGGTGAGGGACGACGCCATTCGGAGCGCCGCGAAGGCCCTCCTCCTTCGCCGGAAGCTGGTAGTGGAGTATTCCGGAGCCGCTACCCTGGCGGCGGTGATGTCGGGAGCAGTGGAGGCGAGTGGTCTCCGGACGGCGCTGGTTTTGAGTGGCGGAAACCTGGATCCATCGCTCCTGGAGCGTCTGGCCGGGGAGGGCCCTTCGGAGGTGGAGGCCTGATGGGACCTTCGGCGAAGGGCGGGTGCAGGGCATGACCCTTACCGCAGTGTCCGGTATCCGGGTCGGCCATGCGGACGTGTCCGGGGGTGGGAGTGGATGCACCGTGATCCTGGGACCCTTCCGGGGTGCTGCGGAGATCCTTGGACAGGCCACGGGGAGCCGGGAGCTGGATGTGCTCTCTCCCCATCACCTGGTGGATCGGGTGAACGCCCTGCTTCTGACGGGTGGATCCGCCTTCGGCCTTTCGGCGGCGGACGGCGTCATGGCGTGGCTGGAGGAGCGTGGCGAGGGGTTTGACACGGGGTTGGCTCGGGTCCCGCTGGTGCCTGCCGCCGTTATCTTCGACCTGGTTGCCGGAGTAGGGCGGCCGGGCCCCCAGGAGGGTCGGCGGGCCTGTGAGGCGGCCAGCACCGGACCAGTGTCCGAAGGGCGTGTGGGGGCCGGGGCCGGTGCCACCGTGGGCAAGATTCGGGGCATGCAAGGGGTCGCCCCGGGCGGTGTCGGTAGCTGGTCGCGGCGCGTGGAAGGGGGAAGCCTGGGTGAGGCAACGGTGGGTGCCCTTGCTGTGGTGAACGCTCTGGGGGACGTGGTGGCGGAGGACGGGAGCGTACTGTCCGGGGGTGGTGGCGTTGAACCGGCAGGCGGGGGCCGGAAAGAGCCTTGGAAGCCAGGCCTGGAGAGGGGTAGCGCCCGGGGAGGCAGGCCAGCCGGAGCCAACACCACCCTGGCGGTGGTAGCCACGGATCTGCCCCTCTCTCGAGTGGAGCTCAGGAGATTGGCCCGGATGGCCGCTACGGCGCTGCCACGGGCCGTGGTACCCGTGCACACTCCCTTCGACGGGGACATCATCTTCGCCGTAACCACCAGCGAGAAGGAGAAGGCAGTATCGCCGGAGGAACTGCTGAGCGTTGGAGTTGCAGCCGGCCAGGTTCTGGAAGAGGCCGTCCGGCGGGCGGTTTCGGTTGACCGGAGAAGAGCAACACTTGACCAGGAGGTAAGTTCATGAAACGTCTCCTCCTCTTCGATATCGACGGTACGCTGGTGAGGGGAGGACCGGCCAAGACAGCCTTTCTGCGGGCAATCGGCCAGGTCTTCGGTGTGGACGGGGTGAGGGACCTCCCGGACTTCTCGGGAAAGACGGATCCCCAGATCGCCAGGGAGCTCCTGAGAGGTGAGGGGCTCGAGGACCGGGGAATCGATGCGGGATTGGATGCCCTCTGGTCGGTCTACGTGGAGGAGCTGGAGCGGCGGTTGCCGGGACAACCCATGAGGGTCCTACCGGGGGTTCTCCCCCTGCTGCAGCACCTGGAAGAGGAGGGGGTCGGACTGGGGCTCATCACGGGGAACATCGTGGATGGTGCCCGTTTGAAGCTGGAGTCCGTGGATCTCATGGGTTACTTCCCCATCGGGAGCTATGGGTCCGACAGCGAGATCCGGAACGATCTCCCGGCGGTTGCCATGCGGCGTGCCGCCACGAAGTGGGGCCGGATCTTCCATCCTGCCTCCGTGGTAGTGGTTGGGGACACCCCCCGGGACGTGGCCTGCGGGAAGCATGGAGGGACCAGGACCGTGGCTGTTGCCACGGGGAAGTTCCCACCGGACACCCTGGAGGCTGCAGGTGCTGACAGGGTCCTCCAGGACCTGGGAGACCTG
>PXFI01000183.1 GCA_003564295.1 Gemmatimonadota bacterium | reverse complement strand
GGCATCACCTTCACCGAGCTGGGGTTTGGAAATCTGCCCTCCTACTACATGTCCTCCTACAGGTTGGGAATGTCCTACACCCTGGACGGCCGCATCCTCATGGGGATCCCTCAGGCACAGGCCGAACGGGAAGCGAGGATTGCCGAGGGCTACGCCAGCCAGGCCCAGCTCCTCTTCCTGGTGACACAGGCGTATCTGGAAGTCCTCAGACAGACCGAGGGCCTGACGCTGGCCGAGCGGGAGCTGGCCAGAGCCCAGGGGAATCTCCGGCTGGCCCAGGGTCGGATGGAAGTAGGAGCCGGCACCCCTCTGGACACCCGTCAGGCGGAGGTGGCGGTGGGGCGCGCCAGGGTCTCCCTCCTGGGGGCCCAGAACGGTGTGAGGACGGCCAAGTTCCGCCTGGCCCAGCGGATGGGCCTGGATCCCCAGGACGAGTTCGTCCCGAGCACCACCTTCGACCTGGCGGAGCCCCTCTGGCAGGAGGAGGGGTTGGAAAGCATGGCCCTGGAGCGAAATCCGTCCCTCCGTGGCCTGAGGGCAGGCCTCAAGGCTCAGGAGTACGGGGTGAGAATGGCACGCTCCGCCTACTTCCCGACCCTGTCCATCGCGGCCAGCACGGCCGGCTTCACCCGGGAGGCTTCCAATCCCGGGTTCCTGGTGGGCCAGGCCCAGGCTTCCTCCATGCAGCGGATCCTCCAGTGCGAGGCCCAGAACCAGATCCACCGCAGGCTTGCGGATCCCCTTCCCACGATGGACTGCTCCCGGTACCTCTTCACCGAGACTCAGCGCCAGGCGGTCCTCGATTCCAACAACCAGTTCCCCTTCGATTTCACCCGCCAGCCGGTGTCCGCCTCCCTGTCCATCAGCATCCCGATCTTCCAGGGCCTGCGGCGCCAGAGAGACCTGGAGGCATCCAGGATCGCCAAGGACAATACCCGGCTCAACGTCAGGAGCTCTGAGCTGGCCTTGAGGGCCGACATCGCCAGCGGACTGGCCAACCTCAGGACAGCCTACGAGGCGGCCCTCATCGAAGAGCAGAATCAGGTCTGGGCCGACGAACAGCATCGCCTCGCCCGGGAACGCTACCAGCTCGGATTGGCTACATTTCTGGAGTTGGTGGAAGCCGAGACCGTGAAGGCTCGAGCGGATCGGGAACGCATCGCCGCCATCTTTGCCTATCATGACGCCCTGGCAAGCCTGGAAAGCGTGGTGGGAACATCTCTTCGAACGCCATGATGCGTTGCGGAAAGGCATAGATACATGAGCTCACGCGGCAAAGTCGTCATGGGAACGATCCTGGTGCTGATCCTGGGATCCGCGGCAGCCGTGACCGCAGTGCGGGGACGGGACCGGGGCGTGGAAGTGAGGCTGGAGGAGGTGGCAAGCCGGGACCTGGTGGCCACCGTGACGGTGAGCGGAAACGTCCGGGCTCGCCGGGCCGTGGACATCAGCGCCGATGTTATGGGACGGATCATCGACCTGAACGTGGACGAGGGGGACGACGTTTCGGAGGGAATGACGCTCCTGAGAATCGATCCCAGCCAGCCGGAAGCGGCCGTCTCCAGGGCCCAGGCCGCCCTCAGCCAGGCTCAGGCTCAAGTGGCCCAGCAGCGGGCCAACCTCCTCAGGGCGGAACGGGAGCACGCTCGCATGCTGGCCCTCTGGAACCGGGACTCCACGTTGGTGAGCCCCCTGCAACTGGAGGACGCCGAGACGAACATGGAGGTGGCCAGCTCTCTCTTCCAGGCTGCGGAACACGGTGTGTCACAGGCTCAGGCAGCCCTGAGCGAAGCCCAGAACCAGCTTTCCAAGACCGTCATCCGGGCCCCCATTTCCGGAAAGGTCACGCGCCTCAACGTGGAGGCCGGAGAGACGGTGGTGGTGGGAACCATGAACAACCCCGGCAGCCTGATCCTGACGGTGAGCGACCTTTCCATTCTTGAGGCGGTCATGGCCGTGGACGAGACGGATGTCCCGCAGATCACCCTGGGGGACAGCGCCATCGTAGAGCTGGACGCCTTTCCCGGCCGCCGCTTCACGGGCAGGGTCACCAAGATAGGAAACAGCGCCATCGTGCGTCCCCAGGCTACGGGAAGTGGGCAGGCGGCCATTGATTTCGAGGTGGTCATCACCCTGGACGACCCCGGAATCCTGCTGAGACCCGACCTGTCCGCCACCGCCGACATCATCACCGCCGTTCGGGAATCGGCTGTGTCCATCCCCATCATCTCCCTCACTGTCCGGGATCCCGAGGAAGGGGACATGCCCGCCGTTACGGATGAGGACCGGGACACCCGGCAGCCCGCCCGCCTCCGGGGACCCCTGGCCCGGGACCAGGAGCCCATGGAGGTGGAAGGCGTGTTCGTGGTCCGGGATGGTGTCGCTCATTTTGCACCTGTGGAGATCGGCATCACCGGCCAGGAATACTTCGAGGTCCTTTGGGGGGTGGAGCCGGGCGATACCGTGGTTGCCGGACCCTACCAGCGGATCAGGGAGCTCCGGGACGGAGATCCCGTCCGGCCCCTCCCCAACTCCCGGGTCGGCGGTCAGGCCGTGAGAGCAGGGTCGCCATGAGGTCCCTTCCCAAGAACACCCGGGCGAACCACTAGGGTACTGGGAACGTGAACGTCTGGGAGGGCATGGCCCTGGCCCTGAGCCAGATCTGGACGGAGAAGCTGAAGAGCTTCTTCGCTCTGCTCGGAGTCATCATCGGAGTGATGTTCCTCCTGGTGGTGGTCAGTGTCGTGGAGGGCATGGACCGATACATCAAGGAGGACTTCGCCAGCCAGATCTACGGTCTCAACACCATCACCGTCCGGCGCACACCTTCCGTTCAGATCAACCCCGACGCAGAGCTGCGGCGGGAGTGGTCCCGTCGACGGCGTCTCACCTTCGAGGATGCGGACGCCATCAGGGCCAGCCTGGCTATTCCGGCCCTGGTGGGCGTGGAGAGCACGACCAGCAGCCAGCTGGAGGGAGACAACGCAAGGAGGGTGGAGAACGTATTCATCGCCGGAATCTCCCATGAGCTCCTCCGAATCCGGAACTACGAAGTGGAACGCGGTCGTCCCTTCTCTCCCCAGGAGGCCGAGCGGGGAGTGCCGGTGATCATCCTGGGAAAAAGCACTGCCGACGTGATCTTCGAGGATGTGGATCCCATCGGCCGCACCGTCAAGGTCCGTGGATTCCCCTACCGGGTGGTGGGAGTCCTGGAAGAACAGGGTTCCATCTTCGGCATGTCCATGGATAACCGGGCCCTGGCCCCAGCCCTCTCCCCCATCCGCAACGTGGTTAATCCCAGGGGAGTGGTGGACAACATCGTCATCCAGACGCTGGATCCGAGCGACATTCGCCCAGCCATGCTGGAGATCGAGGGCATCTTGAGGGTGAAGAACCGGCTTCGCCCCACCGAGCCCAACACCTTCGAGTTGGAAACGGCAGAGGATTCCCTTGGCTTCTGGGAGCGGATCTCCACCATCCTCTTCATGGCGCTGCCGGGCCTGGTGGGAATCTCCCTGGTGGTGGGCGGGATCGTCATCATGAACATCATGCTCGTCTCCGTCATGGAACGGACCCGGGAAATCGGCGTGCGTAAGGCTATCGGGGCCCGGAGGCGAGACGTCCTCGTGCAGGTCATCATCGAGTCCGCCACTCTCTCGGGGACGGGAGCTGTCATGGGGGTCCTGGTGGGAACCGGGCTCACGTGGATTGTCCGGGCCGTATCCCCTCTTCCGGCGGTGGTCGCTCCCCACTGGGTCCTCATGGGGGTCCTACTGGGTGTGGCGGTGGGGATGATTGCCGGAGTATACCCTGCAGCCAGAGCCGCCAAGCTCGATCCGGTGGAGGCACTGCGCTATGAGTAGGCCGAGAGGGCGCCCGGGCATGGGGAAGGGCGTAAGCCTCCTCATCACCATGGAGGAGGGAGTCCGGATCGCTCTCTCCGCCATCCGGGCCAACAAGATCAGATCCTCCCTCACCATTCTCGGTGTGGCCATCGGGGTGTCGGTGGTGGTCACCATGGCCGCTCTCATCACAGGGATCCGCAGCAGCGGGCTGGAGGCCTTCGAGTCCGCCGGGCCCGAGAACTTCATCGTCACCCGCTTTGACATGACCGATGTCCGGATCGTGCACGACGGGTCCGGACGCCCCCCCTGGTGGAACAAACCCAGGATCACTCCCCTGGAAGCGCAACGCATCGGCCGCCTGCCCGCAGTCCGGGAAGCCGTTGTGGACTTCGACTTCACCATCGCCATCTCCTTCGAGGGCCGAAGGGTCACGGGGGTCAACACCAGCGCCAGCACGGCCGGATGGCCCCAATACACCATGGGTGAGTTCGTGGCGGGCAGGAACTACCTGCCTGCTGAAGTGGAGCATTCGCGGGCGGTTATGGTCATTTCACGCCCCCTGGCGGAGGAGCTCTTCGGGACCCTGGATCCAGTGGGCAAGCGCGTTCGTGTCTCATCGGGGCGCCGGGCGGCAAACGAACTGTTCACGGTGATAGGCGTGTACGAGATCGGGGAGAACATCTTCTCGGACATGGTGCGGCACTTCTCCGTCGTGCCCTACACGGCCGCCTTGAAGCGACTGAGGGCCAGCGACTGGTTCCTCCAGGTGCTGGTGGTCCCCAGAGAGGGCGTTCCCGACGGCGAGGTGCAGGACCAGGTCATCAGCCTCCTCAGGACCATGAGGGGCCTTGGGCCAAAAGAGGAGAACAACTTCGCCATCATCCGGTCCGACCAGCTGGTGGATCTGTTCAACCAGCTCACGGGGGTGTTCTTCATCGTCATGCTCGCCCTCTCCTCCGTGGGACTCATGGTCGGGGGGGTGGGGGTCATCGGGATCATGCTCATCTCGGTGACGGAAAGAACCCGGGAGATCGGTGTGCGAAAGGCCGTGGGAGCCACCAGGCGAGAAATCCTATGGCAGTTCCTGGTGGAGGCCGGGGTCCTCACGCTCCTGGGAGGAGCCCTGGGCATGCTTGTGGGGGCCGCGGCCGCCAATATTGTGGAAGCGGTGACTCCCATCCCCGCCGCCATTCCCCTCTGGTCCGTGGCGGCTGCCTTGGCCATGGCCCTGCTGACCGGTATGCTGTTCGGCCTTCTCCCAGCCGTGCGGGCCTCGAGCCTGGACCCGGTGGTGGCCCTCCGCTACGAGTAGACTCGTGCCCTCCGAGGGCCTCCGCCCCACCCCAACCCCCAGGTCAAGCTATGAAGCCATTGGACGTCCTGGCCATCGTTTCCCATCCCGACGACGCCGAGCTCATCTGCGGCGGCACACTCCTTCGCTGCGCCGATGCCGGGGAGCGGACCGGAGTTCTCGACCTCACCCGAGGAGAAGCGGGGAGCCGGGGAACCCCGGAGATCAGGGCAGCGGAGGCCCGGGAGGCCTCGGCGATCTTGGGCCTGGCCGTCCGCCGCAATGCCGGCCTGCCCGACTCCCGCCTCCAGAACACTCACGAGGCCCGCAGGGTGGTGGCGAGCCTCCTCCGGGAGCTCAGGCCCAGGATCGTGGTGACGCACTGGCCCAGGAGCCGACATCCCGACCACCGGGCCGCAGCGGACCTGGTCTACGATGCCGCTTATCTGGCGGGGCTGAGCAAGTTCGACGCCCCCGGCACGGCGTTCAGGCCATTCAAGGTGGTCTATGCCCTCTCTTTCCGGGAGGATCCCAGAAAGCCCACCTTCGTGGTGGACATAACGGAGCAGATGGAGCGGAAGCTCCAGGCTGTGGCAGCGTATCGGTCCCAGTTCGAGGGAGCCAACCAGGGAGGAGAGGTCTTTCCCGGCGGAAACCGCTCCCTGGAGGAACAGATCCGGGCCCAGGCTGCAAGGGCCGGCTCTCTGATAAGAGCCGCCTACGGAGAGCCCTTCTGGACCCGGGAAACCGTTTCCTTCCCATCCCTTGGCAGCGTCCCGGTCTCAACCTTCTGAGTCTGCAGGCATCCGCCTCCCGGGTGCGCCCATTTCCATCTCCCGAGCTTCCCGGTCTCCACCTTCTGGGTCTGCCGGCATCCGCCTCCCGGGTGCGCCCATTTCCATCTCCCGAGCTTCCCGGTCCCCGGCCTCCATGGGCAGGCCCAGGGAACTGACACTGGACTCCGGTTTTTCAAGAATCGTGTTTCACTCGCGGAGGGGGGACAAATTGGGTCGGATCCTGGTAGCCATGTCGGGCGGGGTGGACTCCTCCACCGCTGCGGCCCTCCTTCTGGAGGAGGGCCACGAGCTGGTGGGAGCGACGCTCCGGACCTTCTGCTACAGCTCGGGGCCCGCCCATGGGAAGACCTGCTGCGGGCTGGAGGGAGTCCAGGACGCCCGGCAGGTGGCCCGGACCCTGGGCATCCCCCATTTCGTGGTGGACGTGGAGGAGGACTTCAGCCGGGACGTCATCCATGACTTCGTCAGGGAATACGCCGAGGGACGCACGCCAAATCCATGCGTGAGGTGCAACTCCTTCACGAAGTTTCGGGACCTCCTCCGGCAGGCTCGGGAGGTGGGTGCCGACGGAATCGCGACGGGGCACTACGTTCGCATCAGCCGCCGGGAGCCCGGAGGGCCGGTCCTTCTAAGGGGAGCCGATTCGACGAAGGACCAGGCGTACTTTCTCTGGGCCATCTCCCGGGAGACTCTTCCCTTTCTCCACTTCCCCCTGGGAGATCTCACCAAGGACCGGGTCCGGGAAATGGCCCGTGAGCGGGGCCTCCTCACCGCCGACAAGCCCGAGTCCCAGGAGATCTGTTTCGTGGCCGGCGGCGATTACCGCCAGTTCCTCAGAGAACACCTGGAGCCGTCCCATCCAGCATTCCGGCCCGGCCCCATAGTGGATACGGAGGGTAGGGTGGTGGGCTCCCATGCGGGCTACGCCGGCTACACGGTGGGCCAGCGAAGGGGCCTCCCGGGAGGATTCCCCCAACCCATGTTCGTGGTGGAGATCAGGCCCGAGAGCCGGGAGGTGGTGATTGGGACCCACGAGGATCTGCTGACCGAGAGGGTAGCCCTGACCGATGTGAATTGGCTCTCGGATCCACTGGGGGAAGGCCAGGTGGTGGAGGTGCAGCTCCGTCACCGGGCACGCCCCACCCTGGCCACGGTCGACGAAGCAGCCGACACCATCTCCCTCAGTCTGCTCGAGCCCCAGCCCGCCGTGACGCCGGGCCAATCCGGAGTGCTCTTCCGTGGAGACCGGATGCTGGGAGGAGGGCGGATTCTCCGGTGAGGGACGACCGTCCCGGGTTCTGCCGGTACTCGACAAGCGGATTGCTGTCCGGATCCCCACGCCTGCCGGCGGCGGTGACCCCGGGCGTCGTCAGTACTTGAGGCCCGTGTCGGAGGCCAGAGCCTCCATCAGCTTCCGGCTCTCGGGCGAGAGGTTCTCCGGCACCTCGATCTTGACCTCCACGAGCAGGTCCCCCACGCGCCCCGCCTTCTCCACCCCCTGGCCGCGGATCCGAAACCGTGTGCCGGACTGCGTCCCGGGGGGGATGCGGAGAACCACCTTCTTCCCGTCCAGAGTCCGCACGCGGATCTTGGAACCCAGAGATGCCTGGGCGATGTTGATGGGAATGGTCACCTCCAGATCCAGGCCTTCACGCCGGAAGAACCGGTGGGGCTTGACCTTGAAGCTGATGATGAGGTCGCCGGGCTTTCCTCCCAGAGATCCTCTCTCCCCCTGCCCGCTGAGCCGGACCTTGGATCCCGTCTCGGTTCCCTTCGGCACCGTCACCTGGATCTTCCGCGCCTGGCGGACGGTTCCGGTTCCGGCGCACGGAACGCATGGGGTTTCGGGAATCGTTCCCCTTCCCATACATGCCGGACACGGCCTCTTCACGGCGAAGCCACCCTGGCCGAAAGAGACGGTTCCCGTCCCCCTGCACTCCGAGCAGGTCCTGGTGGAGGTCCCTTGTGCAGCTCCGGTCCCCCCGCAGGCGGCACACTCCTCGGTGATGGGGATGTTGATTCCCACTCTCCCCCCAAGGACGGCCGTCTCGAAGGGCACCTCCACCAGGTATTCCACGCTCCGCCCCGGCCTGGGCCCGCCTCGCTCCCTGGGTGCCTCCCGCTTCCCGCGGTCGAAAATGGAGCTGAAGAGATCGGAAAGCCCCCCTCCAAATCCGGAGAGATCCTCGAAGGAGAACCCCCCCCCGGGGGCCGTGCCTCCGTATGCGGGACCGGGACCACCCCGGGAGAAGGGACCCCGCTCGGACCGGCCGCCGAACCCGAAGGCTCCCAGCTTCTTCATCTGGTCGTACTGCTTCCGCTTCTCGGGGTCTGAGAGAACGGAGTAGGCCTCACCCACGCTTTTGAACCGCTCCGCTGCCTGGGGATTCCCGGGATTGGCATCGGGATGATGCTGCTTCGCGAGCTTTCGGTACGCCTTCTTGATCTCCTCCTGGGTCGCAGACTCCTTCACCCCGAGGATCTCGTAGAAGTCCTTTGTAGCGGTCGTCATTCCACCTCACTCACGCATTGCGGCCCAGAGAGGAGGCTCAATCTTCGCCCTTGTAAACGCTCACCCGGGCAGGGCGAACCAACAGGTCCTTGAACAGATAACCCTTCTGCAGGACCTTGTGCACCGTATCGTCCTGTCCGTCTTCCCCCACCGACACGATCATCATGGCTTCCATGGTATTGGGGTCGAACAGCTCCCCCTCGGGATCCAGGACCTCCAGCCCCGCATCGGTGAGGGCTTTCAGGAGCTTCCGTTCCACCAGATCCACGCCTTCCATCAGGGCTTCCGGACCGGCATCCTCACTGGTGAACTGGCTGACCCTCTCCAGGTCATCCAGGGCCTCCACCAACCTCTGCACCAGATCCGCCTGGGCCCGAGCCCACGCGTGGGCGAGCTCCGTCTTCACCCGCTTGCGGTAGTTCTCGAAGTCTGCGGCCAGACGCAGGTGTTGATCCTTCAGGCAATCCACCTCCTCCTGCAACACCTCCATCTCGTCCAACACTGCCTGGCCTGCTTCCTCGCCCTGCCCCTCCTTGTAGCTCCCCCTCGGGGGATCCTCCCGGTGGGGACCCTCGGAAGGCTCCCCATCCTCCGCTCCCGCCTGGTTTACCGGCACCGGGGCTTTGTCCTCGGCCGAGTCCGGGCCTTTCCTCTTCCTGCCTCTAGTACGGATCATCGCTAGTCCAGGTTCAGAGACGTCCTCACCCACCACGGGACTTCCCTGGCGGGGTAGCAATTCGCGCTTCAAGCCAATCGGTCACCAGGGCCCAGACCTCTTCCCGGCCCAAGTCGTTGAGAGGCTCATGCAGGCGTCCAGGAAGAATCTCCACCTGTGCGGCGCCCCCCACAATTCTCCGGGCGAAGTCCTCGGTGACTTCACTTCTCACCACCGGGTCCCGGCCGGGTACCAGAAAGAGCTGGGGGATCTCCACGGCACCCCTGAAGCCGAGAACCTCCTTCTGTACCCTCACCACCTCTCGAAAGAGCCGTGGCGTGACACGACTGTGGATCAAGGGGTCCTGCTGCCACGAATATACCATTCCCGGGTCTCTTGTCAGCTTCTTGGGCCCGATCCCGCTGGGAAGTGGAATACCGGGCAGGGCCAGGCCCAGAAACGCCACAACCCTTTGCACCCAGTCCGGATGCACAGTGGCCAGCCAGGGAGCCGAGAAGATGGCTCCCGCATAGGGACTCCGGAAGACCTGGAGGCGCCGGAGACCCAGGAGCCCCCCCATGGAGTGCCCAAAGAGGAAACGAGGCAACCTCCCCGGGATTTCCCGGTCCAGCAGCTCCTCCATGGCCAGAAGATCCTGCAGAAAGTGGGGAAAGGCGCCCACGTCCCCACGTGACCCCTGGGAACGTCCATGCCCCCGGAGATCGAAGGCGAACACCCTGAGGCCCGCTGCCGCCAGGGCGCGGCAGAAGGCGTCGTAACGGCCCGAGTGCTCCCCCAGCCCGTGGAGAAGGAGAAGACAGCCCCTGGCCTTGGGGGCGTCCCACGACCGCCAGAAGATCTGGATCCCCTGCGCCCCCGGGATCGCACCCTCCCGCACCGGTAGCATCACCCCTCTCCACTTTCCAGCGTGCGGAGCAGTAAGGCCATGGCGGCCTGGGCACCCCTTTCCCGGATGTCCTCCCGATTGCCGGCGAAGAACTCCCGACGAGAGAACACTTCCCCACCCAGGGAGACG
>PXFI01000257.1 GCA_003564295.1 Gemmatimonadota bacterium | reverse complement strand
GCCTGCCAGCCCCACGGCGCCCCCCACCAGGACCATGAGGGCGACCTTCCGGAGGATCATGGCCCGGACCGTAGGACCCGCCGCCCCCAGGGCCAAGCGGAGTCCGATTTCCCGGGTGCGCTGGGCCACGGAGTAGGCCATGACCCCATAGAGGCCGATGGCCGCCAAGAGGGTGGCCAATGCCGCGAAGGCTGTGGCGAGGGTCCCGATCATGCGGTCCAGGGAGACGTTATCCCGGGCCTGCTGCTCCAGGGTCTGAAGGCCTACCACGGGCAAGTGCGGGTCCAGGTGGCTCACCAATGCCGGGACCCTCTTGAGAACCTCGTCCGGATCCATGCCCGCCCGGACATAGAAGGTCATGAAGCCTGAGCTGGGGCTCTGACGGTATGGGGAGAAGAAGAGGGGTGGGACGACCTGCTTCACACCAGCGTACTTGGCGTCCTGCACGATACCCACGATTTCCGTGTCCAGGTTGCCGCTCCGGTTCCTGGCCATCCGCTTCCCCACGGCCTCCCGGGGATCCAGGCCGAACTTCCTGGCGAAGGCTTCGTTGATGACCACCACGCCGGGCATGCCCTGGGCATCGGCCGGGGTGAACTCCCGGCCCGCCAGGAGGGGGATGCCCAGGGTGCTGAAATAACCTGGGCCTACCTCGTTGTAGTTGGAGTGCTGGTCCACGTCAGGGCCCCCTTCGAACCCTTCCACCGAGACGTCCTGGCCCCAGTTGCTTCCCGAGAGGACGGGCACCAGGGCCGACGTGACCATGCTTGCACCGGGGAGGGCTGCCAACTCCTCCTCCATGCGCTGGAAGAGGGCCATGGATCGCTCGGCTTCATAGCCGTTCAAGGCAGGGGCTACGCTGAAGGTCACGACGTTGTCCGTGACCAGTCCCAGGTCCACTCGGCTCAGGTTGGCCAGGCTCTTGATGAACAGACCCGCTCCCACCAGGAGGGCCATGGAGAGGGCGATCTGGGCCGTGACCAGGGAGGTTCGGAAGCGGGAAGCGGAACGGGCGCCGGAAGGCTGCCCGGAGCTGTCCTTGAGGATGGTCACCAGGTCGGTCCGGGTATTGTGGAGGGCGGGGTATAGCCCAAAGAGCAGTCCCGTGCCCAGGGCCAGGGCCCCCGCGAAGAGGACTGCGGTTGGACTGAGCTCCAGGCGCATCAGGCCTGAGGCCCCCGGCGGGAGAAAGGATGCCACCAACCCCAGGGTCCAGGAGGCCACCAGGAGGCTGGCGAGGCCTCCGGCGGCGGCAAGGATGAGGGATTCTGTAAGGAGTTGCCGGAGGAGCTGGGCCCGGCTCGCCCCCAGAGATCCCCGGATGGCCATCTCCTGCCCCCGGTGGGCTCCCCGGGCCAGGAGGAGGTTGGCGATGTTGGCGCAGGCGATGAGGAGGACGATACCGGTGGTGGCGAGGAGCAGGATCAGGGGGGTCCTGGCCTCAGTATTGGCGAAGCTCTGCCCCTGGTGCCCTTCTGCCATGAGGATCTCTCTGGCCCGGAACCGCTCCAGGGTCTGGTCGGTCATCCCGGACTGGAGGGGGGCCTCCACCTCGTTGATGATGCCCTGGTAGAGAGCGCCCACCTGGGCCCGGGCCTGCTCCATGGTCACCCCCGGCTTGAGGCGGGCGAAGAGGTAGGTCCAGTAGCTTCGGCGGTTGTCGAGACTTTGAGCGAAGAAGGGCTCCATGAGTTCCCGCATGGTGAGGGGCACGAAGACGTCAGGCGCCATCCCCAGAGTCGTTCCCCTGAACCCCTTGGGCGCCACTCCCACCACCGTCAGGGGCTGTCCATTGACCACGACCGTCCCGTTCAGAGCGCCCGGGTCGGAGCCCAGGCGGGTTTCCCAGTAGTCGTGGCTCAGGACCGCCACATAATGACCCCCCACCGTCCGGTCGTCGTCGGGAGTGAGAAGACGCCCCAACGCGGGCTGGATGCCCAGCACCGGGAAGTAGGAGCCCGACACCAACATCCCCGACCCGTTCTCGGTTTGGCCCTCATAGGAAAGGTTGGCTCCGAAGGCTCGGTGGGCCGCGATACCGATGAAGCTCGTTTGCCCCTCCTCCAGGTCCCGGAACATGGGGTAGCTGAAGACCTGCTCCCCGTCCCCCGCCTGGTTGGAGGAAAGGGATCCGGGCTTGGGACCCGGGGCCCCCAGGTTCACCAGGAGCTCCGGCTCCGGCACCGGAAGGGAGCGGAGGACAATCTGGTCGAAGAGGGAGAAGATGGCTGCGTTGGCGCCGATGCCCAGGGCCAGGGAGATGATGGCCACGGTGGTGACGAAGGGGGTCTTGGCCAAGGTGCGAAAGGCGTGCTTCAGGGTGGACATCCGTCTCTCCGATGCGCTCAGGTACTTTGGGCGGGTGCTGGCGCCGCAGGGTCGCGTCCCTCACCGATGTCAGGGGCGGTTCCATGGGCAGGGGCACTGGGCCTCGTCTCAAGGGATCGGACGAGGGAAAGACCCGGAGAGTTTCAAGAGGGCGCGAAGGGCGCGGAGGGCGCGAAAGGTGCCCCTGTCCAGTCGGTAGTGAGCTGCCGCCTCGGTTTCGGCTGGTCAGCCGCCGCTGTTTCCACCGGGTGGGCTGCCCGCGGCGCGTCGGTGGCGCCGTTCCCGATCCTCGCACGCCTTCCTGCGAGCCTCCGAGATGATGTCGCTGGGGTCTGTTCCCTCGCACCCCAGTCGGCGGGCCAGGAGGTCCCGGAGGGGCGGAGCGAAAGCCCAATGGTTCGTCATGGTGGCCACGGCGGCGAAGGTGGGAGGCGGGTCGGACCTCTTCTCCCACCGCCACATCCATCCGCCTTCGGGGCACCGCTCCAGCCGGGAGAGGAGAACGGTACCCACGGGGCCCCTGGATGCGCCGATGTGGAGAAGGGGGAGGTGGGGGTGGGGTCCCAGGATGAAGAAGACACCCGGACGGTCCAGGTAGGGGAGGAGGGAGGGGTCTCCCAGGGGGAGGATGCCCGAGAAGTCGGGGAGGCTCTGGGTGATCCGAAGAGCACGGTCCAGGTCGTCCCACGTCTCCTGGACCATGGCACCCAGAAAGCGGTTCAGAGCGCCGATGGTTTGAGTTCCGGATCCCCGAGGCAGGTCCGGGGAAGTGTTGTGGGAGGCATCCGGTGCGAACTGGCTCATGAATCCCCTCCTGGTGGAGATTTCGGCGAACCCCTCCCAGAGCCCCCAACCCGGAGGACGAGAGCCCCGGAGAGCGAACAACCCTACCATAACAAGGGGGCGTCAACGAAGCGTCAAAGGAGCGTCACAAAAGGGAGGCAGAGGACGAAAAGCCCCCCTCGGAAGGGTGGAACCGCCCCGGCTGAACGGCTCTCGCAAGGGAAGTGGAAGAAGGTCTGCCGGCGGGGCGCCGGATCCAGCGGGAGAAGAAACCACCGCCCCCCCTCCCGGGTGGGAGAGGGGGCGGCTCCGATCCTGCTTCTGCGCCGGCGGTGATCAGAGATCCCCTTGACGCCGACAGTTGGGGGTCAGGTTGTTGTTACTCTTCAGGGCCGAAGTCGGGGTCGGGGAGTCCCACCACTCCGTGAGCGATGACGTAGACTTCGCTGCCGTCGAAGGGGCTGTCATTGTAGTACTGGCCCGGGGCGACGGTCGAGACCGTCCGACGACCTTGCCGCATCTGCGGGAACATGTCGTATCCGGCGTAGACGTGGTATTCCTCGAGCGAGTACGGGGTCTCGACGTTGAAGGTGACCGTCACGTCGCCATCGCCGTCATACTCCACGGTGACGCTGCCCACCAGCGTGCCCCTGTCGGTGTCGCAGTGCGCCGCGCCGGCCCAGAGGTCCCACTCATACTCGCCGGGCTCGATGGGGTTGGTCCAGCCCCAGTTTCTGAAAGTGGGGATGAAGCAGACCGCATCGTCACCCTTGGCGTAGGCGGTCTCGTAGACGAAGCACTGGACGTTGACCTTGAGGGTGGCGTCGGCATACTGGCCCGTTTCCACGATGGTAGCGGTGTTGTCGTACTGGAAGCTGCCGCAGCCGTCCGCGCCGTAGTCCTCCCAGGCGAAGTCAAAGTCGTAGGTGAACTGCGCGCCGTTCGGGGCTGTCACCGTGCCAAGGTTCACTTCGTCGAAGAGGTCGCTGACGTCCTTGATGTCGACGGTCTCGTTGGTCTCCTCGTCCGGATCGCCCCAGATGATCTCGGCGTAGGCGTAGTAATTGCGAACCTCGGTGGTGACCGTCACCTCGTTGTCGCCCTCGAAGTATCCGTCTTCGTCATAGTAGCAGGTGAGGCTCTCTCCCACCGGGAGGGTGTAGGGAAGCTCGAAGCCCTCACCACAGTCGACGGTGATGGGGGTGCTAGCGAGCACGTCATCGACGGCGGTGATGACGGCGTCCAGCGTTCCGGTGTTCTCGATGGTAATCTCGCCGGAGACGTTCCAGCCGCTGTCCTCGTAGCCTTCGTACGTCACGTCCACGGTCCAGGTGGCTGCCTCGTCGCCGCTGCCGTCGGCGTAGAGCCAGATCTTGGGGTACCCGTCGAGCTCGTGACCGTATTCGGTCTCAACCTTCTTGTCGATGTCCCAGTAATGCTCCCGGGTATAGAAGGTGACGGCGGTCTTTTCGACGTCCAACTCCTCATACGCACCGGGGCAGTAGTCGGAGAGGATGAGATTCTTCGGATTCGCACCTTCCCCATCGAGCACGACCTTCGCCTCGAGGGTGCGGAGTTCCGGATCCTCCTCATCGAAGATGGGGAAGTAGGGGGTGTAGAAATGCCAGTTGTTCGCGTCAAGAGGTGCTTGAGGTTCAAACTCTCCGAGCGCAGCCCCATTACGACTCAGGATGAGCGTAGCCTCTTCCGAGGCGCCCTTGTTGTTGAACAGCCAGTGCATCCAGCCGGTCTCCGGGCGTTGCCCTTCTTCCCCTTCGCCGACCTTATAGCAAGCTTCCGAATCGGTTCCCTGGCCATCCCAGGTGTAGACAAATTCGTTCTCGTTTGAGCTTGCCTTGTAGCCATCCACCAGCGCGCCCAACTCCGGCTCCATCAGATCCGGGGCGGTGGTGGCCGTCTCGCCGCACGCCACGGCGAGGAACGCCAGGACGGGCAGCAATAGGAAAATCTTCTTCATGTTTCTGACTCCTTCCACAAAGGGTTTGTCCAACGGTCCAGCGGGATTCGTTTCCCTCTTCGGCAACCGGACCGCCTCTCCCCCGAAGGGAGACGCTCTCGGCTTTGCGGACCGGCCTCACGGCCGGGGTGCCCTTGTCGGAAGGATGTGCATCATTGGCTCCGAGGCGGTGGGACCCATTCAGGTCCGGATCCGCGTCGAGGCCCACTCAAGTCGATTTCGGGTTCATTTTCCTCCGGTTCACCTCCGGGTTCGGGAGATGGTCAAAGCCCCAGAGCTGTTCCCGAGGCCCGGATCGGTCTTCTCCGGCCTCGGCGGGGGCTCCCGCCGCCCATATCGGTCGGGGAGGCCCCTCCTCTCTGCCGCCACGCGCCGCCCCCCTACCCGATCTCGCCGTTGTCCGGATTCCAGCAATAGGTGACGTGGGTGATGCCGTAGCGTCTGTTGCTGCCGGGATTGGTAGGGGCGAAGAGGCCCATGTCGAAGCCAACCTGGGGGTCATAGTAGAACACGTTGGCGGCGGGCCCACCCCTGACGATGACGGCTCCTATGGAGTTGGTCGCGCTCCAGTCGAAGTAGGTGACGTCGTCTTCCGAGATGGTCATGGTGTTGTCGCCGACTTCATCGCCAGCGATGGAACAGGTGTATGTCCCGTCCATGCCGCCGTTCCAATTGTCGATCCCACAGGCATAGTCGAAGCTGCCCACCTGGGCGCATTCGGCTGCTGCATTGCCGGATTGCCAGCGGTCGAAGTGTTCGAGATGCACCGACGTCACGGTGTTCATGCTGAATTGCGGCGGCGACTCGGGCTCCAGGAGCCTGGGGTTCCCCTCGCTGCCATCGGAACAGCCTGCGAACAGAAGTGCGACTGCCAGGCCAGGGCCTGCCAGATACGTTTGCCACCGGATGGACCTGCTCATCTCGCTCTCTCCTTATCGATCCTCGGCCAGACCTTGTCGTCTACTCGGTGCGGGAAGCCACTACGCTCGGCAGCCTGGGCGTCTTTCTCCTCTTCGGGAGACTCCTCGGTTCGGCCTCCAGGCCTCGCGGCCGGCCTGCCCTTGTCGCCCAGCGGAAGCCCACTTTCGAGCGTTCCCGACAATCCGTCTCGCAAGGGAAGTGCCCTTGTGCCAGGAGTTGGCGAGGAGGGATGGTGGAAGGCGGGAATCAACCGAGACCCGTCTTCACCGAATTCATAAGTGTATTTATTTGATGTGCTTACGACATGGCATGCAAGAGGCGCCGATATACCTTAATCTGCTGAGTGCAGGTGGCACAGAGATTGCTTTTGATGTCCCGAGCCCGCAGGTGTAGCAGTGTGGCCACACCTCTTGGCGCTGTCCTCCTGAGGCGATGCGGCAACACCTGGCGGCAGATGACGCAGGTCACCCCTGCGCCTCCCGCTGCCAAGCCTGCGGTGACGGGGCCGGGCCCTGGCCTACCGTCTGGGCCGGGCCAGCTCCTTACGGATGGCGGAGGCCAGCACTTCGAAGGGTACGGCGCCGCCCTCCAGCTGCACGCCGTTGATGAAGAGGGCCGGCGTCCCGGTGACGCCGATGCGGGAGGCTTCCTGGAGGTCGTTCTGGACCTGCTCCGTGAAGCGGCCCGTGTCCAGGCACTCGTCGAAGCGTCGGCCGTCCAGCCCGATCCTCCGGGCTTTTTCCTTCAGGTCAGCCACCCCGAGTTGCCGCATCTCGGCGAACATGAGGTCGTGCATCTCCCAGAAGCTGCCCTGCTCATGGGCGCAGAGGGATGCTTCCGCAGCCTTGAAGGCCCCGGGGTGGATTCTGGTGATGGGGAACTGGCGGACCACGATGCGCAAGTCATGGCCGAAGGTCTCGGCCAGGCGCTTGAAAGTGGGGACGAGTTGGGCGCAGAAGGGACACTCGAAGTCCGTGAATCCCACCAAGGTCACGGGGGCATCCTCCTGTCCGAGGTAGGGGGCGCCTTCGTTGTTCAGGACGAGGCGGACGGGCTCGAAGTGGATGACCACTCCCCGCTCACGGAACAGGCGCTCCTCCAACTGGAGGGCCACCTCCCGGCGCCGCTCCCCCCGGAGGTGATCAACGATCTGGGGGTGCAGGTCATCCAGGGACCGTCCCCCCAGGCGACCCTGGTTTTCCTGGTACCAGGTCTCCACCTCCAGGGCCGACGGGTCCAGGCTGCCGCCGGCCTCCGCTGCCACAAGCTCGTCCAGGCTCAGCCCCCGGCTACGGGCCTCCGCAAGGATCACCCGCTCCCTGAGGATGGTCTCCAGGGTGCTCTCGATGGTGCGGGAGCGGGCCCGGAGGTACTGCATCTCCATGCGGTCCAGGTCCTCTCCCACCCGGCTCCGGAGGTCGGAGAGGGTCACTTCCTCGCTGCCGATGGTGGCCAGCACCTCGGGGACGTCACCGCCCACCAGGGCGACCCCCTGACGGTGGACTGCGGAAGAGGAGCCGCCCTCGCACGCAATGAGAGCGGAGGATGCCAGGCCCAGAAATAGCGCGGGAAGAACGCGGAGCGCAACGGGGCAGACCCGGCCACCGGCCAGACCACGTGGTTGTTCCATGGGGGAGTTCCTGTGCAAGGTACCGACGGCTACTCCATTCAAGGATGGCAGGTGAGCGGTGCCGACGCCACCCCGTGGCGGCTCCCACCGGACCTGCGCTGGCCGAGAAGGGTGGTGCCGCGAGCCCGAGAGGGGGGGGCTTCCACCCGCAACGCCATGAAAGAAAGCACCCGCCAGCAAACGGCGCCCGCAGCACTCGGTAACGCCCCAACTGCTTTGTTCGCAACGCGTTTCGGGTGAATCACGACTGATGGCCCGGCACCCGAGGAGTGCGTAGCGCCATACTGCTGAGTTGCCTCACACTCCCACCGGTTCCTCCACTTCCTCCTCCTCCTCCAGTTGCAGGTTGGTCATCTCGTCCGTCACCTGGAAGTCGTAGGGGGGATACTCGAACAGGGGCATGCGGGGCTCCGTCTCCCCCAGGGAGTAGCCGAAGACGCTTTCGTACTCGGACGTGTCCTCTCCGATCTCGTCCATCTGCCGGAGGTACTCGACCACGGACTTGGACTCGATGATGACGATCTTTCCCATGCGGTCGATGATGGGGCTGTGGGCACGGGTGGGGTCGTGGTCGAACTCCAGGATGCGCCGGCCGTAGCGTGTGATGCCGATGGTGCGGAAGGTGAGGCTCTTGCCCACCGCCGGGAGGTTCAGGACGCTCCGGTCCGTGGCCAGGAAGGGGAGATTCGCCTCCTTCCGGAGGGCCTCGATGTTCTCCACCATGAGCTCGGCATTCAGGGGAAAATCCCTGAGACGCTCGTGAAATTCATCTGGTACCCGCCCCAGGGCCTTCTCCTCCTCCTCTTCCTGCACCACCCGTGCGATGGGGGCATAGCTGAAAGTGTTCTCCATGTAGCCCTTCACCACGAAGGTGTAGTAGGACAGTACCCCCACATCGTTCAGGACCTGCCGGAGCTTGGCCGAGTGTCCCCGACGGGACGCGGCAGCCGCGAAGACGAGCTGGTTCGTCACGGTCCAGCCTGCGGAGATGAGCCTGCGGAAGGCCTCCCGGGACTCGGGAGTCACCTCCATGGGGGCCTCCACATGGGTCTGGATGACGAACTGCTGGATGCCCACCGCAGAGGCCTCGGTCTTGAAGGTGGTCAGGATGGTGGTGAGCTCCGGGGTGACGCGCTGGGGGAGGTATACGGGGAGCCGGGTGCCCAGGCGGACCCGGACGATCTCGGCGTGCTTCTCCCCGTCGGGACGGCTCCGGTTGGCCTCCCGCTTCTCCCTGGCCATCTCCACGATGGCGTCCAGGATCTTCTTGAGGGAGGCGTCGGAGCTCATGAGAGCATCCCCCCCCGTGATGAGGATGTCCCGGAGCTGGGAGTCGTCCCGGAAATAGGCCATGATCTCGGTGAGCTTCTCGGACCAGGTGGCCGTGGGCCGGAGCTTGTCCAGCTCGAAGTTCAGGCGGCCCCGCTGGAAGTCGAACATCCGCTGGCATACGGAGCAGAGCCCGCCGCAGGCCCGCCCCATGGTGTCGGGGATGAGGATGGCCACGTCGGGATAGCGTCGGTGAACGTTATCGTAACGTGGCAGGAGCCACCCGGCGGCGTTGGGCTTGCCGGGCTCCACCAGGTCTTCCTTCTCCCAGGCCACGATGTGGCCGAACTCCTCCACCAGCTGGGTGGAGTAGACGACGTAGTAGCGGATGGCCAGGTCCGCCCCGATGGCGAAGTAAGGCACCCGCACGTGCAAAAGGGAGAGGTAGTAGGGGTTCACGAAGAAGGGGATGCCCGCATCCCGGGCCTGGTGGAGGACCTTCATGGTGTCGGGATCCAGGGACTCTCCGAGCATCTCGTTCAGGAGCTCCGGGGAGCGGACGGCGAAGGTGAGGTGGAAGTCCTTGTCTTCCCACCACTCCAGGGCCTGCCGGAGCTTTTCCCTTCGGGTCATGCCGTCCCTGAACCGGAACTTCCGGCTGGAGATCTCCCCCCGGTCCATGCGATCGATGATGAGCCCCAGAATCCGGTCCCGGTTCTCCTGCCTGAGCTTGACGATGCGGGGGTCCAGTCCGGAGGGGTATCGGTCCATCCACGCTTCCACCTGTTCCCGGGTGGGGGGCGTGTAAGTGCTCCGGCCCGTGAATTGGCGAAACAGGTGGAGCATGTCTTCGAAGAAGCGGGGCTTGGCGCCCCCGGTGCCGTGGTGGACCGCGAGCCAGAGAAGGCGGAAGGGGTTGCTCACGGCCAGCTCCCCCCGGAGGTTCAGGTCCCTGAACTCCCGGCCGGCGTTGTCGATGTAGTCCAGGATGCGGATGGCGGCATAGTCCTTCCACTCCAGGGCCTGGAAATCTTCCCGGCTGGGGTGCTCGCTGGCGTAGAAGGCCAGGCATGCGGGCCGGTTGCGGATCTCGTCCAGGACCCAGTTCCGGACCCCTACCAGGGCCTCCGTCTCGTTCATGGCCCTGCGCATGATGACTTCCAGGGGCGGGTTCTCGGTCAGAAGGCGCTGGAGGAGCCGGTGGGATTTCACCGTGATGGCGATGCGGTCGAGCTGGGC
>PXFI01000134.1 GCA_003564295.1 Gemmatimonadota bacterium | reverse complement strand
GGAGGTTGGCCGCCGCCAGAACCGTGTCCCCCTCCCCCGTCAGGACCAGGGGGACACCCGTCTCCAGGATGATCCCCTGGAGGCGGAAAAGGGTCTCGTCGGCGGGAGGAGGAATGGAATCCCCGATGCTCTCCTGCACCAAAGCATAGATCTTGGAAAGGCCCTCGGCGTTCGTTCGGAGGGCCTGGACGATGCGCTCCGTGTAGAAGAGGTACCATACCAGCTGGGCGATGAACAGGATCGCCAGGACAATGGGCCAGTTGCGTCGCCTCAAGGGTCCAGCCGGGAGAAGCCCGCGTAGGAGTGAAGAGGCTCGGGCAGGACGACTCCTCCGTCCTCCTGCTGGTAGGCCTCAAGGAGGGCCACCACGAGTCTGGGAAGGGCCAGACCCGATCCGTTGAGCGTATGCACGAACTCGGGCCTCTCCCCGGGCGCCCTCCGGAAGCGGAGATTCGCCCTGCGGGCCTGGTAATCCGTAAAGACGGAGCAGCTGGATACTTCCAGCCACTTCTCCACCCCGGGGGCCCACACCTCCAGATCGTAGGTCATGGCGCCGGAGAACCCCAGGTCCCCCGCCGCCAGGAGAACGACCCGGTAGGCCAGGCCCAGGCGCTGGAGCACGGATTCGGCCTCCCTGGTCAGATCCTCCAGGGCGTCCCTGCTTCGTTCCGGGGTCTCGTAACGGACCAACTCGACCTTGTCGAACTGGTGGACCCGAAGGAGGCCCCGGGTGTCCTTGCCCGCGGCTCCTGCCTCCCTGCGAAAGCAGGGCGAGTAGGCCGTGAGCCGCAGGGGCAGTTCTGTCCCCGCCAGGATCTCGTCCCTGTAGAGATTCGTGACCGGCACCTCAGCCGTGGGAATGAGCCAGAGCCCGTCACGGTCGCTCAGGTAGGACTCGTCCGCGAACTTTGGAAGCTGGCCGGTACCCGTCATGGCCTCTTCCGTGACCAGATAGGGAACCCTGAGCTCCTCGTAGCCGTGCTCCCGGGTGTGGAGATCCAGCATGAAATCGATGAGGGCCCGCTGAAGACGGGCACCCTTCCTTCGAAGGACCGGAAAGCCAGATCCGGAGACCTTCGCCCCCCGGGCAAGATCCAGAATCCCCAGGGATTCTCCGATCTCCCAGTGGGGCCGAGGCCGGAAGGAGAAGGACGGCATCTCACCCCATTGCCGAACCACTACGTTTGCGTCCTCCCCCCCGGAGGGCACCTCCTGGAGGGGAAGGTTGGGAAGATCCATGAGAAGCTGTCGGATGCGCTCCTCCCTCTCTGCCACTGCGGCATCCAGCTCCCCGATTCGCTTGCCCACGGATCGCATTTCCAGGATCCGTTCTTCGGCGTCGGCTCCCTGGCGCTTCAGCTGGCCGATCTCCCTGGAAACCTCATTCCTTCGGGCTTTCAGCTCCTCCACCTGGGCCAGGGCCCGCCGCCGTTCTTCATCCGCCGCCAGGAGGTCATCCACCACCGATGAGTACCCCCCATCGCCTCTCTTGGCCAGAGCAGCCTTCGCCGCGTCCCGATCGTGTCGGAGGGATCGGATGTCGAGCATGGCATTCAGTTCTCGGAATGGAAGCTGATCACTTGGGAGGATAGAGCTTCCGGCTGTTGCACACCGGGCTCACATCGAAGACGAAGGTCACCCTTTCGGCCTCAAGATCCTTCTCCAGAGGCTCCAGCTTCCCATAATAGACGCACGGCCGGCCGTAGAACCCATACTCCTGACGGGTCCGGATCACATAGGTGTGACCAAGCACGATGGGCACCGCCCGGTCTCCGACATAGAGTGTCGTATCGGAAGGCGCCATCCTGAGGTCGTCGAACGCTACAGGACCCATGGGGATGATCCTGGCCCTGGAGCCCGTCACACCCACAGCCTCCGGAGGTAGGAATACCAGGTCCCCGTCCTGCGTGTCCACGGCCAGGTCCCACCTGCCGGTGGCGTTCGGGGACTCGATGCGGACCGGAACCCGATTCACGAAGTCGAAAGCCGAGAGCAGATTCAACTCAGGGCGGGCCAGTGAGTAGAGAAGAACCGTCTCGGGATTCTCCCTCCAATCGATCCGAAAGAGATCGTCATCGCAGGCGAAAAGAGCCGGGAGAAGGCCGAAAACCAGAAACCGATACCTTCCCCGGGACCGGCGAGTCGGAGACAGGGATCCGGGAAGGCAGGGAACCGTTGGTATGGACGTCACTGCTCTCATGATGAACCTTGTGGCGATGGCTGGACAGAGAAGAACTCTATCGGAAACGAGTCGGGGGTGTCAACCCTGGGAAATCCCCACGTTTTCTTGACTTTACACCCCCCGACGGGTAGGTTCCGCCGCCTCGGGAATCCCCAATGAGCCAGGAGCCTACGCCATGCCGGACCAGGACCTTTCCGCCTCCCATCGTGGCCGGATCCTGGTTGCCGACGACGAGCCCCACATCCGGAGGATTCTGGCTACCTTCCTGGAGGCATCCGGGTTCGCCGTGGACCAGGCCATCGACGGAACACAGGCGCTGGAGCTCCTTGAAGGTCCGGTGCCGTATGAGGTGGCCCTCCTGGATATCATGATGCCGGGACCAAACGGTCTGGAGGTCCTGGAGGCCGCTCGACTCCTCCCCCACCGCGCGGGCCTGCCCATCCTGATTCTCACGGCCAAGGGCCAGGACACCGACCGGGAAGCCGCCTTTGCCCTGGGAGCAGAGGATTTCATCACCAAGCCCTTCAGCCCCAAGAAGCTCCTTGCCCGAATCCAAAAGCTCATCCGGGGCCCTTGAGCCCCACCTCTGGATCACCATCCTCGCCGGAGGCGTGGGAACACGGTTCTGGCCCGCCAGCACTCCGGGGAGGCCGAAACAGCTGCTGCCCCTGGCAAGTGAGCGCTCGCTGATCGAAGAGACGGTGGAGCGGGCCCTGGGTCTGGCCCGTAAAGACCGTGTCCGCATCCTCACCGGGAGCAGGCTCCTCCATCCCTTCCGCCGGGTCCTGGGTGAGCTGGATCCCTCCACCTTCCTGGTGGAGCCCCAGGCCAGAGGAACGGGCCCGGTCCTCGTCTGGGCCGCCTGGTCCATCTTCAGAGAAGATCCGTCGGCCATCCTGGTGTCCCTCCACGCCGACCATGCGATCCGGCCCCGGGAGGCTTTCCACGCCCTGGTCCTCGATGCTGCCGAGGTGGCCGCCACCACCCAGCACCTCCTGACCGTGGCCGTCACCCCAACCCGGCCCGAGACGGGATTCGGGTACATCCAACCGGGGGAGGTAGTGGCCCGGGCAGGGGATACCGACGCGTTCCGGGTCCGCTCCTTCGTGGAGAAGCCGGACGCCCAGACGGCCGAAAGGTACGTGGGTTCGGGGTGCCTCTGGAACAGCGGAATCTTTCTGTGGAGGGCCGGCCTATTCCTCGAGGAAGTGAGAGCCGTGGCGCCGGAGCTGGGAGAGCTGATCCCCCTGCTGGAGGAGGGGAGGGTGGAGCAGTTCTTCCAAGAGGCCCCGGTCATCTCCGTGGACGAGGCCGTTCTGGAAAGAAGCTCCAGGGTGGCCTTCGTCCGGGCCACGTTTGAGTGGGACGATGTGGGAAGCTGGGAGGCTCTTGGCAGGACCCGGCCCCTGGACGAGGACGGCAACGTCCTTCTCGGCGACGCCCACGCCGTGGATTCCTGCGATAATGTCGTCATGGCTGAAGACGGGAGCGTTGTCCTCTTCGGAGTCCAGGGACTGGTGGTGGTCAGGAGCGGGAGCATCTTCCTGGTGGCGAACCGGGACCGGGCCTCCGAGCTCAAGTCTCTGCTTGAGGTCCTCCCACCCAAGCTCAGGGACCCGGAGGCCTCATGACCCCTTCCCTGTATCTCTTCGACGACGAGGTGGCCCACTCCTGGGAACCTTTCAGCCTCACCCGGCCTGTGGGCGAGCTCCTCTTCGGTGCCTTTCTCCTGAGGGAGCGTGCCCAGCGGTATTGGGGATCCCCCTGCAGCGGACACCTGTCCGGGCCGGTTCTGGAGGGTTTCTCGGAGCCGAGCGCCCCTACCGTCCTGGATCCAGCCACCATACCCCAAGGGGACTCACGGATCTTCCAATCGAGCCGAGCGGTCCTTTCCCCTTCCTCTCCGACCACGGCCACCGCCTCTCCGGGCCTTGACACCCGAGAGAGGACCACTCTTCTGCTGGAGGGAGAGGTTGTCGGATGGATCCTCCCGCCGGGAGACCCCACTCCTTCCCGGGAGTTCTTCCTCAACCCGGCGCCCCTTCCGGGTTCCATCTCGGTGGAGGTCTCGGGGCGGCTCCTGGGAGCGGTCTGGGATCTCATGGACCGGAACGCCGACCAGCTCCGGGAGGACCTCCCCCGGCACTTCCCGGACCATGCCGTAGTGGAGCTCCCGGGGTGCCATGTCCTGGGAGATGGACTGCTCTCCGTGGGCTCGGAGGTGACGGTGGAGCCCGGCTCGGTATTCGACCTGTCCGGCGGCCCTGTACGACTCTCCGATGGCGTGGTGATCCGTGCGCACACCCGGCTGGAGGGCCCTGCCTTCGTAGGCCCCGGGAGCGTCATCCTGGGAGGCGCCCTCTCCCGAACCTCCATGGGGCCAGTGTGCAAGATTCGGGGAGAGGTTGAAGCCAGCGTGATCCTTGGCTATTCCAACAAAGCCCACGACGGGTTCCTGGGCCACGCGTACCTGGGGCGCTGGGTGAACCTCGGGGCCTTCACCACCAACTCGGACCTCAAGAACAACTATGGCCCGGTTCGGGTGGGGAGGCCGGGGGGGACGGTGGAGACCG
The DNA here is from genome assembly GCA_003564295.1 of Gemmatimonadota bacterium. Taxonomy (GTDB): domain Bacteria; phylum Gemmatimonadota; class Gemmatimonadetes; order Longimicrobiales; family Gaopeijiaceae; genus PXFI01. Next base: position 29,468 of record PXFI01000134.1, on the reverse strand, counting down.
GACTCCTGAAGGTCGGCTGCTTCTTGGGCGATCACGTGAAGACGGGCATCGGAACCGTGTTCAATACCGGCACGACGGTGGGCGCCGGGAGCAATCTCTTCGGAGGACGGATGCCGCCGTCCTATGTACCCCCCTTCTCCTGGGGAGCCGGCAGCGATCTCACCGAATACCGAATCGAGCCATTCCTGGAGGTGGCTTCCCGGAGCATGGCCCGTCGTGGAGTGGAGTTGGAGCCGGAAATGGCGACCGTCTTGCGCCGGGCCTGGGACGCCACCCGCCTTCTTCGCCACCACGGGACATGAGGATCTCCGTCCTCGGGAGCGGGAGCCGCGGCAACGCCATCCTGGTCACGGGGGATGGCACCAGGATCATGGTGGACGCCGGGTTCAGTGCCAGGGTACTGGAGGGGCGCCTCCGTTCCCTGGAGGTCACTCCCGAGACCCTGGACGCCATCGTCATTACCCACGACCACGGGGACCACACCCGGGGCGTGGGGGTGTTCGCCCGCCGTCACAAGACTCCTGTCTTCATCACGGAGGAGACCCTGGCTGCCTGCCGGGGCCTCTTCAAGGGAGGGGAGGATATCCAGCTCTACCGGGCTGGCTTCCCCTTCTCCGTGGGATGCCTTTGGGTGGAGCCTTTCCTCACCGTCCATGACGCCCGGGACCCGGTGGCGGTGGCGGTGCGGGACCAGGGGACGGGAGTGAAGCTCGGGGTGGCCACGGACCTGGGACGGCCCACCACCCAGGTGCTCCATGCCCTTGCCGGGAGCGACTTCCTGGTCCTGGAGGCCAACCACGACCGGACCCTTCTCCTGGAGAGCAACTATCCGTGGGCGGTGAAGTCCCGCATCGCCTCCAGCCACGGGCACCTCTCCAACGAGGCGGCAGCCCAGCTGGCCATGGAGCTTCTGCATCCGAGGCTGGCGGGAGTCGTCCTGGCCCATCTTTCCGCCGAGTGCAACCGTCCTGAGCTGGCGGAGTCGGTGGTGGGGGCCGTCTTGAGAAGGGCCGGCTACCGGGGCCTCCTCAGGGTCGCCTCCCAGAACAGCCCCACGGAGCTCATGGACGTTCAGGCCCTCGGGCAGCGCCTCGGCCCGGACCAGCTTTCCCTCCTCTGATAGCGGCGGGAGCCCGGACGGCGGCCGGAGGGCTCCTCCCCTACCTGGTGGCCCGCCGGCCTCAGAAGCCGAAGAGCCTCAGGAAATCGTTGGAAAGGGCCCACACCATGATCCCGATGAGGACCACGAAGCCCACCTGGCTCCAGCGCAGACGCTGCTCCACAGTGAGTGGCCTGCCACCCCGGATGGCTTCGATGGCCAGGAAGAGGAGATGCCCCCCATCCAGCACGGGAATGGGGAGGAGGTTCAGGATGGCCAGGTTGATGCTGAAGAGGGCCATGAATCCCAGGAAGGAATCCAGGCCCATGGCTGCCGCCTGGCCCGACAGCTCTCCGATGGTAACGATGCTCCCCACGGAACGGGGGGAGACGTTCCCCGTGACCAGATCCCGGAGGAAGCCGAGGATGGCTCTCGTGATGGCCACGGTCTGCCGGTACCCCGCAGAGACGGATTCGGTGAGGGTCAAAGGGAAGTAGACGATCTCGTTGGGCGGGGCCTGGATGCCCACCTGCCCCTCCAGGACCCTCTCACCGGTGGCCGGATCCACCACTTCGTTGGAATCCAGCGTCACCACCCGGGTGACCTCCCGTTCGTCCCGGAGGATCCTCAGCTCCACCCGGGCCCCGGGCCGGGCCTGGACAGCCTCCAGGAAGTCGAACCAGTTCACCAGCTCGACCCCGTCCACGGAGAGGATCAGGTCCCCGGCCTCCACCCCTCCCCTTTCGGCCGGAGAGCCGGGGAGCACCATCCCCACGGCGGCGTCCATCCAGGGAGCCAGGGAGGTGGCCAGCCGTATGCGATCCTCCTCACTCTCCGGCACCGTGACCTCCACCCGACCCTCCGGGCTCCGGAACTCGAGGGCCAGGGGACCCGGGGCCGCACCCGCCAGCTTTCGGGTGACGTCGCCCCAAGAGGTTACGTCCCGGTCTCCCACCCGAACCAGCTCGGCGCCCTGGGGTATGCCCGCCAGCTCTTCCGTACCCGCCGGGAGGGCTTCCCGGAAGACGTGCCCCACCCGAGTGGTGGCGAGCTCCGGCATCCCCCAGAACCCAGCAATGGCAGTGTAGAGGACGAAGGCGAACACCATGTTCATGACGACCCCGGCGGAGATCACCAGAGTCCGGGCCCAGATGGGCTTTCTGTCGAAGGCACGGGACTCGGGCACCCGGGGCTCCGAGGGCTCCCCGCCCTCGATCTTTTCCAGCACTTCGTCCCCCATCCCGCCCATCTTCACGTAGCCGCCCAGGGGAATGGCGCTCAGGACATACTCCGTCTCACCCCATTTCACCCCCCAGACCCTGGGACCCAAGCCGATGGAAAACCGCTGGACCTCCACCCCCATGAGCTTGGCGGCCCAGAAGTGGCCCAGCTCATGGACGAAGATGAGAACGCCCAGGACGATGATTGTGGCCAAAAGAGTCATGACTATTTGCTCGAATCTCTAACGCTCCAGGAGGTGGACGATCTTCCCCGCCACGGCCCGGGCTTCCCGGTCCACCTCCAGAATCTGCTCCAGGCTCTCCACGGGACGGCTACCCATCCGGTCGAGGGCCCCCGACACCACGTCACCCATCTCCGGAAAGCGGATCCGCTCCCGGAGGAAGGCCTCCACGGCCGTCTCGTTGGCGGCGTTGAACACAGCCGGCGACGTACCGCCGTCCTTCCCTGCCCGCTCCCCCAGGCCAAAGAGGGCGAACGTCTCCCGGTCCACCTCCTCGAACACCAGCGGCGACGCCTTCACAGGGTCAAACGTCTGCAGCGAGATGTCCGCCAGCCGCTCCGGATAGCTCAGGGCATAGAGGATAGGGAGCTCCATAGTAGGAAACCCCAGTTGGGCCAAAACTGATCCATCCACGAACTCCACGAAGGAATGCACGATGGACTGGGGGTGGATCACCACCCCCATGGAATCATAATCGATCCCGTAGAGGAAATGGGCCTCGATGAGCTCCAGGGCCTTGTTGGCCAGGGTGGCGGAATCCACCGAGATCTTCGCTCCCATGGACCAGGTGGGATGGTTGAGGGCTTGGACGGGCCGGACCTCCTGCAGCTCCTCCACAGTCCAGCCCCTGAACGGCCCCCCGGAAGCCGTGAGGACCAACCGCAGGACAGAGCTGATCTCGGAACCCTCAAGACACTGCATGATGGCGCTGTGCTCGCTGTCCACGGGGATCAACTCGCCCCCTCCGGCGGCCTCCGCCGCAACCACCAGATCGCCACCCGTGACCAGACTCTCCTTGTTCGCCAGGGCGAGCCGCTTTCCGGCAAGGAGGGTCTGAATAGTGGGCTCGAGGCCGGCGGAGCCCACCAGAGCGTTCACCACCACGTCCACATCGGGAGATTGTGTGATCTCTGCCAGGGCATCGCGTCCCGCGAGCCAGCGAGCAGGGGGGAGGTCCTGCCTACCCCGAAGCTCCGTCTCTTCGGCCAGGACGGCCACCACGGGATTGTATCGGCGAACCTGTTCAACGAGGGATCCCAGGGCACGGTTCGCCGCCAGAGCTACTACCCGGAATCGATCCGGATGACGGCTGATGACCTCGAGGGTGCTCCGTCCGATGGATCCGGTGGACCCCAGGATGGCGACCCTGATCAATGGAAGAACCCGACCACGTGGTACAGGAGATACGCCAGGGGAAGGTTGAAGATGAGGCCGTCGAAGCGATCCAGGACCCCCCCGTGCCCTGGAAGGAGATTGCCCGAATCTTTCACACCGGCTTCCCTCTTCGTCACCGATTCGGCCAGATCACCCACCTGGGCCCCCACGCCAAGGGCCAGCGCCATGCAGGCGCCGAGGGCCACCGAGACCCCGGTATGGGGATGGAACGTCAGGAACACCCAACCAACCAATGCCCCTACCAGCACCGAGCCCACCAGTCCGGCGACCCCTCCCACCACGGTCTTCCCGGGGCTCACGGGGGGACAAAGCTTCCGTCGTCCGAAGCGCCTGCCCATGAAGTACGCAAAGGTGTCTCCAACCCAGGTCACGGCAAGAGGAAAGGCCACCAGGAGGAGTCCCGGGGTTGGTAGGCCGGCTCCCACCCAGGTCACCGTGAGGGGAAGATGCCAAAGGAACACGGCGAACGAAAAACACCCCCCCCCAACCACCACCCCCAAGAGGGTGAGGGAGATGGCAGCCATGGGCCGTCCATCGGGCCACCTCAGCTTCACCGCCAATGCGGAAGTGAGAAGGAAGACCCCCAGAATGATGCCCAGCTGCCAGGGAGCGGCCTCGGCAAAGGACCGGCCGGCGCCAGCTGCCAGCACAAGGGCCAGGGATCCTGCCATGCCCACCGCCGAGAACGGCCGGACCCCCTGGACCTCTCCCAGCGCGAACAGCTCTCGGGTGGCCAGGAGAGCTATGACGCCCATGGCGGCCGTCAGGATCCAACCTCCCAGGTAGAGCAGGACAAGGCCCAGGGGAATTCCCACGGCCGCCACGGCGACTCTTCTTCCCAGCTGTCCTGCCACCATCAGGATCGGTCCTCTTCCCTAGGAGGCCGCGACCCGTCCGAACCGGCGTTCCCGCTTCTGGTAGTCGAGGACGGCGGCGAAAAGGTCCTGGCGCGTGAAGTCGGGCCATAGCACCGGAGGGATGTGGATCTCGGTGTAGGCCAACTGCCAGAGCATGAAGTTACTGATCCGAAGCTCCCCGGAGGTCCGTATGAGGAGGTCCGGATCAGGTATGCCTCCCGTGAACAGAGCCTTCTCGAAGACCTTGTGGTCGATTTCCTCCGGCTTCCGACGTCCCTCCGCCGCTTCCGTAGCCAGGGCTCGTACCGCCCGCAGGATCTCTTCCCGCCCCGAATAGGAGATCATGAGGTTGAGACGAAGGGCTTCCCCACCCTCGGTGGTCTCCATGATCCCGTCAATGGCCCGTCGGGTGTCTGGAGCGAGGCGGTCCAACTCACCCAGCACGCGAACCTCCACGCCCTGCCTCCTGAGCTCCTCCTTCTCCTTCCTGGCATAGGCTTCCAGGAGGGCCATGAGAGCGGAAATCTCACTTGCGGGACGTTGCCAGTTCTCCGTGGAGAAGGCGAAGAGTGTGAGGATATCGATGCCGGCCTTTATGGAGCCCTCCACGGCCTCCCGCACGGCCTTCATACCCTCCCTGTGGCCCGCATGGCGGGGAAGGCCCCGCTGGCGTGCCCATCGGCCGTTTCCGTCCATGATGACGGCGATGTGCCCGGGGACACCGGGCCCGGCCTGGAGCTGTTGGAGGAGGTCAGAAGCCATGCGCTACCATGTCTCAGATCACTGAAGCACCTCCGGAGCCGGGACTACCTTTCGCCCCGGGCCCCGAAGGCGTCAGATGGACATGACCTCCTCTTCCTTCTTCTTCAGGAGGTCATCGATGGCCTGGTTGTAGTCCCGGGTCAGCCTATCCACCTCGTCCAGTTGGCGGTGGCCCTCATCCTCCCCGATCTCCTTGTCCCTCATGAGTGCCTGGATGGAATCCCGGGCCCTGTGCCGGGCATGACGAATGGACACCCTGCCTTCCTCGGTGATCTTGTGGAGGAGCTTCACGTACTCTCGCCTCCGCTCCTCGTTGAGGGGTGGGATGGGGACCCGGATCACACTACCGTCGTTGGAGGGATTGAGTCCCAGGTCGGACTTGAGGATGCCTTTTTCGATGGGTCCGATGAGGGAGGGATCGAAGGGCTGAACCACCAGTAGAGAGGGGTCGGGCGAGCTGACGGTGGCTACCTGGTTCAGGGGCATCTGAGTCCCGTAGGCTTCCACGCGAACCGTGTCCAGCAGGGAAGGAGTGGCCTTCCCAGTGCGTACGGTGGCGAACTCCCTTCGCATCGCCTCCACCGCGTCCTTCATGGCCCGTTCCGCCTCTTTCAGGCTGGGCATGCAGTCACCTCCGTGTTCCGGTTGAGCTCTGCGGCGAGGCCACTCAGGAGACCAAGGTCCCTACCCGCTCCCCGCGTATGGCCGCGGCCACGGACCCTCGCCGCTCCAAGTCCAACACGATGATAGGCAGACCGTTCTCTTTGCAGAGGGAGACCGCCGGAGCGTCCATTACCGCCAGCTCCCTGGTCACCACCTCCTGGAAGCTGATGTCGGGAATGAACTCCGCCGATGGATGCTTCACTGGGTCGGCGGTGAACACCCCGGCGACTTTCGTAGCCTTGATGACGACCTGGGCTTCAATCTCGATGGCTCGGAGGGCGGCAGCCGTATCCGTGGAGAAGTAGGGATTGCCGGTGCCCCCGGCAAAGATCACCACTCTTCCCTTTTCCAGGTGCCGGATGGCTCTCCGGCGTATGTAAGGCTCCGCCAGCTCATCCATGCGAATGGCCGTCATGACCCGGGTGTCCAAACCCTTCCGCTCCAGCAGATCCTGGACGGCCAGGGCATTGATGATGGTGGCCAGCATTCCCATATAGTCCGCCGACACCCGGTCCATGCCCTGCTTGCTGGCGGTGGCTCCCCGAACCATGTTCCCGCCCCCAATGACCATTCCCAGCTCCACGCCCATCTGGTGGACGTCCCGGACTTCCTCCGTGAGACGCTCCACCACCGGCGGGTCGATCCCGAACCCCAGGCTGCCGGCCAGAGCTTCTCCCGAGAGTTTCAGCAGGACCCGGGAGTATTTTAGATCTTCGCCGCCGCTCATTTACCCCTCGGTTCTCGTACACTCAAAAGGTGTAACGAAGGTATCAGCAATATGCCCTGTTTCGCGAGTCGGCAGGGAGTCGCCAACTGCCGGCATCAGCTCCCGCCCCCCACCTGGAGCCTGGCAAACCGCGCCACCTGGATCCGCTCCCCCGTCTTGGCCGACACCTCCGTGATGAGCTGTTCCACCGTCTTTTCCGGGTCCTTCACAAAGGCCTGCTGAAGAAGGGAGCTCTCCTCGAAGTACTTCCTGAGCCTCCCCTCAACGATCCTTGTGGCGATCTTTTCCGGCTTCCCTTCGTTCTTGACCTGCTCGAGAAAGATGGCGCGCTCCCGCTCCACCACCTCCGCCGGGATGTCCTCGGGGCTTACCGCCACCGGGTTGGTCGCAGCGATATGCATGGCCAGATCCTTGGCCAGATTCCGGAAGTCCTCGGTCTTGGCCACAAAATCGGTTTCACAGTTGAGCTCCACCATGACGCCGATCTTACCGCCGAAGTGGATGTAGCTCCCGATGGTACCCTCGTTCGCTGCCCTGGAGGCCCGCTTTGCTGCCTTCGCAGCTCCCCTGGAGCGGAGAAGGTCTATGGCCGCCTCGGCGTCGCCGTTCGTTTCCAACAAAGCCTTCTTGCAGTCCATCATGCCAGCCCCGGTGCGGTCCCGGAGGCTCTTAACGTCATGGGCGGAGATCGTCATGGTTCGTTCTCTGTTGAGTTGATCCGTACGTAGAAAAAAGGGCGGGAGCAAAGAGGGAGAGCGGATCAGGGGAACCTCCCCGTCGCTCGGCACCGTCCTGCTACCGCCTGGACCCTGGACCAGCCCGGGGTCCTCTCATCTCCGTGGAGGTCGAAGATGGCTACTCCCCGTCTCCCTCCCCTTCCTTAGCCTCCGGAGATTCGTCTTCGGACTCGGGGGGAGGCTCCTCGCCAGCCTTGCGATGCTGGGCGATGACCTCCGGACGCGGACGACGCTTTCTCCGGGGCCGTCGCCGAGCGGGACGCTCTTCCACTTCAGTGGTCTCGCCCGTCTCGGTGGAGTAGGTGGTGGCCTCCAGCTCATCCACCCGTCGACGCTCCTCTTCCGGAACCTCCTGCCGCGCCGCCTCAACGGCATCGGCGATAGCCTTGGAGATGAGGCTCACGGCTCGAATGGCATCGTCGTTGCCGGGGATGGGATAATCGATGAGGTCCGGATCCACGTTCGTGTCGGTGATGGCAATGACGGGAATGCCAAGACGGTGCGCCTCCTTCACCGCGATGACCTCTCGGCGGGCATCCACCACGAACACGGCTCCCGGAAGGCGGGACATCTCCTTCACGCCGCTGAAGTATTTCTCCAGCTTCAATCGCTCCCGGTCCAGGAGAAGACGTTCCTTCTTGGTATAGAACTCGAAAGCGTTCTCTTCCTGGCCTCGCTCCAACTCCTTCAGTCGGCGGATCTGCTTACGTATGGTCTGGAAATTCGTGAGCATCCCACCCAGCCACCGCTCCGTGACGAAGTAGGATCCTGACCTGATGGCCTCCTGCTCCACAATGCTCCGAAGCTGCCGCTTGGTGCACACGAAGAGGACCCTCTCACCCTTCAGCACCCCATCCCTGACGGCTTGCTGGGCTCGATTGAGTCGATCCAGAGTCTTGCGGAGATCGATGATGTGAATGCCGTTTCGCTCTCCGAAGATGAACCCCCTCATCTTCGGATTCCAACGGCGGGTCTGGTGTCCGAAGTGGACGCCTGCCTCGAGCAATTCGTTCAGTTGAACCTGCTGCATGTCGGAGCCGGAGTAGAGATTACCGCTTGCTGAACTGGAAGCGCTTCCGGGCCTTGGGGCGACCGGGCTTCTTCCGCTCAACCTTCCGGGGGTCCCGAGTCAGGAGCCCTTTGGACCGGAGGGTGGTACGCTGTTCTTCATCAAAGGCCACCAGGGCTCGGGAAAGACCCATGCGGATGGCGTCAGCCTGACCCGTGAGACCCCCCCCCATCACCCGGACCTGAACATCGAACCTCCCGTTCATCTCGGTCACGTTGAGGGGCTCCTCCACCCGCATCTGGTGGGTCCTGCGGGGGAAATACTCGGCCATGGGCCGTCCGTTGATGGTCCACTCGCCCTTGCCGGGGAGAAGGAGGATACGGGCCACGGAGGTCTTCCGGCGCCCAACGGTCTGAATCTTCTGAGACTCCTCTGCAACCATGGACTATCCCGCCTACCCTTCGATCTTCAGGGGCTGAGGATTCTGGCCCTTATGAGGGTGCTCGGCCCCAGCGTAGACTCGGAGGTTGTTTTTGATCTGACGCCCCAGGGCGTTCTTGGGAAGCATTCCCTTCACGGCGAGCTCGATTACCCGCTCCGGCTTGGTCTCCAGCATCCTGCGGAAGGGTATGTGCCTCTCCTTCCCCACGTAGCCGGAGTGCCGAAAGTAGGTCTTCTGCTCCGCCTTCTTTCCGGTCAGGGCCACCTTGGAGGCGTTCACTACCACCACGCAGTCCCCAGTGTCCAGGTGCGGCGTGAAGACCGGCTTGTGCTTGCCGCGAAGGATCCGGGCAACCTGCGAGGCCAGGCGGCCGAGGGTAACTCCCTCCGCATCCACCAGCCACCACTGGCGCTCAATCTCTCTTGCCTTCGGAGTCAGGGTCGTCATCCGTTGGTCCCGAAATACCAGTTCAAAATAGAGCTTTCTAAGCTATTTGTAGCGTTGCGAGGTGTCAACGGCCTGTCAAGCGAAGATGCCGGCCCCCATGCCCGGCGCAACTGTTTCCCGGGAAGTATTCCTTCGTCGGCAGGCCTATTTGATGAAGGTCTCCAGGAACCGGGCCCTGGATGCGTGGCGCATTCGTGACAGGGCCTTTTCCTTGATCTGGCGCACCCTCTCCCGGGTGATCCCCATGAGAGATCCGATCTCCTCCAGGGTCATGGGCTCGTTGTCATCGAGCCCGAAATAGAGGCGAAGGATCTTGGCCTCCCGCTCCTTGAGGGACGACAGTGCCTCTTCCACAGTCTCCTTGAGAGCGTGTTCGTAGGCTTCATCCTCCGGACCCACCGCCAACTGGTCCGGAAGGTAGTCCAGCAGACGATTGTCCTCACCCAGGGTGACGGGCGCATCCAGGGACAGGTGGGATTGGGAAATGGCCAGGGTCCGCTCCACCTCATCCCGCGAAATCTCCAACTCCTCCGCGATCTCCTCCACCGTGGGCTCCCGACCCAGTTCCTGGAGAAGGCTGGAGCTGCGCCTTCCGATCCGGTGGAGGGCTCCGGCACGGTTCAGGGGAACCCGCACGATACGGCTCTGCTCGGCCAGAGCCTGGAGGATGGCTTGCCGTATCCACCAGACTGCGTAGCTGATGAACTTGATCCCCTTGGTCTCGTCGAACTTATGTGCCGCCCGGATCAGGCCCAGATTCCCCTCGTTGATGAGGTCGGGCAGAGGCACTCCTTGATTCTGGTACTTCTTGGCCACCGACACGACGAAGCGGAGGTTCGAACGAACCAGCTTGTCGAGAGCAGCCTCCACTCCCGCATGTATCGCCTTCGCCAACCGAGCCTCTTCGTCCCTGTCAATCAGCGGGTAATTGCTGATCTCCTTCAGGTATTGGTCCAGGGACCCCTCTCTGAACTGGCCTCTCTTGGAGGGGAAGCTCATTCTTCAAGACCTCGTGGTGTGAGAGATTCGGTAGGGTCCATTGATGATGCCCCGCGAACCGGAATCCCACGGGCACCAGCCTCCAGCCGCCGAAAGAACGAATCTAGGTCATGACCCCGGTCCTCGCGCAACTCCCCCCCCTGCGAGGAGTAGGATCTCATTGCACACGATGCCCCAAACGCCGCCAGCGGATCCTTCCGATCCAGCCAGACAATGCGTCCCCCCTCTCCAGGGAGAGATAAACGAGCCAGGGATACCCATGGATCTCGCCCCTCCCCACGAATCCCCAATACCGTGAGTCCTCACTGTTGTCGCGGTTGTCTCCAAGGACGAAATACTTGCCGGGAGGAACGACCAGAGACCCCCAGTTGTCCCGGGACGGCAGGTACCTCTGGCGGGGCCGGGCTGCCGCCAGAAAGCCCGATTGCCATGCCATCCCGGGGTGGAAGGCATCTCCCCTGGCTTGTCTGTGGACGGCATACTCTTCCTCCTGAGGAACCCCGTTCACATGGAAAACCTTCCGCCGCATGGCCACCGTGTCTCCAGGAAGCCCCACCACCCTCTTGACATAGTTCCGTGCCGGATCATGCGGAGGCCGAAAGACGACCACGTCTCCACGCTGCGGATCCCGGATTGCCGGAAGTCGAACCCCGGTGCCCAGGATCTCCGCTCCATACAGAGCCTTGTTGACCAGCAGGAAGTCCCCCACAAGAAGGGTGTTTTCCATTGAGGAGGTGGGAATCGTGAAGGCCTCCAGGACCAGCCCACGAATGGCGAGAAAGAGAAGGAGTGTGAGGAGCGGAGAACGGATACGCCGCCAGGGGATACGGTACCTTGAGAAGAGATTCTGCATGACTCGTTCAGTGGCTACTTGGCCATTTCTCAATGAGCTCCCCGCGCCATGGACTCGGGGTCCCGACGGCGGGTTCGGGACTCGATAAACGGCACCACTCGCCTCCGTTCCGACTACTCGTCAAAACCAACCGATCAGGACGTCGGCCACCGGCTCACTCCTCCCGGACCAGGCCATAACGCTCGATCTTCTTGTAGAGGTTCGACCGGGGCATGTCCACGGATCGGGCCGTCTCGGACACGTTCCAGTCGTGGTCCCGGAGCTTCTGCAGAAGGTAGGCCCGCTCCGCCCGCTCCTTGAACTCGTTGAAGGTCTCGGCATCGAGCATCTCGGCCCCGAGGCAAACCCCACCTGCGCCCCCCGAGACCAGGAATTCAACGTCCTCAGCCTCGATGGAATCCCCGGAGGAAAGGATGAGGAGCCGTTCCACCGTGTTTCGGAGCTCCCGAACATTCCCGGGCCATTCCAGGGCCTGGAGCCGCTCCATGGCTTCCCGGGAGATCTTTCGGGGTGTTACCCCATCGTTGCGCTGGAGGAGGGTCACGAAGTGCTGCACGAGCATGGGTATGTCTTCCCTTCGCTCCCGAAGGGGAGGAACCTCTATGGGCACCACGTTGAGGCGATAGAAGAGGTCCTCCCGAAAGCTCCCCTCCCTGATCTCGGCCTCGAGATCCTTGTTCGTGGCCGCCACCACCCTGACATCCACCCGCACCGCCTTGGAGCTCCCTACCCTGGTCACCACCCCCTGCTCCAGGGCCCGGAGAACCTTGGCCTGGGCCGCCAAGGACATGTCTCCGACCTCGTCGAGGAAGAGTGTACCTCCGTGGGCCTGTTCGAACTTACCGGCCCGATCCGCCACGGCCCCCGTGAAGGACCCCTTGATGTGGCCGAAGAGCTCCGATTCGATAAGCTCGGACGGAATCGCCGCGCAATTCACCTCCACGAAGGGTTCATCTCGCCGGGAGGAAAGGCGATGCAGAGCTCGGGCTACGAGTTCCTTTCCCGTTCCGTTCTCCCCCCTGATGAGCACCCGGGCTTCCGTAGGACCCACCTTCTCGACCCTCTCCAGAACCTGGCGGATCTGGAAGGACGAGCCGACGATCTCGTGGCGACTCTGCACCTCGGTCAGAAGTCTCTCCACGCTTGCGGAGAGTCCTTTCACGGCCAGGGCGTTGCGAAGGGTCACCAGGAGACGGTCGGTGTCCAGAGGCTTTTCCAGGAAGTCGTAGGCCCCTTTCCGGGTGGCCTCAACCGCAGTGTCGATGGTACCGTGGCCGCTGATCATGACCACCAGGGCATTGGGATCGGCCCCTCGCAGGCGCTCCAGGACCTCGAGACCATCCATTCCCGGCATCTTCACATCCAGGAATACGATGTCGGGAGGACTCTCTTCCACCATGGAAAGAGCATCGGGTCCGTTCCGGGCCACCCGGACCTCATGCCCTTCGTACTCGAAGACTTGTTGGAGGGCGTCGCCGATGGATTCCTCGTCGTCGACAATGAGGATTCTGGCCATGGAACCCCGGGGTTCAGAAATCGGTGGAAAGGATGAGGCTGTCAGAGTGAATGTACGCCGAGGTGAGACCGGTCGGAAGCGGCACCACCAAGGCTTCCGGGGGAAGGCCAGGATGGTCCCGGCGGCCCATGGCCCTCAGGATGTCCGGAATGACCCGGCGTGGTAGAGGGATCCTGTTTGCTTCGATGCGGTGGACGACCAGGGCCGCCGTTTCAGTGCCGAAAGGCAAGAGAGAGGCCTGGAATTCCACGCTCACGGTATCCGGAAGCAGGCCCAGCACGGCACCGAGATCCGGAAGGTCGGGAAAGGCGTCCAGGGCCACTTTCGCCCTGAGGTGCACTCTGGCTTCATGGAAGGACACCTCCGGATCTCGGACTCCTTCCGGCACGAACCCAGGCACCGAGTATCGCAGAACCGATGTGATCTCCCTGCCCCCCAGGGCTAACCGGTCGCCCCCAGCCGCTCCCTGGAGGCTCTGAACCATTTCCAGCACGGAATCGGCCAATTCCGCGCTCGGAGCAGGGACATCGACGGGACGCACCGTCTCTGGACTCCCCAGCCATTCCTGGACCCTGGAAAAGACCGGCTCCCCCCATTGCCACCCTGCATACGCGGCCCCGAGGAGGAGAGCCAGGATGATCAGCCTGCCAAAACAGCTCTTCATGCCACTGAACATAGGTACCTTCCTATCGCCCTCGGGAATCCTCCGAAAGGTTCCTCATCCCCTCCCCGGGGCCTCCAAGAAGATCCTCAGCGTCTCTGGGGACTCTTCAGAGGGAAGCTGGCGAGAATCTCGTAACGAGGCCCGGAGGAGGATAGATGGCTCTCCATCAGGTCAACTTTCCAGACCTTCACTTCGCCCTTGAACTCGAGGTCGGCGGCCAGGGCGTCCAACCCCCGAAATGCTCCGGGGCCCGCATCTGAAGCGGCTCGCCCCAGTGTAAGGTGCGGGTGAAAAGCCCGGGTCTCCCGCTCGAACCCGAGATCCGAAAGTGTCCACTCCAGATCCTGCTTCAGGCATCGAAGGGCGGGAGAAGGATCCACTCCCACCCAGAGGACACGGGGCCTCCGGAGCGTCGGGAAGGCCCCGAATCCACTGAAGGTCATGGCGAAGGGGTCCGTCGTATGGGCGATTCGCTCCAGGACTCCTTCCACGCCGGGCAAGGCTTCCTTCCGGACCTGACCCAGGAACTTGAGGGTGAGGTGAAAACGATCCGGGTCCACCCAGCGCACGGGATACCCTTGCTCCCGCAGAACCCGGGAAGCCCGGTGGATTCGATCCCGTTGTTTCTTCGGCACGTTGACGGCGACGAAGGTTCGCATGGACCTCCCCGTTCAGTAGTTGGAGAGGGGCTCGGTGAACACCAGAGCATTGGGCTCATGGACGATCCTGCCGGTGCTCTGGTCCGCGTTCACCCAGTTCCCGATCTCCAGGAGGCTGAACTGGAAGATGCGGATGTCCACCGGGGACCCCGGCCCGGAGGCCGAAGGATCGGGGCCGGAGACCCCGGAATCCACCTGCATCGCCACCGATGGAAGCCAACGCCAAAGAGCGCTCATGGTTCTGCTTTCGCCTCGACTCCAGAGGTACTCCGGCTCCCCGGGACGAAGCCCCGGCTCAGCAGGCCGTATCCTAAGGGCCAGGGCCCCGTCACCACCAGTGCTACCCGCCGTCCCACAGGTCCGGTCCTCTCCGGCTCATGAGAGACATCACCCTGCCCCGGGGCATCAACCGGCCCGTCGGCGAAGCGAAGGGCCCCGGGCCGGCCGAAGGGTGATCATGATCACTGAGGAGAGGATGACGAATGCCGCCAGCCCCGTCCGGAGAGAGAGGGGCTCGCTCGCCAGGGCCCACCCCAGAAGGAGGGCCACCATAGGATTCACGTACGCGTAGGTGGAAGCCACGGCTGGCGTCGTATTCCTCAGAAGCCAGATGTAGGCGGAAAAAGCCAGAATGGACCCGAATACCGTCAGGTAGAGGAGAGCGAGAATGGAAGGCGTCGAAGCTGCGGCAGGGTTGAAGGAGCCCGCCTCCCCCGTCACGAGGGCAAGGACCAGGAGTGACACGCCCCCTGCGACCATCTGCATCCCGTTACCCATGGCCGCCGAAGGCGGGTGGGCGCCGTAGCGGGCCACCAGCGATCCCGCCGCCCAGCTTCCCGCACCAAGCAACACCAACACACCTCCCAGGAGGTGCTCGGGACCGGCGCGACCGATCTCGGACCCCGACACCAGGACGACCACCCCGGCGAACCCCAACAGGATCCCCACCATCACCCCGGGCCCCGGCGCCTCACCCTCCCCGAAAACCCAATCCTGCAGGACGATCCACAGTGGGACGGTAGCCACCAGTAATGCCACCAGCCCCGACGGCACGAACTGCTCAGCCCACACCACGCTGCCATTCCCCCCCAGAAACATGAGGATTCCCGCTACGGTGGCGGTCTTCCAGAGATCAAGCCCGGGTCGAGGAGCACCCCTCCTTCGGGCCCACCCCACCAGAATCCCGCCGGCCACAACGAACCTGGCAGCGGCCATGAGAAAGGGAGGAAGAGTGTCGATGGCGATCCGGATAGCCAGGTACGTGGATCCCCAGATCAGGTACAAGCTGGCCAGGGCCAGGGCGATCTTGGCGCCCCGGCCACCTGCGAAGGTTTCTCCTCTGCCGTTCGTTGCAGTCTCCAAGACCCGGAATTGCGAATGCCGGCCCTTGGATTTCGGAGGTTCGGCCAGCGGTGGTCATCCTTCCCCGGCCTGAAGGCCGAGGGTTGTCGCGCATCCCGTCAAAGTGGGCCGGGCCGGTCCAGGGATCGGTACTGGATGGCTTCGCCCACGTGGAACGGCCCAATCTCGCTGGACCCGGCCAGATCCGCCACGGTTCGGGCCACCTTCAGGATGCGATGATAGGCCCGAGCCGAAAGGCCAAGCCGGTCCATGGCCCCTTGCAGCGTGCGTACCACCTCCGGTGAGGGACGGCAGAACCGGCGGATCTCCCGAACACCCATCTGAGCGTTGCTGTGAACCCCGTCCTGGTCCCGGAACCGTTCTCCCTGCTTCATCCGGGCCTCCCGCACCCTCTCACGGATGAACCGGGTCTCCTCCTTCCCTTCCCGGCCGGCCAGATCCTGAAAGGAGACCCTGCGCACGGGCACATGGAGATCCACCCGGTCCAGGAGGGGACCGGAGATCCTGGCCCGGTACCTGGCAACGACATTGGGGTCACAGGTGCACCGGTCCGACCCGTCCCCGAAGAAACCACAGGGACAAGGATTCATGGCAGCCACCAGGACGAAACTGGACGGATACCGAATAGAGATCCGGGCCCGGGCCAGGATGACCTGTCCGTCCTCAAGTGGTTGACGGAGAGCCTCCAGGACGTTGCGCCGGTATTCCGGGAGCTCGTCCAGAAACAGGACTCCACGGTGAGCCAGGCTCACCTCACCGGGCCTGGGCACCCCTCCTCCACCCACCATGCCTCCGTCGCTGATGGTATGGTGAGGCGCCCGGAATGGCCGGGCCCTGAGGAGAGGCTCCCCGGGCAGCAGGAGTCCCGCCACCGAGTGGATTCGGGTCGCCTCCACAGCCTCTTCCAGGTTCATGGAGGGAAGGATGCCGGGCAATCTTCTTGCCAGCATGGTCTTGCCGGAGCCCGGAGGGCCCAGGAGCAGGATGTTATGGCCTCCTGCCGCCGCCACTTCCAGGGCACGCTTCACATATTCCTGCCCCCGGACCTCCGCCATGTCCGGCCCGAGGTCCTCTCCCTCCTCCAGCAGTGTCCCCGGGTCCAGTTCCAGGGGCAGGATGAGCTCATCCCCTCTCAGGTGTCGAACGACATCCAGAAGCGAGGGCGCCCCGATGACCTCCAGGCCTCCCACCACCGCACCCTCCGGTGCGTTGGCCTCCGGCACGAGGAAGGTACGAAGGCCCGCCCGCTTGCAGGCACCGGCCATGGAAAGGACCCCTCGTACCGGCCGCAGGGTGCCGTCCAACCCCAGCTCCCCGACGAAAGCCTTGCCGGAGAGGGCCTCCAAAGGGATCTCTTTCATTCCGGCCAGGAGGCCCAGCGCCAGGGGCAGATCGAATGCACTGCCCTCCTTGCGAACGTCGGCGGGTGCCAGGTTCACGGTGATCTTGCGGGGAGGAATGGAGAAACCGGAGTTGTGCAGAGCGGCCCACACGCGCTCCTTGCCCTCCCTTACCGCTCCCTCCGCCAATCCCACAACGGAAACGCCTGGAAGGCCGTTCCCAATGTACACCTCAACCCGGACCAGATAGCTCTCGATGCCCCTGAGGGCTGCGGACGTGAGTTGTGCGAGCATGGTATCCTTCCCTCCACGAGAGTTCTGCGAGCAGCGAGACCTTGCCATACCAGGGCCTCCTGCCGAGAGTCCTCATGTGACGGTGGCTCTTTGGAGGGGCGATTCCATGGATCGAGGGGATGAGGCACTCCAACAGCAGTGATCAGGGCGAGCCCCGGTGGCGAGGCAGCCGCCCGGCGTGAACCCTCCAGGTACGAAACGAGGTGGAACGGCAGGCATGCGGGAGCTGGTTCTGGTGGATTTCGACGACACACTGGTGGAGACGGCACCGTCCTTCCACGAGGCACGGGAGGCCCTGTTTCAGCGCCTGGAGGCCGAAGGGTTTTCCCGGAAGGCAGTCCGGAGGGTACACCACCAGGAGGTGGAACCGGAGCTCCTGGCCCTCTTCGGAATGGGCCCCTTCAGGATGGAGCCTTCCTTCCTGGACACCTACCTCCGTCTCTGCCGGGACCAGGGGCGGACCCCGGATCATGGGGTGGCGGAGGAGTGCGCGACTCTTGGCAGGGACTTCATGGGACATCCCAGGGTAATGCCGGGAAGCCTGGAGGCCCTGGACAGGCTGGCGGCCGTCACCCCCACGATCCTCTACTCCCAGGCCTCTCATCCCCTGTACCAGCTGGCCCGGATGCGGGACGCCGGTGTGACGCGGATCATCCCGCCGGACCGGATCCGGATCACTCCCCTGAAAACCGCCGCAGCCTTCCTGGCAACCCTGGACCATTTCGGTGTTCGAAACCCGGGTGACTCCACCATGATCGGGAACAGCCTGAGGAGCGACATCAATCCGGCCCTCACCGCCGGGGCCCGGGCCATTCTGGTGGAGCCCTACGAGATGTGGCACTACGACAACGTGCCACCCGTTTCCCTGGACTTCCTACGTTTTTCCACCTTCCCGGAGGCAGTGGACCACCTCCTGGCGGACGGGGGCGAGGCGGAAACCGCCAGAAGGTGAGGGAGGAGGGGTCCCGATCCCTCACCCGGCGAACAGTGGCGGGTGCTTCAGATGGTGACCCGTGGCATCCTGCCAGGCTTTGGCGACCCGCAGGGCATGGGCCTCCCCCCAGAGCCTTCCAACAAAAGATATGCTGGCCGGGCGATTCTCCTCGTCGAGTTCCGAAGGCACCACCACCACCGGGTGCCCCGTAAGGTTGGTAATGAGGAGGAGATTCCCCCAGTGGGAGGGGGTGATGAAGACGTCGACCCCTTCCATTGCCACGTCCATGGCGCCCATGATCATGGTCCGGATCCGGTTGGCCTGGATGAACTCCACCGCCGGGATCATACGGGCCTGCCGGAAGCTGTTGGGCCAGGCCCCGGGGTCCTGCCGCACCAGGAGACTGTCCCGTCCGCTTCGGGTCAGGTCGTCGAAGGCGGCTGCGGACTCGGCGTTCAGGATGATCCTCAGCGCTCCCACGGGGAATTCCCCGGGCAGGTCCACGGGAACGGGATCCACCCCCAACCCCCGGAGGGCTTCCAGCGCCAGAAGGTCCAGGTCCCTGGTACGGCTGTCCCCCTCCTGAAAGGCACGCCGGTAGTAACCGATTCGGATCTCGGAAAGAGGCTCATGGGCATCCCAGTTGAAGGGAAGGGTCCTGGCCGTGGGGTCCAGACCGTCAGCCCCGTGGATGGCGTCCAGGACCAGGGCGCAATCCTCCACCGTCCGGCAGAGGGGGCCCAGCTTGTCCATGCTCCAGGAAAGGGCCATGGCACCGGCCCGGCTCACCCGCCCGAAGGTGGGCCGCAGACCCGTGGCTCCGCATCGGGTGGCGGGGGAGACGATGGACCCCAGCGTCTCGCTACCGATGGAGAAGCCCACCAGTCCTGCGACGGTGGCGGCCGCCGAGCCTGCCGACGAACCGCTGGACCCCTGTTCCAGGTCCCATGGATTCCGTGTGCGGCCCCCGAACCAGACGTCCCCCATGGCCAGGGCCCCCAGGGTGAGCTTGGCCACCAGGATCGCCCCCGCCTCGTCCAGGCGTTTCACCACCTCCGCGTCGGCATGGATGACCTGGTCCTGGTAGGGCCGAGCACCCCAGGTGGTGGGATAGCCCCTCACGGCCAGAAGGTCCTTGGCTCCCCAGGGAATCCCGTGCAGAGGTCCCCGATACCGGCCTGCCACGATCTCTTCATCCGCCCGGCGGGCCTGCCGGAGGGCTCGCTCTTCGGTGAGGTTGATGACGCACTCCAGGTCGGGGCCGTGGCGCTTGAGCCTGCCCAGGTACATGCGGGTGAGGGCCTCGGCCGTCACCTGGCGGCTCTTCACGAGCTCGGCCAGGTGAAGCAAGGGCCAGAAGGCCACATCTTCCAGGTCCCCCGGCAACTGGATGGAGGGTACCCGGCTGGGTCGAGGCGGACGGGCCAGTGAGGGGACCGGCATGTGGGGAAGCATGGGGTCGAAGTGCAGAGCCGGGGGGACTTCGTTGGGGATGGTAAGCTCTCTGAGGGCCTGGTACTGCCGAAGGTTTCCGTTCAGCCCCCGAACCATCTCCTCCCTCTGCTCCTCCGTGAACTCGAGACCGGCCACCTTCTCCGCCTCTGCCAGAACTTCCGCCGTGAGCTGCCGGTGTTCCTGGAACCTGGCCCACAGCACGCCGGGAAGAAGGGTTCCGGACAACCCGATTCCGGAAAAATAGGACAGGAAGTCACGACGATTGAGACCCTCCACAGCAGAAGGCTCTCCCACGGAATCGGCATGATGGGCCATGAGGAATCCTCGGGAAAAGGGGCAAGGTAACGCTCACTCACGCACCATGGCGCCGGGCGGGCCGTGGCGCAACGCTCTTTGGGTCCTTGGGACATTGCGACCCGCCCAAAGCGTGCTACCTTAGTGGCCTGTGGACTCCACCGCTGAGTCCTCATGCAGGTTCCACCGATGGATCCTGCCACGGTCGCCTATTGGCACGTAGCTTGCTAAGGCCCGTGCTCGACATGATCGACACAATCGCTCGCCAACCCGGAGTTGACGCATGAAGGTCGCGGTCCTGAGGGAAACCAATCCAAACGAGAGCCGCGTGGGCCTCGTCCCGGAGGGCGTGAAATTCCTGGTGAAGAAGGAGATCCAGGTCGTGGTGGAAAAGGACGCCGGCCTCGACGCCGGGTTCCTGGACGCCATGTACGAGGCGGAGGGCGCCTCCATCGCCCCGGACGCAGCTTCCGCCTTAGCTGGAGCAGACGTGGTGGCGAAGGTCCTTCCCCCCACGGTATCCGAGGTGGGAATTCTCGAGAAGGGCCACATCCTGGTCTGCTCGCTCCAACCCTCGGCCAATCTGGATGTGGTGAGGGCTCTCAAGGATGCGGGCATCACCACCATGGCGCTGGACCTCATGCCCCGCATAACCCGGGCGCAGACCATGGACATCCTCTCCTCCCAGGCCACAGTGGCGGGGTACAAGGCGGTTCTCCTGGGAGCCAACGCCATCGGGAAGTTCCTCCCCATGCTCACCACGGCGGCCGGAACGATCCGGCCCGCCAAGACACTCGTCCTGGGTGCCGGCGTCGCCGGGCTTCAGGCCCTGGCCACCTTCCGCCGGCTGGGAGCCAGGATGGAGGCTTTCGACGTCCGGCCGGTCGTGAAGGAACAGGTGGAGAGCCTGGGAGCGAAGTTCCTGGAGATGGAGCTCTCGGCAGAGCTGGAGGACGAGGCCGGGTATGCGAAGGAGCTGACCGAAGACCAGCACCAGAAGGAGCTGGAGCTCATCGCCGGGTCCATCAAGGACGCTGATGTCGTGGTCACCACGGCACAGATCCCGGGACGCAAGGCCCCGATCCTCATCACCAGGGAAATGGTGGAGAGCATGAAGCCCGGATCCGCCATCGTCGACCTGGCCTCCGAGAGCGGAGGCAATTGCGAGCTGACGAAGGCGGGCGAGACCGTGGTCCACAACGGTGTCATGGTCCTGGGGCCGGTTAACCTCCCGGCATCCATGCCTTACCACGCCAGTCAGATGTTCTCCAAGAACCTCGTCACCTTCGTCATGGAGATGGTGAACAAGGAGGACGGCTCCATCCATCTGAACTGGGAGAACGAGGTTCTGGACGGTGTGTGCCTCACCTTCCAGAACGAAGTGAGGCACGGACCCACCAAGGAAGCCCTGGGCGCAGCCTGATGACCCGTTGCCGGAACCCCTGAACTTCCACTGCGGGAGATTCCTGAATGGAAAGCATGCCAATCATGTTGGTGGCCCTATACGTCTTCGTCCTGGCGACCCTCGCCGGGAAGGAGGTCATCACAAAGGTGCCCCCGACGCTTCACACGCCCCTCATGTCCGGTGCGAACGCCATTTCCGGTATCGCACTCATCGGCGCCCTCATCGTCTCTGCCGAAGCCGAAATGGCCCGGGAGCCGGTGGTCGTCATCCTGGGGCTGGTCTCCATCATCTTCGCCTCCATCAACGTGGTGGGCGGGTTTCTGGTGACCGACAGAATGCTCGAGATGTTCAAGAAGAAATGAGATCCGGCGTCGGCTTTCCGGGTCTTCCCATGACTTCGAACACAAGAACGAGGGACTCTCAGTGAACCTGGTCACGCAGTTCGCCTATCTCGTGTCGGCGCTTCTATTCGTCGTCGGCCTGAAGCAGCTTTCCTCTCCCGCCACGGCCCGGAAGGGCAATGTCATGGCCTCGGCGGCCATGCTCCTGGCCATCGTGGTCACGCTGGTGGAGCAGGACGTTCTCACCTGGACCTGGATCGTCACGGGGATCATCATTGGCTCCCTCATCGGGGCCACGGCAGCCCGGATGGTGAAGATGACGTCCATGCCCGAGATGGTGGGAATCTTCAACGGATTCGGAGGCGGGGCCTCAGCTCTGGTTGCCGGAGCCGAGTTCGTACGCCTCCAGCCCTTTGGAGTGCTTCCCCTGGGCCAAGGCTCCACCATCATGCTGGGGATGCTCATCGGAGGGGTGACCTTCTCGGGAAGCGTGGTGGCCTTCGGAAAGCTCGCCGGTTGGATCACGGGCAATCCGGTTACCAACAAGTTCCTGCAGGCCGTAACGGCCTTGATCTTCGTCGGGCTCCTGGGCGTCGGGACGTACATCGCCGTCCAGGATCCCAGCATGGTCCTCTTCCTGGTGTTCATCGCAGCGGCCCTCATTCTGGGAATCCTCCTGGTTAATGCCATCGGCGGCGCCGACATGCCGGTGGCCATCTCCCTCCTGAACTCCTACTCGGGGCTTGCGGCCTCGGCGGCCGGGTTCATCCTGGGGAACATGATCCTCATCATCGCCGGGGCGCTGGTGGGAGCCGCTGGCCTGATCCTGACGAATCTGATGTGCAAGGCCATGAATCGTTCTCTGGCCAACGTCATGTTCGGGGGCTTCGGGACGGAGGGGGCCACGGCCGCTTCCATCGGGGCCGGTGACAAGACGGCTCGCTCCGTGGACGCCGAGGGCGCTGCCATGATCCTGGCCTACTGTCAATCGGTGGTGGTGGTGCCGGGCTACGGCCTGGCGGTGGCCCAGGCCCAGCACGACCTGAAGAAGCTCTGCGACCTCCTGGAGGAGCGTGGTGTGGACGTCAAGTTCGCCGTCCATCCGGTGGCGGGACGCATGCCGGGGCACATGAACGTCCTCCTTGCCGAGGCCGACGTGCCCTACAACCAGCTCTACGACCTGGAAGAGATCAACGACCAGTTCAAGGACACGGACGTGGCCCTCATCGTGGGAGCCAATGACGTGGTGAACCCCGATGCCCGGAAGCCCGACAGCGTCATCGCGGGCATGCCCATCCTGGACGTGGATTATGCCAGGAACGTCATCATCATGAAGAGGAGCCTCAGCCCGGGCTTCGCCGGCATCGACAACCCCCTCTTCTACATGGACAAAACCATGATGTTCTTCGGATCCGCGAAGCCTTCCATGCAAGACCTGGTGAGGGAGGTCCGGGAGATGTAGATTCCAGGGCGGAGGACGGGCTTCCTCTGTCCGGCATCCTTACAGCTCGACCCCTCCAGGGCATGCCCTGGAGGGGTCTTCTGTGGCCAACCGGTACCCTCAACCTCTCGCCGCCTCCTGGAGAAGCTCCCACGCCCGCGACAGGTGTTCCCTTCGTGTCCTGAGGTTTCCGATGGCCATCCTCAGGCAGAACCGGCCCTTTAGAACCGTGTGGGAGATGAACATCTCACCGGTCTCGTTCACCCGGTCCATGATCTCCCCGTTTAGCCTGTCCTGATCCTCGGGCGAGGTCCCCGCCGGCACAAACCTGAAGACCACCGTGCTGAAGGGCACCGGAGCCACCACCTCCCACTCCGGTGCCTCGTCCATCCAGGCCGCCAGCTCCCTGGCCATGGCCACGTGCTGCCGGATGCGCTCCCGGATCCCCCTGGCCCCGAAGTATCGAAGCACGAACCAGAGCTTCAGTGAGCGAAAGCGCCGGCCCAGGGCCACGCCGTAGTCCATGAGATTCCGCGTCTCCCCCTCCTCCGGGGTTCGGAGGTACTCCGGCGTCAGGCTGAACGCTCTCCGGAGCCGCTCCGGATCCCTCACGTAGAGGACCGAACAGTCTATGGGCGTGAAGAGCCACTTGTGAGGGTTCACCACGATAGAATCAGCCTTCTCCCATCCGGATAACAGGGGCCGCAACTCCGGAATGGCTGCGGCGGCCCCCCCGTAGGCTGCATCCACATGGAGCCAGAGCTCGAACTCCCGGGCGATCCCGGCCACAGCTTCCACCGGATCCACGCTGGTGGTGGATGTGGTTCCCAGGGTCGCCACCACTGCCAGCGGCCGCACCCCCGCCTCCAGGTCCTCCAGGACCGCCCGTCGCAGCTCTGCCGGG
Organism: Gemmatimonadota bacterium; assembly: GCA_003564295.1. Lineage (GTDB taxonomy): Bacteria > Gemmatimonadota > Gemmatimonadetes > Longimicrobiales > Gaopeijiaceae > PXFI01. The sequence continues at coordinate 5,626 of PXFI01000134.1, read as the reverse complement.
AGCATGCGAAACTCCTGATCGGTGGGGATCTTCCGGATCCCGTCCATGCCGAAGCCCAGGGTGATCACGGCCTTGTCGATGGAGGAGTGAGCCTGCTCCGAAGCGTAGAACCGCCCCCTCGGCATCCCGCCCAGTCCCCTGGTCCGGGCCTCCGGCAGCTTGGCCTCCCTCGCCGCGGCCAGGGCATAGAGGGACGAGGAGGAAGCCGTATCGTTGATGGTGCCGTCGAATTCCGGGGGAAGACCCAGGAGATCCCGGAGCCACGCCAATGCCACCTCCTCCAGCTCAGTGGCCACCGGACAGGCCCGCCACAACATCCCGTTGACATTGAGGGCCGCCGCCAGCATCTCGCCCAGGACACCGGGACCTGAGCCCGTAATGGAGAAATAGGCAAAGAAAGCCGGGTGGTTCCAGTGGGTCACCCCCGGCATGAGGAGAGTCTGGAAGTCCCTGAGAATGTCCTGAAAGGGCTCGCCCTCATGGGGCATCCGAAGGGGCAGCTCGCCCCGTATCTCTCCGGGCCGGACCCGGGCCAGCACCGGATAGCTGCCCACGTCATCCAGGTAGTCCGAAATCCAGTCCGCCACAGCCCGGGCCGCCGGCCGGAGCTCCGACCCGGGCATATCTCCCAGCAGGGAGCCATCCTCGGGGCTCTCTTCAGGCTTGGGCATGGGAGCCACTCTGCCCCAGGTCCAAACCTTTGAGCTCTCTGCGGAAACCCTCCAACTGCCTGGTGATCTCCTCCACCAACTCCGATGTCACCCCGTCCGTCACCCCGGACCCCTGGAGGTGGGCGAAGAAGAGCTCGTCCACATAGGCTACGCTTGCCTGGACCACTCCCAGGTCCAGGATCCTGTTGAGAATCAGCAGATCTCGAAAATCCACCGACTGCAGAGCTGTATCGGGGCCTGCGTCGTGCAGGGTCTTGAGGGTCACGCCCCGAAGGAACTGGAGCTCTTCCACCACCTCCCCCGCAGCCAGTCCACGGCGAAGAGCCAAGGAGCCGAAGAGGTGGGTGGCCTGTTGCCATATGTCCTCTGCCTGCTCCCGGTGCTCCCCAAGGCAAGGGGGAAGGAATGATACGAGGTGGTGGAGAAACTGCTCGAGAAGGCCATCCCCGCCCTCTCCCCTGCGGTCCTCCATCACCATGATCTCGGAGTGCCAGCGACGGGCAAGCAACCCCATGTGCTCCTCGAGCCAAAGCTTCAGATCCATGGATCCTCCTCTCCCTCTGCGTCCTTCCCCGCACCCCAAAGGGGGATTTCGATGCGCATCAACGTACCGCTCCCGATCCGGCTCTCCGCAGAAACCACGCCACCCCATGATTCCACGAGCCGCCGAACAATGGCCAGACCGAGACCCGTCCCGGTGGAGCGGGTGGAGAAGTGGGGCTCGAAGATCCGGGGGAGGAACTCCCTCGGAATACCCGTCCCGTCATCCCTGACCCTGAGCTCCACCCTTCCGTTCAGAGGCTCGGCCTCTATCACCACCTCTCCCTGCTCCGATACCGCCGCCCTGGAGTTCTCCAGGAGGTTGATCAGGACCTCCCGGAGCTCATCCTCCCGGCTCTGAACCGGGGGAAGACCCGATGGCACGGCACACCGGAAGGATAGGACGCCCTTCCCGCCACGATAGAGGTTGAGGACCTCCTCCGCCACCGCGTGGATGTCCACGGGCTGCAAGGGGACCTCCACCGTCTCTCCTGGAGCACGGAACCTGGAGAAGCTACGGGCGATGGCGGCCAGATGGTCGATCTCCTTCAGAATCACATCCACGTTCTTGCCCAGAATGTCGCCGAAATCGACGCGCCGGTCTTCCCAGGCCCGCTGCAGATGTTGAACGCTGAGCTTCATCGGGGTGAGAGGGTTCTTCACCTCATGGGCCACCTGTTGAGCCATTTCTCCCCAGGCCAGGATTCGTTCCGTCCTGAGCTCATCCGTCACATCCTCCATGCTGAGAACCGCACCGCCGGAAGGCCCTTCTCCGGACACCCGGCGAGCTCGGATCCGGATGCGCCGGTTGCCCAGCTGAAGCTCCGTGTTGGCTTCCCGGATTCCGTCTCGGAAGTAGAGATCCACCCAGCGGACCAGCTCCCGGGCCTCTCCCCGAAGACCAGGAAGGGGTTGTCCCACTGAAATCTTCTCGGCCAGGAGTCTCTCGGCCCTGGGATTCACCAGAGTGACCCGTCCCCCGGCATCCAGGGCCACCACCCCCATGGCGGCTTCCTCCATGATGGCCTGGGTCCGGCGGGTGGTCCGGAGGAGGGCTCGCCGGGCCCTGTGGATCCGTTGTACCATGCGGTTGAAGGCGCGGAAGACGGCACCGAACTCGTCGCTCCGGTCTTCCGGGAGACGCACACCCAGGTTTCCCGACCCGACTCTCTCGGAAGCAACCTGCAAAATCTCGATGGGTCTGGTGAGGGTCCTGCCCACCAGCAGGGCCAGGAAGAGGGACAGGCCCGCACCCATGACGATGGCGAAGCCCAAGAGCTCCGTCACCTCCTGTCGGCGCAGAGCCATGGCTCCCACCTCCAGCGGCACGGGAGTCGCCAGGATGTCTCGGTCGGAGAGGCGCCGATAGGCCATGACGTAATCCCAGTTCCCCAGGGAGGACAGACGGCTGGCACGGATCTCCGTGAGATCTTCCAGAGTGCGGAAGACCGGCTCCGGAATCCACGTCTCATAGAGACCCAACTCCACGAGCTCCTCTGCGGATCCTCCCCTCAGCTCTCCCCCCCTGTACTCCAGGAGGTCCGCACCCACCTCCTTGGCCAGTAGCGGCATGGACCCGGCCACTTCCGGATAGAAACCGGCCCCGTCCTCCACCAGACGCTCCGCCAGGGCAGCGGCGGTTCTCTGAGCGGCGCCCGAGAGGGTCCTGAAGGCGAGGGTGCCAAAGATGGCGATGGACAGAAGGAAGAAGCCGAAAAGGGCCAGGGTGACCCGGGCTCGGAAGGTCCCCAGGAACCGCCATGTCTCCTTGATCTGCAGCTCCCTGCCCCGGGCAAGGATCCGGCCCAATGCCCAGATGGTCAGGATCACGAGGAGGTTGAGGGAGAGGACCAGCGTTCCCCGGGCGATCATGTGAAGCATTCCGGGCAGGGCCACCGTCTGTCTGCCCAGATACCACCCTTCCGGGTACGATATGGGGAAGCTGCCTCGCCACCCGTCCTGCGTCAGCTCCCATCGGACCCCCTCCCCAGGCTCCATCACCTGCCCTCCCGGCGCCTGAACGAGGCTCGGAGAATCCATCCAGGTACGACCCGTCAGGGCGAAGATGGGCCCCAGGGGAGAGGAAAGGGACAGGGATCCCTTGGGGGGCACCACGGCGGAGACCACAAACCCCCCTCGCAGGGGCACCAGGAGAAGATACCGGGCATCCGCCAGGCCAAGGTGCCGGATCACCGGGGCCCCCTCCTCCCGGGCCAGATCGAGGAAGTCGCCAGCCTCCGGAGGCCTGTTGCCGTAGACGCCCATGGCGAGATCCTCACGGGGCAGGTCCCCGGGAGACCAGAGGGTGAGCCACATGGGAAGAGGGTCGTCCTGCTGGCCGGTCTCCGCCCAGACTTCGAAGAGGAATTCCACCGGGGAGGGGATGATGGTGCTGAGGGAGTCGGCCACCTCTCCGACCCTGAGGAGTCGGAATTCCAGGTAGGGATCGGCCTCGGCGCTGAGCTCCCTCAGGTACCCCTCAGCCTCAGCCATGCGGGCCTCGATCTGCGTTCCCCAGGCCGCCGGAAGCGCTGCTGTGGAGCCCAGGAGTGCCGCCAATGGCCAGCACAGCAATCTCCGGGTCCTTCCCAACCCGACCAGGCCCCGTGCCGCCAGGTAGCCAGGCGCCCCCCAGGCTACCAGGAACCAAGGGGAAAGCCCTGGCCCGGAGCGAGCGAGAAGGGCTCCTGCCACAGCCAGGGCGAGAGTGAGGACAATGCTGCCCCCGAGCAGCCATTGTGCCTTCACCCGAGGTGATCCGTTTTCAGCCGCACAGAGAGAACAGCACGCCGCCAGGGACAGGGCCAAGGCCAGTGTGATCTGGTAAGGCAGCCAGCCCGCCGCTCCCCCGGACAGGAGGGCCGGGGAGGGGCCCAGTCGAAGCACGGCATCCAGGATCGGGAAGGCCAAGGCCAAAACGCCGCCGGCCGCCAGGGGTCCGGCCCAGTTCCGGCGTTGCGGCGGGAATAGCCCCCAGAGTACCCCCAGGGCCACGGCAATCCCAAGGATCTGGCCCAACGTGACCCCACCCAAGGGGAGAGGAAGGAGAAACTGGGCGGGAGAGGTCAGGTGGGTCCCTGGCCAGAACGCCCCGGTCGGCACCAGGGCTCCCACCAGGACGAGAGACGCCGAGGCTCCGGCACGGAAGCCCGGAAGATCCTTCCCTCCCGCCACCAGGAGGATCCAGGTCGCTATAGCAAGCAACACCATCACCCGAACCCAGAACCGGACCCGGGGAACCCAGTACTCCTGCAAGCCGAGCTCGTCCAGAGAAACGCTCAGGAGGGGTTCTCCGCCCCACCAGAGATCCCACACGGCGGGCCCCGTCACCCGTTCCGGAGGGAGGATCTGAATGGGAATCGCCGTGTCGCGACGGAATCGGGAAACGAACCCACCACCCTCCAGGCCCGCCGGAAGATTCGCCTGCAGGAGCACCGCCGCCACGGCAGTGCCTTTCCCTTCCGGGCTCCGTGCGGTGAAGTAGAGGTACCGGAACAGGGGTCCCCCCCCGAAGGCATAGGGAGCCTCCCCCATCCGTATGGTCGGCGGCACCTGACCTCGGTGTACACCCACCCAGGCCTTGAGACCACCCTCGGCATCGTAAAGGGCCAGGGCGGTAACGTTCCGGCGCCGCTGGAGGCGGGAGAGCCTTCGCTGAACGTCCTGAGGCTCCGGTTCTTCCAGGAGAGCCAGGGCCTCCCGGACAACCTTGTCCCCCGTGTCCAGGAGTACCTCGAACCGCCTGGAGAGGGCAGCGGAGACCCGCTCTTCCCGGAGACTCCGGGTGTCACCATTGGAATAACCTGATCCATCCACCTGGCGCTGGGCGAAGAAACCCGCCAGGGTTCCCAGGAGGAGCACCAGGACCGCCGCTTTATGGACAGGCCGCCCCGAGGGGCGGAAGATTACCCAGACCAGCACCGAGGCAGCCGGCGCCAGGAGCCACCAGGGCGAAAGCCATCGGGCCCATGCCACGAGACCCACGACCCCCACCCAGAGGAGATGCCATGCCGGATGAGCGAGAATCACCTGGCCCGACGGCCGAGACCGAGGAAGCTGGCTGGTCATGGCACCTGGAGCACCTCCCCTGGCCGGAGGTGGGACGCATCCTGGCCCGGGATCCCCGCTTGATCCTTCCTGTGGGGGCCCTGATCCAGCACGGCCCTCACCTTCCCCTCGGCGCCAACACCCTCATTGCGGAAGAGGTGGGGCGGGAGGTTTCCAGGAGATGCGGAACACTCCTGGCTCCTACCTTTCGCTTCGGCGTGAGGGGCCCCGGGGCGGAGAGCTTCGCAGGATCCGCCGGACTCCGGCGAAAGACCCTCCACCGGGTCATGAACGAGCTCCTGGCGGATTGGGAGAACCACGGGGTCAGGCAGTTTCTGATCCTCACGGCCCACCGGCACGAACCTCAT
>PXFI01000132.1 GCA_003564295.1 Gemmatimonadota bacterium | reverse complement strand
GAACAGAGACCCGGCACGAGTTGGGACGGGCTGGAGGCCAGCCCACGGACTGAAACCCTGAGCTGGCAACGGCACACGTGGGACAGGGTGGACTCCGAAAATCAGCGCAGCCCGTCTGCGCTTTCCGAAGCGGCGTAGCCGCCAAGAGAATCCCGGGGATTCATTCCCGGGAGAAGTCAACTACGGGGATGCCTTCCGCCTGCACATGGACTCCGTCGGCGGCGAGACCATCCTGTTTATGACCAATCCCGCCGGTACCATGCCCATAGGCCACAAGCTCACCGAATACGGGCCGGTGCCCGGCGCCTGGACCAGCGCACAGGGGGAGTATCGCCTCACCGGCACATGTCCCGAGGGTGAGACCGTCTTCTACGAGCGCATCCAGATCGTCGTGAGGGATGGCTATCTCCGCGCCGTCCTGCACCCTGGCCAGCTGCCGCGGACACTCCTCGGCGTCCCGCCGATGGAGTACGTCCTGATCCCGGTGGGCGACGGGGCCGCCACCATGGCCGGGTTCGGGCGGTACCCGGGTGAGACGCTTTATCGCCGGACTACCGGCCCCGGCACCGAGGAAATCGTGTTCGCCGGGCTGAGGTTCGTGCGGTAGAGGGGGGTCAGCCGAGCCTCCTGGTGCTGTCCGGGTTCCGCCCTGGGCCCCCGCCCTCACAGGTCGCCGAAGAGCTCCCGTCGGATCCGGGCCTTCTGGGCCTTGGTGAAAGACGGGTCATGCCGGACCGCAGCAAAGCGCTCGGCCTTCTCCACCAGCGTGGGCTTCAGCTCCTGAACCCTGGACTCGAAGTCGGTGAAGTCCTCCTGGTCCACCACCCCCTTCTGGGCCAGGTACGAGTGGAAGGCGAGGAGGCCATCGCACACTTCCTCCACGATCTCCCGGTCCGCGTCGGACATGCGAAGGATGAACTCCTCCATTATGAACTCGAAATGGATGTCCAGGAGGACCACGTTCTCGTAGAGGGTATAATCGAATAGGCTCAACTCCTCCAGGAACTGAAAGAAAGCACGTATCGACTTGTAGAGCTCCAGCTCCCTGGGATCCTTCCAGGTCCGGCAAACGTGTCTCTTCCAGGCCTGCATGCGGTCGTGGTTCCACTGGTCGAAATCGTGGAGGGCCTCGTCCTCGTCGAAGGGCTGCGGAGACCCGGTGTCCCAGCGCTGGAGCGCTCCTGGGTCCAAGGGGCGGCTCAGGTAATCCTCCACCGTTCCCGGGTTCTCCTCGAGGCAGGCGAGAAGCCTGAAGTTGCCGGCAGCGTGGACGTCCTCGGGATCAAGCTGTAGGGCCCTCTCAAGGTGGGGCCTCGCCTCCTCTGGCCGCCCTGCTTCCAGAAGGGCCCACCCGAGGTTGGAGTGGTTTCGGAAATCCTCCGGGGCCAGGTGGAGGGCCTCCTTGAAACGCCGGATGGCCTCCGGGAAGTCCCCGACATACAACAGGGAGGCCCCCAGGTCCGACCTGAACTGCGGCTCTTGGGGGTAGTGCTGGACCAGCCGTTCCATGAAGTCCCGCATGAGGTCATAGCGCAGCAGGCCCTCCTCGAGCCGCTCGGTGATGCCGCCAACACTGTCTGTGAGCTGGTCGTTGACCTGGGGTTCTCGCTCCGCCATCCGGTCCGCGGCCTCCAAGAGGCACCGCCTCGCCTCGTCGGTCCGGCCGGCGTCAGCCTCCAGGAAGCCGAGGTCCAGCAGGGCGGGGTAGTACGCCGGGCATTCGGCGAGGAGCTCCCGGAGTTCCTCGGTCAGCTGCTCCGGAGTGGGCCTGGGGGCCCCGAAGGGAAACATGGTGGCGGCGGCCAGCCCCGCGTGCCGCCAGTCGGCCAGGTCCCAGGGGTCCATGGGCTTCTTCTCCTTCTGGCCGGCAGAGGGGCGACTGCGGGGGCTTTGCTTTCTGCGTTTCTTCTTCATGTGGCTGAATCCCGGGAGCGGCGTCTGGATGGGCGCAGCTGGTCATGGGTCCGGCGCCCTGGAGGCAGGGGCCCGGTTGGGATCTCTGGGCCGGGGCCGGAAAGGGCCCGCGGCCGGAATGCCCGCAAGCTATCCCCCGGCGGTGCGAATGGAAACCGATGTTGCGTCGTGCGCCCCGTTGGCTCGCCCGACGTCATCCGAACCGCCATGACATTGGGCGCGCAACGGGACAAGGTGGTGCGGTGAGGCCGCCGGCAGCAGAGGTGAGTTGCGTACGACTCCTGAATCGCCGAATACTGCCAGGTGGGTGGGCGCGAAATAGCGTCACGGGCTGCGCCCCACACGATGGGAACGGCAGTCATGGAGAGGACCCGCGGAGGAGGGGAGGGGTGTGGTCCCCGGCGGTGGTCACCAGGCGCCGGTACACCTTCGGCTGGCAGTCTGCTGACTTGGCTCGCATGGAGGAGTTGGACATGATGGGAAGAGAGGGCTTGCGCCTCGCCCTGACGTGGCTGGCGGTCTCGCCTCTCCTGTGCGCCTGCCAGGAAGGCCTGAAGGATCCGAGTGGGGAAGACGGGCTCACCACCTTGACGCCTTTGCCGGAAGATGCGGCGTTCCTCTTCGTGTCCAACCGAGGAGTAGGAGGCAACCGCCGGGAGATCTTTGCCATGAACGCTGCCGGCGGCAACGTGACCCGGATCACCGAGTCTCCCTACCACCACCATGTCATCGGCATCAGCCGGGATCGCCGCCACATCGTCGCCACCCGCTCCACTGTCGACCTGGACGGAGACGGCGCGTTGGACGATGCCGATAGCGGCAAGAAATCCGTGTGGGTCCTGGATCTCCAGGAGAAGAGGGAGATGCGGTTGACCTCCGAGATGGATCTTGCCGAGGGGAAGAGCTTCTCCCCGGACGGGGAGTGGGTGGTCTTCTGGATGCAACGGGACGGCGACGTCCAGTCCGACATCTACAAGATCCGCATTGACGGAACGGGCCTCGTGAACCTCACCAACACGCCGGGCCCCGCTCAGAACGAATACGATCCAGCCTGGTCTTCTGACGGAGGCCGCATCGTTTTCAATCGATTCGATCCTGAGACATCCCGCGTGGCCCTCTACACCATGAGGGCCGACGGTGGTGATCAGAGGATGGTCTATGACCCCCGGGAAGGGGTGGCCACACCCCTGTTCCCCAAGGGGGCGTATGATCCGGCGTGGAGCCCCGATGACCAGTGGATCGCCTTCGGCAAGAGCGTGCAGTTCACCGGAGAGGGAGAGAACCTGAAGGCGGGGATCTGGAACGTGTTCAAGATCTCAGCCGACGGAAGCGGCTCCGCACTGAATCTCAGCGAGGCTGGAGGGCACGCCGATCGGGCCGAATACCTCCCGTCCTTCTCGCCGGATGGCGGCTCCATCGTGTTCAGCTCCCGCTTCCACGACCCGGCCGACCCCGGAAGTGCACACCTCGACATCTTCGTCATGGATGCCGCCTCGGGAGCTATCACTTCCCGCCTGACCCAGACGGGTCTCTCGGCCCACGACATGTTTGCGGTTTGGGTGCCCCCGGAGCAGGGAGGATGAACGTGAAGCTCGCATCCGCATCGACGACTAAGGCCGCCACATCACGGAGGCCACTGCGTAGTGCAGCCATGCGAAGGCGTAGACCTCCTCGACGTCGGCGCCCCCTTCCACGGTCCGGTATCCAGCCTGAACCGTCCATTGGTCCCCCACATCGAAGCCCAGCTTCAAGGCCGCGTCTCCGGCACGTCCTGGACCTCCGGCCAAGGCGTCCATATCCAGACTCAGGCTCCAGCGGGGAGCGAGACGCCACTCTCCGGAGAGGTGGAGCAGTGGTACGAAACCGAGATCATCCTTTCTGCTCGCCACCTCGTTCTGTGAGAGGGCTATGACGGCGTCACGAATCTTTCCGGTAAAGCCGATCCAGGCCGTCGTTCGATCAGAGGCATGGAGGCGATAGCGGTAGGTTAGACGATACGAGTTGAACTTATACCTTGCCCGCGTTGGCTGGCCCGCAGAATAGGTGGCTCCGGCGAATTGAACGACCTGGTCCGGCACCCCGGTCTCCGTCAGGGAGAAGGGGGCCAGGAGAAGTCGCAGCCCGTGCCGCGGTCGTGGGTTCCACGTGATGTAGGCACGAGTACCCAGCCAGGGCCCGGAGCCCGCCAGGTCGTAGAGCGAGAAGCGCGTGGCCGAGCCGTCGTTGGGGATCTCGACATCGTTATAACTCTGCCAGGTCGGTCCACCCTCCAACTCGATAACCACGGTTGGGCTCTGGGCCGCCGCCCCTGTCGAAACCAGCTGGGCACAGATGGCAGCGAGTATGGGCCACCGTGTCGGGATCATGTCACACCTTTCTATAGCGTAGGGTCTGGGAGCGTGGGCTACCCCCGCCGGTATGCAAGGCCTGATCCGTTCCGGGAGGGCCCTGCAGCGAGCCTCAGCCAAACGCCTTATCCGCGTGCCGAGGATCCTCACCCGGGAGTAGATGCCCCTCAGGGCGGATCCATGACGGTCAGGTCCAGCCGGATGGGCTGGCCCACGAACTCCTGCCGGATCAGGACGTGGGGCGCCTCCGCATGGAGGTAGAGGGTCAGGGGCATGTCACCACCGGTCAGCTCCACCCGCCAGGTGTCGAAGGTTCCACCGGGGACCTGGATCTCCTCCCGGCCCGTCACCCGGGCCTCCAGTACCCGGTGGCCGCCCTGGATCACATCCATGATTCGGATGGTGAAGGAGGCGCCTTCGTCCAGCTCCGCCACCGCCAGGGCCAGTTCCTCCATTCCGGGAAGGAGGACTCCGGGGCCCAGGGGCTCGTCCAGCGTCCGGTCTCCGCCCAACTGGGCGGGGAGTCGCACTTCCCCAACCACCCGACCGTCCTCCACCTGGAGATCGGCCCGGATGGCCGTCGGCCCCTGTCCCAAGTCCTGCGAGAGGCTGATGGGGGTGAAGTCCTCCGCGGAGAACCGAAGCTCCGTCTCCTGGCTCCCAGCCGGGGACTGGATCACGGCGGTGGAGACCCAATCGTCTCCGTCCCGGGTCAGCGTGTATTCGGCGGCGCCAAGGGGGTTGTCCTGCAGATACAGGTCGTAGCGCCGCATCCCCTCCCGGAGTCGGGTCGCATCCCATGCCACCGGCTCCCCGGCGCCCACCACCTGATCCCGGGTGAGAGGCTCTCCCCGGATATTGAAGAACTGGATGGGTGCTCGTCCCTCCAGCTGCTCCAGGGCCTCTCCAGCATCGGCCACCACGACGATGGCGGCCCGGTCCGGGTGGACGTGGGTCCGGGCCACCCGCTGGACGTCCTCGGCGGTCACCGCCCGGATCCGTTCCGGAAAGCGGATCACATCCTCCAGGGGCAGCCCAAGGAGGAGGTTCTGGGCCAGCTGGCTCGCCACCTGCCCCGCCGTCTCAAGGCGGAGGGGAAAGCTCCCGGCCAGGTAGTTCCGGGCGGCGTCCAGCTCCTCGGCCGGTACCGTCTCCTCCCGGAGTCGCTCGAACTGGTGCAGGAGCTCCACGAAGGTGGAGTCGGAGACGTCGGTCCTGACCTCCGTGATGGCCCGGATCACCCCCACGTCGGCGGGCCGGGTGATCTGAGAGTAGGCCCCGTAGGTCCACCCCCGCTCCTCCCGGAGGATCTGGAAGAGCCGGGCGTCGGCCCCACCCCCCAGGATCCGGTTCATCACCTGCAGGGCGAAGTAGTCCGGGTGGTCCGGCTGCACCCCCAGGTGTCCCACCCCGAACACCGACTGGACCGAACCGGGACGGTGCACGAAATAGATCCGGGCCTGGTCCCGGTCGGGCGGCGATACGAAGGCGGGGAGGGTACGCTCGGTTCCGTGCCAGTCCCCAAAGAGCTCCCGGATCCGCGCCTCCACCCCATCCGGGTCCACTCGGCCCGCCACCAGGAGGAGGGCCCCGCCGGCGTGGACAGCCTCATCCCGGAAGGCCACCAGTTCATCCCGGGTGATGGCCTCCACCGTGGCGGGGGTGGGAGCGCGACCGTAGGGGTGATCCTCGCCGTAGACCACGGCGTTGAACCGGCGCTGAGCCACGGCCTGCGGCTGCCCCAGCAGGGCCTGGAGTCCGGACAGGGTCTGGCGACGGGCGAGCTCCACCTCCTCCTCGGGGAAGGTGGCGTTCAGTGTCACGTCCTGAAGGAGCTCCAGGGCCACATCCATGTGATCCACCAGGGCGGTGGTGGAGATGGTCAGGAAGTCCTGACCGGCCGAGGCGTTCAGGGAGCCACCCACCCCCTCGATGGCCTCGGAGATCTCCTCGGCGCTCCGGGTCTCGGTACCCCGGGTCAGGACCGAGGTGGTCAGGGAGGCGAGTCCGGTCCGGTCCGCCGGATCCAGGGCGCCGCCCCCGGGGAGGTAGAGGTTCGCGCTCATCACCGGCTGGGTGCCGTAGGGCAGGATCACCACCCGGAGCCCGTTGTCCAGCGTCACCTCCCGAAAGTCCGGGAACTCGATGGGACGCTCCTGAAGGGGGGGAGGAGGCGTGGTGACCTGGGCGGTGGCCCCTTCCGGGCCCACCCCAACAAGGAGAAGGGCGGCCAGGGCCGTCAGCGTGCTCGTTGCACGTCGGTTGATTCGCGTCATCGGTCTTCCTCCTGGTCCTGTCCGGTTCCGGGACGGGTGAAGATCACAGCACGGTTCTCCCGGGTCAGGTAGGTGGCGGCCACCCGCTGCACGTCCTCGGCGGTCACCGCTTCCACCCGCTCCACGGTGGTGTGGACGGCCTGGGGGGTCCCGTAGAGTTGATTGGCCGCCTGGAGCGCCTCGGCCCGGCCCATCACCGTCTGGCGACCCAGGACCGTGCTGGCCCGGACCTGGTTCCGTGCCCGATTCAACTCCTCCTCCGTCACCCCTTCGGCCTTGAGCCGGTCCACCTCCTCATCCAGGAGCTCCAGGAGGCGCTCCGCCTCCACCCTCTGGTTGGCGATCCCGATGAGCTGAATGAGCCCCGGGCCCAGGCGGAGGTTCGACAGGGCGGCGCTCTGCAGGGCGGCCTGCTCCTGGCGGACCAGACGTTGGTGGAGCCGGGAGCTCTGTCCGCTCCCCAGAATCTGGGCCATGACGCTGAGGGCGGCGTCGTCGGGGTGGCGCCGCTCTACAGCACCATAGGAAATCCATACCGCCTGGAGCTGGGCGTTGGAGTCGTGGACCTCCATCTCCACCGGGAGGTGCGAGAAGGGCTCCTCGCAGGTAACCTCCGTTGGCTCCGTGCCCCGGGGGATGTCCCCGAAGTACTCCTGGATCAGCTCCCGGGCCACGGCCTCGTCGAAGGCTCCCACCACGGTGAGGGTGGCGTTGTTGGGGGCGTAGTAGATGTCGAAGAAGCGCTGGACGTCTTCCAATTCCGCCGCCCGGAGATCTTCCACGGACCCGATCACCGAGTGGGCGTAGGGAAAGCAGGACGCCGAGTCGTAGGCGGCATAGAAGGCGGCCTGGAGGTTCGAGGTGCCGTAGGGGGAGTTGTCCACCACCTGCCGCCGCTCCTCGATGACCACGTCCACTTCCCGTTCCATGTTCTCCCGGGTGACGCTCAAGCTCCGCATCCGGTCCGACTCGAGCCAGAGGGCCAGGTTCATCCGCTCCGGGGGCACCGTCTGGAAATAGTTGGTCCGGTCCTGGGTGACGGAGGCGTTCAAGTTGCCGCCGGCCCGCTCGATGTACTGGAAGTGCCCACCCCGGGCCACGTTCTCCGATCCCTGGAACATGAGGTGCTCGAAGAGGTGGGCGAAGCCGGAGCGGCCCGGGGGTTCGTGCCGGCTGCCCGCGTTGTACCAGAGGTTCACCGCCACGGCCGTGGAACCGGGGTCCGGCGCCAGGATCACGTGGAGGCCGTTGTCCAGATGATACTCGGTGAACTCGAAGGTCCCCGCCTGCGACCCCCCGTTCGCCGGACCGGCCTGTGCGGTGGCGGTCCCGGAGAGGAGGAGGCCGGCCAGCAGGATGGTGCTCGCCGCCGCCGCCGAACGTCCCATAGAAGTGAAGTCCATGTCCGCTGTCCTCGGTTCTCGGTGATGGACGGGGGCCGGGCCGGGGGAAGAGGCGGGGCGAATGCCCCATGGCCTTCGCCGCATCCCGCCATGGCCGGATGCCCCGATGAAGGATTGCCGGTGATACTGCTATGACTGCGGCTTCGTTCCCTCTCAGTTCCGGCGCAGGCGGATCACCACGTCGCGGCCGGTTTCTTCCACCTCTGGGCCGGCGAACCGCCCGCGGAAACCCGGTGCCGTGATGGTGACCTCTTCTCCAACACGGGCGAGGACAGGTGGCGAGTCGAAGCCCGTGACGGTGAGCCGCAGAAAGCCTTCCCGGAAGGGGTCAGGCCCGGCGCCCATGGTGAGGGACGGGCGGTCCATGACCTCAGCTTCACCCGTGGAATGGCCGAGCCGCAACCAGCGGGTATGGAGCAACTCCTGACCCTCGATCCGTACCAGATTCGCGGGATCGAGACCCCGAACCGCCAGCGGTGCGGCATGGCCCGCATCGATGATCACTCTCCAGCCTTCCCGTTCCAGGAACTCGTCACGTATGGAGCGGCGGTGGGCCAGCAGCTCGGCCACGTCCGCTTCGGCTCGGTGCAGGGCATGGGCCAGGGATCCGCGCCAATCGGCCGTCGTCGTGCCGGCCAGGGCTTCGGCGAGGGCCTGATCCAGCGACGTGACGGCGCCCGATTCCAGTGCCGATTCCCACCCAGGCCGCAATCGGCGCAGGAGCTCGGTCCAGGCAAAACCCACGGCGTAGCCCCGCATGAAGACCTCGTCGGGTGGGAAACCCTCTTCCGGCAGAGACAGGATGCCAGCCCTGGATCCGGTGGCGGTGACCTGCACATGCTGCGCAGTGCCCTCCAGCAGTTCCAGACCCTGCTCGAAGCGAACCACCGACTCCGGCAGCGCGGCGAATCGCTGCTGGCGAACCTCCACGGCCGCGGCGGCGAGTGGGGCGGCCTCCTGGTCGTCGTCGGCAGCCACGGCGCGCCTGAGCAGATCCGTTTCCAGCCGGCGAAGGGCGACGAGGTGGGCGTCGGTGTCCGGGCTGTCGAGACCGAGGCCGAAGCTCACCCATTCCGGGTGCGCTTGCCGCTGATAGGCGTGGAACGCTTCATGAATGGCCACACCGGCACGATCAATGGCGGAAGGAAAGTCGTCCAGCGTGGCCAGCAGGAGCGTGGCGGTCATGATCCCTTCAAGCTCGGTGGCTGTATTGCCACGGACGGCCTCGTGCTGCCCTTCCAGGTACGCGAGCCGATCCCGGGACCCATGGGGCTTGAAATCCGGTGGCGGTGCCGGATGGCGGAAGAGCCAGGTTCGTTCGCCGTCGTATATGGCGACGGGTACCTGGGAAGGATCGAAGCCCGGCCAGAGCTTGTCGGTTCCGAGACTGTCAACGGCTGCCAGGATGTCCCGGACTTCCGCTTCCTGTGCGGCCAGGCGGACGCCAGCGCCGGCGCCGGCCCACAGGAGGACGGCGAGTATGGCGGCCATGCCACGCATTCTCATCAGCGCTACCTCTTTGGATCCGATTTGGTCAAGCATAAAAACAGTTGCCGGCAGTATCTGCATGCTTTCTCGAGTGCAGTTGCCGGCAGTATCTGCATGCTTCCTCAAGTAAGGAAGAACGGGTGCCAGGTGGTGTCAACCGCTCGGCCGCAAGGCTGGGATGGTTGAAGAGGCCGGTCTCGGGAACACCTGGGCCATGGGGTGCCTCAGGCGGTGGAACCGGCCCGGACCGTTCCGAAGATGCACTTCAGGTACGCGCCTTCGGGGAAGCCGATGGGATGGTCCAGGGGGTGACCGGTCTGTTGCAGGATCCGAAGGGGCCGTTTCGCCTTGTGAGCCACCTGGCTCACCACCTCTCGGAATCGATCTGCGGTGATGCGGCTCGAGCAGGAGGCGGCTACCAGTAGCCCCCCCGGGGAGAGGAGCTCCAGGCCATCCCGAAGGATACGGGCATAGCTGGCCACGGCCCGCTCCACCTGGGCCTTGGCCTTGGCGAAGGCCGGCGGATCCAGGATGACGACGTCGAAGCCTTCGCCCCTGTTCCGCAT
This sequence comes from Gemmatimonadota bacterium, assembly GCA_003564295.1. Taxonomy (GTDB): domain Bacteria; phylum Gemmatimonadota; class Gemmatimonadetes; order Longimicrobiales; family Gaopeijiaceae; genus PXFI01. The sequence continues at coordinate 190 of PXFI01000132.1, read as the reverse complement.
TACCGGCAGCAGCTCGAAAGCGTCCCCCGCCAGCGTCCGGTGCCGTGCCGCCGCCACCCCGGGCAGGGATGCGTTGTGCCGGAAGTTCCGCTCAGCGGCCGCCAGGGCCGACTCGCTGACCTCCAGGCTCGTGACCGAGGGGGCTCCCCCTCGGGCCGCGTAGACCGAGAACCCTCCTGTGTAGGCGAAG
>PXFI01000157.1 GCA_003564295.1 Gemmatimonadota bacterium | reverse complement strand
GCTCACTGCGCCACCGCAGCTCGTCGATGAAGTCGTGGAGGTCTGCCAGCGTCATGGTGCGCCGGAATTCGGTCTTCTCGGGTACCGTGCGCAGCTCGGCCGGCCACTCTCCGGTCCAGCCCGGGGGAACCTCGTCACCCCAGAGGATCTCCTGGGCCGCCGCCGCCGGCGCCGCCAGCATGGCCAGCACCGCCAGGGCGAGGGCCGGGACCGCAAACCGGACTTGCTTCATGGGAACCTCCTCGAGCGGGATCGCCGCTCAGAACGTGATCTCGATTTCGTGATGGGCGGGATCATCCCGGGCAGGGTGGGCAGCCGGTCACGACGCCACGGCACCATGTGCAGGATCACACGCACGTCCGAGCGACAGCACCAGGGCCAGGGCGGCCGGGAAGTATTGCGCTCCGTGAGCCATGCCACGTCTCCTATGCGCGCGCCCCCCGGCACTTGCCAGAGGCGCGGCCCAATCACGTCAGCCATAAGGTCGGCAAATATATCCATCATCCCCGGCGAGGCCAGGGTCGCGCCGCCCTCATCAGCAGTTTCGCAGCAGCAGCCACTGGAGGGGGGTGGAAGGACCTGTTGAGGTGGACAAGAATCCCGGTGCCGCGAATCTAGGGGGAGAGCATCGACAGGCCGATCGCCGGGACTCGAGTTCGCCCCTGGTGCCACCGCTTCCTATATTCTGCCCAAACCAGACTCCGGACCCGGTCTGGAGGGTTGTTGCGGGTGGCCCGGCCAAGGGCCAACTCCGGCGGAATTCGCCCCGTTGGGGTCATGGACAGAAGCTCCCAGAGCGAGCGGAGGAAACGATGCACACTGGACGCCTGTTGCGATTGGTGGCGCTGGTATCGGTGCTCCTCATGGTGCCTGTGGCGGGTGTGGAGGCCCAGGGCACGGTGGCCGACTACGAGCGTTCGACCACGGTAAACCAGCGCCTCGGGGGGCTGATCCTGGGCCAGCCCTCCTCCCCCACCTGGCTGGGAGAGACAAACCGGCTCTGGTACACGGTTACGGTGGAGGGTGGGAACGAGTGGCGTCTGGTGGACGCCAGGGTTCCGGAGCAGGGTCCGCTCTTCGACCACGAGCGACTGGCCGCGGTGCTTTCGGAGGCGACGGGAGAGGATTACACGGCGGCGACGTTGCCGTTCACGGCACGGGAAGCCCGGTTCGAAGTGGCGGAGGACGTGAGCGAGCTCCGGTTCGTGCTGGAGGATCATCACTGGAGCTGCTCGCTGGTCGTGTACACCTGCGAGCGGGGCGATCCGGTCCGGCCACCGGCGCCGCCCCGGGATCCGGATCTGCCCGTGGTCTCGCCGGACGAGCAGTGGGAGGCGTTTATCCGGGGCTACAACGTGGCGATTCGGCCGGTGGGTGGCGATGCCGACAGCGTCATCATGCTGAGCGTGGACGGTGCGGAAGGGAAGTACTACCTGCACCGTTCGATCCGGTGGTCGCCGGATTCCCGGAAGCTGGTGGTCTACCGCCGGATCCCCGGGTACAACCGGATCGTGCATTTCGTCCGCTCGTCGCCGCCGGACCAACTCCAGCCGATTCTGGAGAACACGCAGACGCTGGGCTCGCCGGAGCACGAGGATGCGTGGGGCGCCCATTACCGAAAGCCGGGCGATCCCGTTCCCCAGGACCAACCGGTGCTGTTCGATATCGAGACGCGGGAGCACATGGTCATCGACCGGAGCCTGTTTCCCGAGCCGTACAGCATCCAGTTCGCCTCGTGGTGGGAGGATGGCCGAGCCTTCACGTTTGAATACAACGAGCGCGGTCACCGGAACTACCGGGTGATAGAGGTGGATGCGGTCACGGGCATGGTCCGTACGCTCATCGACGAGGCGCCCACGACCTTCTTCGACTACAGCGGTACCCGCTGGCGGTACGACATGGAGGAAACGGGAGAGATCCTGTGGCGTTCGGAGCGAGACGGTTGGAAGCACATCTGGCTCTATGACGCCCGGCTGGGCAGGGTGAAGAGCCAGGTCACCTCTGGCCAGTACGTGGTGCGTTCGATTCAGAAGGTGGACGAGGAGAACCGACAAATCTATTTCGCTGCCAGCGGGATGGACCCGGACCAGGACCCGTACTTCGTGCATTTCTACCGTATCGGCTTCGACGGCCGCGGCCTGGTCCGGTACACGGAGGCGGATGCGCACCACACTCTGAGCTGGTCGCCGGACCACGAGTACTACGTGACCATCTGGTCCCGGGTCGACCACCCGCCTGTGGCAGAACTGCGTCGGGCGCGGGACCAGGAGGTGATCCTGGAGCTGAGCCGGACGGACATCAGCCAGTTGCTGGCCGAGGGGTGGCAGATGCCGGAGCCGTTCGTGGCCAAGGGCCGGGACGGGCAGACGGACATCTGGGGGGTGATCATCCGGCCCACCAACTTCGACTCGCTCCGCAGCTACCCCGTGATCGAGAGCATCTACGCCGGGCCGCAGGGGTCGTTCGTGCCCAAGAGCTTCGGGCTCCAGACCGGGATGCTGTCGCTGGCCGAGCTGGGGTTCATCGTGGTCCAGATCGATGGGATGGGGACTGCCAACCGGTCCAAGGCGTTTCACGACGTGGCGTGGAAGAACCTGGGCGATGCCGGGTTCCCGGACCGCATCCTCTGGCACCGGGCCGTGGCGGAGCATTACCCGTACTACGACCTGAGCCAGGTGGGGATCTACGGCGGGTCGGCGGGCGGGCAGAACGCGCTGGGCGGGCTCCTCTTCCACCCCGACTTCTACCACGTGGGAGTGGCCGCCAACGGGTGCCATGACAACCGGATGGACAAGATTTGGTGGAACGAGCTGTGGATGAGTTGGCCGATCGGCCCACACTACGAGGAGTCGTCTAACGTGGAGAACGCCCACCTCCTCCAGGGACGGCTGCTCCTCATGGTGGGTGAGCTGGACACGAACGTGGATCCAAGTTCGACGTTCCAGGTTGCGGACGCCCTGATCCGGGCCAATAAGGACTTCGACCTCCTGGTCATTCCAAACGGGGGCCACGGCATCGGCGGTGCATACGGCAGCCGCAAGCGGAGCGACTTCTTCGTGCGCCATCTCTTGGGCGTCGAACCGCCGGCATGGAACCAGGTCGAGGAGGAGACGCCCGGCGGTAACAGAGTCAACATGGCATTCCACGACGACGTGGGCGCATGGATGTATGGGCCGCCATCGGAGGCGGCGCCCGCGAGCTTCAGCGTAGGCGTAAGCCGGGACGGGGAGGGTAGGCAGTAGACCAAAGACGGGAGCGTGGCTCGCCGGGGCGGTAGTGGACTTGGACCGATTCGGTGGAGAGTTTCTCGCTCAGGTTTCTGCCACCATCCTCATCCACCGGGCGAGTGGTGAGATTCTCTCATCTTCGCCATCCTGGAGCCGGGGTCAGCTCATCCAAGGCCGGGAGATCCGCCATGAAACGCATCGTCATCCACAAACCCGGGGGCTACGACTCCCTGGAATTGGTAGAGGAGCCCGATCCGGTCCCGGGCCCGGGGGAGGGGGTTATCGCCTGCGAGGCCTGCGGGGTGAACTACGCCGACGGCGTCATCCGCATGGGGCTCTACGCTTCGGCCAAGAAGCTCCACGGCTACCCCATCACCCCGGGCTTCGAGGTGGCGGGGCGGGTGGTGGCGGTGGGGCCGGAGGTGGAGGACATCCGGGAAGGGGACGACGTGCTGGGGGTGAGCCTCTTTCATGGATACACGAGCCATCTGAGGATCCCCGCCCTCGGGGTCTTTCCCCGCCCTGCAAACCTCGAGCCCGTCCAGGCAGCCACGGTCCCCACCGTCTTCCTCACCGCCTGGTGGATGGTGCACCGGCAGGTCCACCCGGAGCCCGGAGAGACGTGGCTCGTCCATTCCGCGGCCGGTGGGGTGGGGTCGGCCCTCCTTCAGGTAGGCCGATTGGCCGGGGCCAGGGTGGTGGGGGTCGTGGGGGCCTCCCACAAGGTGGAGCATGCCCTGGCCATGGGAGCTTCGGAGGTCGTGGACAAGTCCCGGGAGCCCCTCTGGCCGGCGGCAGAGCGTCTGTCTCCCGGCGGGTACCAGGCTGTCTTCGACGCCAACGGCGTCGCCACCCTGGCCGAGAGCTATGCCCATGTGGCCCCCGGCGGGAAGCTGGTGGTGTACGGATTCCACAGCATGCTGCCCCGGACCGGGCGGGTGAACTGGCTCGCTCTGGCCCGGGACTGGTTCCGGACGCCCCGCTTCAACCCCTTGAAGATGTCGGGGCAGAACCGGAGCGTCATGGCGGCGAACCTCAGCTATCTCCAGTCCCGGGCCCCGACCCTTCGGGAAGGAATGCTCTGGCTCCTGGAGCGGTTCTCTTCAGGAGTCCTGGTCCCACTGCCGGTGGAGAGGTGGCCCCTGGCCCAGGCCGCCGAGGCCCAGAAGCGGATCGAGTCGGGTCAGACCGTGGGGAAGCTGGCCCTCATCCCCTGAGAGCGACGGGGTACGGAGTCGGCGTGTCCGGCGCTGCCGACTCCGGCCCCGCTGCCTACGGCCCGGGCGCCCCCGCCTACGGTTCGCCTGAGTCCGCCTCGGGCTCCGTCACGCCCAGGTCATCAAAGTTCAGCAAGGCATTGAACACCATGTTGAACTCCCCGTGGTTCTGCCACCGATACACGGGATTGGTGGTAAACATGAGGAGGCGTCCCCGGCCCACCTCCTGGTTCACGATGGCGGGGCGGTCCCGGATCTGATCGGCCCCGTTCATGAGCCCGCTCAGGACCCCGGCCTGGCCGCCCACGAACGTCATCATCACCACCTCGTCCTGGACTCTCCTGGGCACCTGGAGCAAGGGTCCGTTGGCGTACTTCACGGGGATCCTGGTCTTGTCGTACCCGTAGAAGATGGGGTGCCCGGGTTGCGTGATCTCGGCCTCCACGATGGGCCGGGGCGCGTAGAACTCCCCGGAGGGCCGGGAGGCGTTGATGTCCCGGGCGAGGCCGAAGTCAGCCGGAAGCGTGGACGCGTTGCCCAGGGTGATGATGAGGCCGCCCTCCTCCAGGAACCTGTGGAGCTCCAGGACCCCCTCCAACCCCATCCCTCCCGTGATGTCCTCCGAAGATCCGTACATCCCCAGGAACCGGTACTCGTCGGTCTGAGTGTAGGCCAGGGGCTCGTCCCGGGGGGCGATGTCGAACACGATGCTCTTGCCGTCCGAGCCCTGGTTGGGGAGCAGGATGACGTCGTAGTCGGATCGGAGGTTCCCCTGGCGGACCCGCTCCTTGAAGATCAGGTCGTAGGGAACCTCGAACTGGTCGAAAGAGAACCTCACCCAGCCCACATCCTGGGTTCTCCCCCACACGCTGTACATGGCGATGCGGGGAAGGTCCAGCGTGCGGGTCGGTACCTGCGGCTCCTCCGGGAGCCCCACAGCCGTCAGCCCCAGAGCCTCCACCTCCTCCCGGATGCGGTGGGCAGCGTCGGAGGTGGGGATGAGAAAGGAGCCCGCCGGCATGGTCACGCCCCCGGCCTGGAACTGCTCCCTGGCAGCCCGCATCGGAAGGTCTCCCAGGCGGTACCGCAGGGTGATCATGTGGGTGGAGCCGAAGTGGGCCACCGCGTACGCGGCCGGGGACCGCACGCCCGAGACGGCTCCTTCCAGAACTGCTTCTTCCACCGGTGAGACGGCGACCTCCAGGATGGCCCGATCGTCCACCGGCACCACGTCGGCATGGAGCATGAGGCCCATGGTCCAGCCACTGTCGTCATAGGTCCGCAGGCTGGGGTCCGGGAACTCCTGGACCTGGAGGAGGATGTGGGCCAGGCGACCGTAAGGCTGGTTCCGCTTGACCACGTAGGAGCCAGAGGGGAAGGTGTCACCGGCGAGCTCGATGGTTCGGGTGGCCCGTCCCACCTCGATGCCCTGGATGCGAAGGAAATCCACGAGTGTCGTCACCCGCGTCATGTCTCGCTGGCCCGCCGGGATCACGTATCCGTGGGGCGTCTTCGTCTCACCCTCCTCCACGGAGTTGCGGCTCTTCCGGTAGAAGTTCTCCAGGATCGTCTCGGGAAAGCTGGCGGTGAGCTGGAGGGCCAGGAGGACTCCGGTCTGCATGTAATTCGTGTTGTTCCGCATGGACCAGAGGACGGTCTCGTAGGGGGGCAGGGGGCGGTACCACTCCCGGGAGGTGCGTCCTCGGCTTCCCGAAAGATCCCGCATCATGGTGGTGGCCCCCGCGTTTCCGAAGATCTCGTACATGCGCATGAGGCCGTTGTGGTTGTAGGCCATGGAGGCGAAGTATCCCGGGGACCAGGCGTCCATGAAGGCGTGGGTCCAAACCCCCGGCATGCCGTACTTGGTCATCTGGGCCATCTCGTAGTTGGCGAACCAGGGAAGCTCGCCGAAGAGGATGGGGTCCAGGTCCGGGTTCTGGGGTGCCGCCCCGCTGTAGGTGTACAGGAAGGGGATGGACTCGTGCAGGTCGTGCATGATGGGAGGGTGCCACTCCAGGTACCAATCCAGGAGCGGCCTCAGGCTGGCCTGGGAGTAGTTGATATCTCGGTTGCTGTCATGGAAGACGTACTTGCCCCAGTACGGCGGCCCGGGGAGGCGCTCGTTCTCGTCCTCGATGTCCACCAGGTAGCGGTAGTACCAGTCCACGTACCGGTCCCTCCCGTCGGGCTCCGCCACCGGGGTGAGGGAGACGATGACGTTGTCCCGGATCTGGCGGACCAGGGGTGACTCCTCCACCGCCAGGCGGTAGGCCAGCTCCATGAGCATCTCCGGGGGGCCGGTCTCTGCGGCGTGGAGCCCCCCGATCACGTGGTAGATGGGCTTGGTGCCGGCAATGACGGCTCGGGCCTCTTCCTCGCTGAGCTCCCGGGGGTCCGCCAGCCTCGCCAGGTCCCGGCGGTGCCGATCCAGGTCTCGGATGGACTCCTCGGAGCCCACGAACACCACCACCAGCTCACGGCCTTCGTCGGTGGTGCCGATGGGCAGGATCTGCACCCGGTCGGAAGCGGCGGCCAGGGCCTCGTAGAAGCTCAGGATGTCCTCGTAATACGTGAGCTTCTTGGGGGCGCCGATGTGGTAGCCCAGGATGTCCTTGGGGGACGGCATTCCCTCCACCCTCGGCAGATGATCCACCAGGGGGCTCATGAACTCGGGCCTGGTGGTCCATTCCGCCACGGCCCGGGCGAAGTCCTCGTCCTGGGCCTGAAGGGGATCCCTCGTCTCCAGGACCGACTGCTGGGCCAGGAGAGAAGGGGCTGGGGAGAAGCCGAATAGTGCCACCAGGAGCCCCACGGCAATGGAGGCGGTGGGGCGTCGCGAGAAGGAGGACAGCACCGGGGGAGAGGCAGGCATGGCTCGCCGATCCTTGTGGGTAGTGGAAGGAGGGTGGGAAGGAGAAGCACCCTCGGGGACCGTGGTCTCGCGAAGAAAGGTGGGTATTCTCGGCAGGGCTCGGCAAGGTGGGGAGGAAGGGAGCGCGGGAGGGGAACCGGTGATCCCGTCGCCGGTGTGACTCTCCCGAGAGCCCTTGCCACTGGCCTCCGGCCGAAGGTTCCGGTGGAAGGGATGGTCCGAGAGGTCTGTCGCGCCCACCGCCCTCCTGTCCGAAATGGCGCCGGCACCCCATGATTCATCCCCATGGCTACCCTGTCGGCTCGCCTGCGGACCCGCTTCCTCCGATTCCGGAGGGAGTTCCTCGTCATGGCGTTCGCCCTCCGCCACCCTGGCACGCCCTTGCGTCTCAAGCTGGCCGGAAGTGCCGTCCTCCTCTACCTCCTCAGCCCCGTGGACCTGGTTCCGGTGGTGGTCCCGTTGCTGGGCCTCCTGGACGACGCCCTCCTGGTTCCGTGGGGAGTGGCGGCGGTGGTGCGGCGGCTCCCGGCCCAGGTCCGGACCGATACGGAGGCCCGGGCCGCCCGTTTCCTTGTCCGGTACGTGAAACGGCCGATCGTGGCCCTTCTGGTGGTGCTCCTGGTCCTGGTGCTCCTGTGGGCCGGGCTGCTGTGGTTGTTCTGGAGAGCCATTCAGGGGTGACGGTTTTCCGCCTGATCTGCAGCGCGAGGAGGTGCCTCCGCGCCGGTGAGGCAGGCGCCGTGCCGGCGCCGGGCGACCCAGCGGAACACCTGGAATTCCGGGATTCCCGCCCGGCCCAACGGAGTACCTGGAACCCCGGCACTCCCGCCCGACCCACGACTTACCCGGAAACACATACCCGAACTCGGATGAGTCCTTGTAGCGGAGGGCGCAGGGGAGAGGAGGAACCGCCACCCCCACCGGGAGGAGGGGAGCGGGCCCGTTACCCCCATGGAAGGGGGCGAGCAAGGATTATCATCCCCAATCTGACACGCTGGACAGTGCTGGGAATCGCTAGCCGGATTGGGGGTCAGATAGACCCCTAACTCGCCAGGGCCCTCCTCCCCTGCGGGTCCTCGGGCAGTTTAGGGGTCATATAGACGGCGAACCCGACAGGCGTCCAACCCGCGGGACCAGGTTGTCAGTTTGGGGGGCTCTTCCCGGGCCGGGCCCGGATTGAGCGGTTCGCAAAGGCTGGCGGGTGGCGGGGGTTGCCGAACCAGTGGGATGCAGTTCGCAAGAGGCGCCGAACGTTCTAGGGTGCCGACGTGGCCCAACCACACGTACGTCCCGGGGCACCCATTTGCCCAGAGACATCAGTACTGCGCACACACCCTAAACACCATAGGGCCATGTTTCACTGGAGCGAGCGCAGCGAGCGGAAGCGGCACCCGTGTGTTATCGGCTGCTGAGGGCTGCCAGTCGCTCCTCAGACCTTGACCCCAAGGATTGTGGTTATTATAGTCCTTTTGACTATATTCTCGCTGGAGGTTGATCATGTCAAACCGAACCGTTTCCGAGGTCAAGGCGAAGCTCAGCGAGTACATTCGGGCCGCAGAGCACGGTGAGCCCGTCGTGATCACCCGCCACGGCCAGGCGGTCGCTGCCATCGTCGGCCCTGAGGAACTCGAGACACTTCAACGCCTTCGCGCCGCCGGTCCCGAGGGGGGGCTCGCTAGCGTCGCAGGCGGCTGGGAGGACTCAGATGATCTCGTTCGCATTCTGGAGACATCCTCTAGAACGGGTAGTCGTACCTCCCCGGCCCTCGACTGATCACCGTGGCCTACCTTTTCGATACGGACGCGATCTCTGAGTTACTCCGTCCCAGACCCCGCAAGCCGTACGTAGAGTGGCTCAAGGCCGTCCCTCGGGAGGACCAGTTCACAAGTGCCGTGACCGTCGGTGAACTCTTCAAGGGCGCCTATCGCTCTGCCGCTAAAGAACGCCACCTGGAGAACATCGAGTCGCGGGTACTTCCGGCCGTGACGATCCTCCCCTACGACCTCGCCGTCGCCCGCGTCTTCGGCATGATCCGGGCCGATCTAGAGCGGGGCGGGAACATCCTCCCGGACGCTGACCTGCAGATCGCGGCAACAGCCATGTTTCACGACCTCGAACTCGTCACAGGGAACCTCCGCCACTTCGAGCGAATCCCCAACCTCCGGCTCAATCGGATTCTCGCCAGCGCCAGGACAGCTCGCTAACCTTCCTCACTCACGCCCCCGCCCTCAGTTGCCGATAAAGCGGGGGTTGCCGAACCAGTGGGATGCAGTTCGCAAGAGGCGCCGAACAGCGGGGGTTGCCGAACGTGGGAGCTACCCCCACAGCCCTCCCCAGGCCTTCCTGGCCACCCTCTCTTGCGGCCTTCCCCAGGCCACCCTGGACATCCTCGCCATGGGCCCGCGAAAGAACGGAAAAGGTCCAGCGGCCCAGCCTCCTTCTAAGAAACAGGCCTCAAGCGGGCCCCGTTTCTTCCGATTTCGTCCGGCCCACAGGGCCGGTGGCCGGGCTTCTGAGAAAGCCGTACCCCCCGGATAGCTTTCTTCCGATAGGGCCCCCGCCCCAAGGCTCGGTCCCGAGCCTTGACACCGCCGTCGTCTGTACCGTATAGTTCGACCGTACGGTCTAACCGAGCAGTTCGGGAGTGGGGTCTAGATGGCGCGCAGTCGATTCGAGAACCTGGATGCGCAGCGGCGGGAGGGGATCCTGGCCGCAGCGGCGGTGGAGTTCGTGGAGCGAGGCTACACGGGTGCGTCGTTGAGCCGGATCATCGAGGCGGGGGGGCTGAGCAAGGGCTCGCTCTACTACTATTTCGAGGACAAGGAAGACCTCTTCGTCACGACGGTGAATGCGGCCTTGGATCGTGTACTGGGCGAGGCGGGAGGCTTCGAACTGGACCATCTGGACGCTGAGACGTTCTGGGAGGCCTGGCGGGAGCTGGGGGTGCGCTCCAGCGAGCTCATGGATCGTGAGGAATGGTACATCCG
>PXFI01000358.1 GCA_003564295.1 Gemmatimonadota bacterium | reverse complement strand
GGGGGAGCCCCGATGAGCCTGGCCACGGCGTGCTTCTCCATGTACTCCGACATGTCGATCCTTACCATGGCCCTCTCGTCGTCGAAGAGGAACTCCGCCAGGGCTCGGGCCGTCTCCGTCTTGCCGACCCCGGTGGGACCCAGGAAGATGAACGAGCCCACGGGCCGGTTCGGATCCTGGAGTCCGGCCCGGGCACGCCGGACGGCGTTGGAGACGACCCGGATGGCCTCACCCTGGCCCACCACCCGTTTGCCCAGGAGCTCTTCCAGGTGGGTGAGACGCTCTCGCTCCGACTCCAGGAGACGGCTCACCGGGATCCCCGTCCATTCCCCCACCACCTGGGCGATGTCGTCGGCGTCCACTTCCTCCCTGAGGAACTTCCCCTCCTCCTGGAGCTCCGCCAGGCGTTGCTCGGCCACCTCCAGGGCTTGCTCCGTTCCGGGAATTTCCCCGTACTGGAGCTCCGCCGCCCGATTCAGGTCTCCGGTACGTGTGGCCCGCTCAGCTTCCAGCTTGAGCTCGTCGATCTTCTCCTTGAGGTTCTGGATCCGGGTGATGGCCTCCTTCTCGCTCTGCCAGCGAGCCTTCATCCCGGCGCTTTCCTCCCTGAGGACCGCCAGCTCCTCCTCGATCCCCTGCATCCGTTCCCGGGCGCCCGGGTCCTCCTCCCCGGAGAGGGCCTGCTTCTCGATCTCCAGCTGGATGATCCGCCGCTCCACCTCGTCGATCTCCTGGGGGAGAGAGTCGATCTCGATCCTGAGGCGGCTCCCGGCCTCGTCGATCAGATCGATGGCCTTGTCCGGCAGGAAGCGCCCCCCGATGTACCGATCCGAGAGGCGGGCCGCGGCGATGAGGGCGTCGTCCTTGATGCGGACCCCGTGGTGGACCTCGTACCGCTCCTTGAGCCCCCGGAGGATGGCCACCGTGTCCTCCACGGAGGGGGGAGCCACGAACACGGGCTGGAACCGGCGCTCCAGGGCAGCATCCTTCTCGATGTGCTTGCGGTACTCGTCCAGGGTGGTGGCTCCCACCATGCGCAGCTCGCCCCGAGCCAGCATGGGCTTCAGCATGTTCCCGGCGTCCACCGCTCCCTCCGCCGCCCCGGCTCCCACGATGGTGTGGAGCTCGTCCATGAAGACGATGAACCGGCCCTCTCCTTCGGCGATCTCCTTGAGGACCGCCTTCATCCTCTCCTCGAACTCCCCCCGGTACTTGGCCCCGGCCAGCATGGCCGAGATGTCCAGAGCCACCAGCTTCTTGTTGGCAAGGGAGACGGGCACGTCCCCGGCCACGATCCGCTGGGCCAGACCCTCTGCGATGGCCGTCTTCCCCACCCCCGGCTCCCCGATGAGGACCGGGTTGTTCTTGGTCCTCCGGGCCAGAACCTTCACCACCCGGCGAATCTCCTCGTCCCGGCCGATGACGGGATCCAGCTTGCCCAGGCGGGCCGCCTCCGTCAGGTCCCGGCTGAAGCGGGCCAGGGCCTGGTAGGTATCTTCCGGTGTCTGGTCCGTGACCCGATGGGAGCCCCTGACTCCCTCCATGGCCTCCCGGAGCGCCTCCCTGCCGGCCCCGACCCCCCGGAGGATCTCCCCTGCGTCGTCCTTCTCCTCCGCCAGCCCCAGCAGGAAGTGCTCGGTGGAGATGTACTCGTCTCCCAGCTCCCGGGCTTCCGAATCCGCCACGTCCAGGGCCCGGTTCAGGTCCCGGGAAAGAGTCGGATCGCCCCCTCCGGTAACCCGTGCCCGTGATTGCAGCACACCCTGGAGTCGCTCCCGGATCATGGTCACGGAGACACCGAGCTTCTGCAGGACGGGCACGACGATCCCCTCCTTCTGCTCCAGGAGCACATGGAGGAGGTGGATGCCTTCGATCTGGGCGTGTTCTCGCCTGCGGGACTCCTGGGCCGCGCCTTGGATGGCCTCGGCGGCTTTGACCGTGAGGCGTTCAGGGCTCAACATGGCGAAGCAAGCCTCCTGCAGAATGGGATCACAGGTCCTCTGGCAGCGCTCCTCCAACGGGAATCTTCAGCATGTGGCCGGCGGGAAGGGGGGGGTTCCCCTCCAGCCGGTTCAGTCGGCGAACCTCTTCCATGCGGTGGCTGGCGCCTTCCTGCTCCAGGACCCAGGAAAGGCTCGCCGAACGGGGCAGGGTGAGCACCTTGAGACGGGCGGGCTGCACGTCCAGGAAGCGCCGGTCCGTGAGGGGGCGGAAGCTCTCCAGCGAGGCCCGTACGGCTCCCCGGCGGGCCGGCCAGGCCGAAGAAGGAGCGTATCCCAGGAAGCGAAGGAGGGTACCCCGGTGCTGGAGGAAGACCACCCTCCCGTCCAGGGTCCCGTCGCTGGAGGTGAACCGGAAATCCGCCGCCGCCGCCGGGATACCGTTCACGGGAGCCTCGGAAATGGTACCACCTTGCATCCCCTCTTCGGCCAGGAAGCTCCTCAGACCCGCAAGGGGTGTGGCGCCCTCGCCCAGGGTGAGCACCAGGAGGGCATCCTCCTGGGAACTCAGGGCCTGGACTGCCTGCTTGGAGTTGGCGGTCCTCCATCCCTGGGGAAAGTCCAGGGAGAAGGCCATGTCCGGGTGGTGGAAGACCTGTTCCCGAAAGAATCCCTCTCGGGGGTTCTCCCCATAGATCATGCCGTCTAACCGCCTGAGGTAGGCCTCACGGGCCACCAGGGGAGGGTCTCGCGACACCTCCGTCCGGGCGGCCTCCTCCAGGATCAACCCCTCCCGGTTCTCCGGGTTGGGGTGGGTGGAGAGCCACTCGGGCCCCCGGGGCCCCACCTCCTCGGAGGTCACGCGGGTGAGCATGGCCATGACCTCGCTCAACTGGGTCGGATCGTATCCGGCCCGGCTCATGTAACGCACCCCCAGGACGTCAGCCTCCCGCTCGTCGTCCCGGCTGAACTTGAGGAAGAGGAGTTGCATGGAAGCGCCGGCCAGTCCCTCGAAGGGCTGGAGCTCGGGGGCCAGGATCATCCCCACGCCCAGCCCGAGCTGGGCCAGCTGGGCGCGGCTGATGCGGCTCACGGAGTGCCTGGCCGTCACGTGGCCGATCTCGTGGCCCAGGACGCCCACCAGCTCGGCTTCCGAATCCAGGTAGGCCATGATGCCCCGGGTCACGTAGATGAAGCCCCCCGGCAGGGCGAAGGCGTTGATGAGGGGGTCATCCAGCACCCGGAAGGTCCAGGGGAGGTTGGGACGCTCGGACACGGCCGCCAGTTGGTCACCCAGCTCCCGGACGTAGGCTTGCAGGGACTCGTCCGGGTAGAGACCCAACGCCCCGACGATGTCGGGATCGGCCTGCCGGCCCATCTGGATCTCCTGGGCCTCGGTGATGAGGGTGAACTGCCGCTTCCCGGTGGCCGGGTTGACGGCGCACCCCGTGGCGAGGAGGACCAGGAGCAGCCCTCCCAAACAGACCTTCGACCCTGCTGAAACCCGTGATCCTTCCTTGGTCATGGACACCCTGCGCTCCTTACTTCTCTGGACTCGACCCTCGTCTTCCCGTCCCGGCGCGGGCTGCCTTCCCGCCCCCTCGCCAACGCACCCGCTCAGGCCGCCCCGGCAGGATGCCACCCGCGCTGCCGTCCCGCCCCCCCGGGACTACCTCAGAAGGCCGGACCCAGAAGGACGGCGTTGCTGTAGAGCTGGAATCCGCTGTACCAGAACATCCGGAAGAGGGGATCCTCGGCGAAGAGGACAAGCTTACCCCGGCCGAGCCCCATTTCCGCCATCCAGGTGCTCTGGGCCATGCGCTCCAGGCTTACCTCGGAGATTACCCCTGAAGCCCGCTCGGGTCCCTCGGGGAAGAACACCACGGACTCGAATTCCTCCTTCGGCTCGAAGGAGCGACCCCTGGTCAGAACGAATAGTTCCCCTTCCAGCCCATCGGAGCTGGCGCCGGAGGCCAGGGGATGACCCGGGTCGAGGCTGGCCTTCAGGATGGTACCGGGAACCATCCGCTCCCAGCGATCGCTCCGGCGTTCCTCACGGGTCCGGAGGGCTCGGGCGAGGCGCTCCTCCCGGTCCAGCGTCTCCCGCTCCTCCGTACGCATCTCCACGTCCCCCAGCGCGCGGCCCAGGGTCTGGGCGCTGCTACCCACCGCCACCAGCGTACCCCCGGCCCGGACCCACTCGCGTAGGGCGTCGGCCTGCTGATCCGAAGGCCGGCCGAACCCCTCCGGCATCACCAGGACGTCGTAGTCCGCCAGATTGTCGGGACTGATGAAGGAAAGAGGGAGACGGTTGAAGGGAAGGCCGAGCTTCTGCTCCAGGAAGAACCAGTGGGCGCCATAGGACCCGGAGCTCAGCCCCTGTCCGCCGAAGAGCCCCACCTTCTGAAGGGTGACGAAGCCCGCTCTCCCCGTTCCCAGATCCCGTCCTGTCTGTGTGAGGCCCGTGGACACGGGCACAAGGAAGGGCTCCAGCCCGGCATCTCTCACCTGCCGGTCAAGCTCGGGATTCCTCTCCCGAGACAGGAAGAGGGTCCCCATGGGGTAGAGGACACCGTCCATGCGGAAGGTGTCGGGCTGTGCATAGGCCCGCCCCCCGTCTTTCAGGAACTGCACCAGGGCCGGCGTACCCTGGAAGCCGGGGGTCATCAGGTAGCCGTAGACGCGTTCCGGGCGGGGCCCGACAACCGGACGGGAAAGCTCGCCCACAGGCTCAAAGGAGCCCCCCAAGCTCCCCGTCACGGAGTGGGCCTCCACGCCGTAGGCATACGGCAGTGACCAGGCCGAGAGGTCATAGGAGGATTCGGCGTCCAGAGCGTGATCGGACATGAGCAGGGCGCCGACCAGGCGGCCCCGCGGCTGCCTGGCCCGGACCAGGAAGCTACCCTCGGGAAAGGACTGCCGGGAGCTGAAGCCGGGGTGGGGACGGGCCTGCGCCCTGAAGCTCTCGGTGGCACGCTCCACCCGGATCTCCTGCCGCTTCAGGAAGTCCACCAGGGCCTGGGCCCGCTCCGAATCGGATCCCGGGACCAGGACGATGTCGGGAATCCCCTCATCGATGTTGCGGTGAAAGGATGCGAACCCCAGCAGTAGATCGGTCTTCCCCTCCGCCGCCGTCCGGAGAGTGGCATTGCCCGCCACCCGATGTCGGGAGGCCCGGTCATAGAGGGTGAGCAGTGAGCCATCGGCCCGTTCCACGACGAGCCCGGCAGCCCCACCGCCCGCCTGTTCGTAGGTCATCCCGATGGCCCCCAGGAGGGAGGGCCAGGAATCGCCGTAGCCCGGGTAGAAGAGGTCGAAGCTCTCGGCAGTGAAGTACATCCAACCCCGCTCATCGAAAGCCCGGGCGTTTCCCCTGCCGATCCGGTCCGCCCAGGACAGGATGTGGTCGGGATAGATGGGGTTGATGGGCTCGGCCGGAGGGAAGAAGAAGTAGCTGGTGTTGTAGCCCATCTCATGGAAGTCCACATGGACCTGCGGGCTCCAGCGGCTCCAGGTGCCCAGTCTCAAGCGGGTCTCGAGCTGGGTGTTCCATGCCCAGTCCCGGTTCAGGTCGAAGAGGTAATGGTTGGGACGGCCTCCGGGCCAGGGCTCGCTGTGTTCCAGCGTGCTCCGGTCGGGGTTGGGCTCCGCCCCCACGGCCTGCCGGAAGAAATTCACGTACCGGTCCCGGCCGTCGGGATTCAGGACCGGATCGATGATCACAACCAACGAATCCAATACCCAGGCCACGTCGGCGGCGCCGCTGGCCAGATCCCAGGCCGACCAGAGGGCGGCTTCAGGCGAAGAGCTCTCGCTGCCGTGGATTCCGTAGGCGAGATAGACCACCGCCGGATTGGTGCTCACGATCTCCCGGGCCCTGGCCTCGGACGTTTCGGGGTCGGTTAGCTCCCGGTTCCGATCCAGGATCTCTTCCAGGCGGGCTCGGTGGGCCTGGGAGGCCACCAGGACCTGGATGAGGGGGCGTCCCTCATGGGTCTCTCCATAGGGATGCACCGAAACCAGATCGCTGGCGCCGGCCAGACGGTTGAAGTAATCGGCCACACCGGCCACCGGCGTGAAACGCTCTCCCAGCTCGTATCCCAGGACCTGGGACGGGGAGGGAATCTCCTGGCTTGTCGCAGACGAGGGCAGGAGGAGCAGCGCAGACAAGGTCAATAAGGGCAATACCTTCGGGAATTGGCGCATGGTCGTGTGTATCTCCGGTCGAGAGGCTCCGCAGGGCGCAGGAGGAAGGAGCAAAGTTAGGCGCGGCCCGGGAAATGGGGCAAGGCTCCGCTCGGGCAACTTCCCGGGCTCGGCCCACCTTGACACCCTTGGCCGGGCGCCATCACCTTTCGAGATAGGCGGGTGTCAGCTTTCTGAAGCGACAAGCCGCCCCCAGGTTCAGGTCGGACCATGCAGACGATCTCCCTGTCGCCCCCTGGTTGGGGGGCGGCTGCCCTGTTTGCCCACGCTCACCGGATTCCCAGTGCGACCACCGCGCCCGATGCTTATCGCCTCAGCCTTCCTCCTGGTCCTCTCGGCCGCCGGCTGCTCCCTTGGCGACTCCCGCCGGGACTCGGACCAGGCTATCTCACGGGAGATGTTCATCGAGGCCTACGTCCAGCTCCGTGCCGCCTCGGTCCGCTATCCGGACGGCCAGATGCCCTTGGAGGCACGGGACAGCATACTCGAGTCCCTGAACCTCACTCCCGAGGATCTCCTCACGTTTGTGGAAGTCCACGGAAACGAACCCGGCTTCATGTACGAGGTCTGGGAAGACGTAAACGTGAGATTCCGGGAGGTCCGGATCGACCCAAGGGGACCTCCGGGCGGGGAACCCGGCTGACCCCCGGCCGAGGGAGCCCGGCCGACCACCGGGTGTCCGAGCCAACCAGCAGAACATGCTCCTCGAGATCGAGGCGGAGGCCGTGGCTACGGGATGACCTCTCCCCTCACCAGATCCCCGTAGGTCTCCCGCTCCCTGATCAGGAACACCTCATCCCGGTCCACCATGACCTCCGGCGGCCGGGGCCGGGCGTTGTAGTTGGAGGACATAACGAACCCGTAGGCCCCGACGTTTTCAATCCCCAGCAGCTCCCCTGGTCCGGGGAGAGGCATCTCCCGGTCCAGGGCCAGGAAATCCCCCGTCTCGCAAACAGGTCCCACAACATCCACAACCCCCACCTCCCTGTTCTCCACCTCCACCACCGGCCGGATCCCGTGGTAGGCCCCGTAATGACTGGGCCGCAGGAGATCTGTCATACCGGCGTCCGTGATGACGAACGTCTTGGCTCCGGCAACCTTGAGGCCCAAGACCCTGGTCACCAGGAGACCCGCCTCCCCCACCAGCGAGCGCCCGGGCTCCAGGATCAGCCGAAGCTCCGAATCCTTCAGCAGGGGTGTCAGCTCCCGCCCCAAGGCCCGGATGTCCATGCTCTCCCCGTCGTAGGGAATACCGAACCCGCCGCCCAGGTCCAGGTACTCCAGTTGGATCCCCTCTTTCCTCAAGAGATGGACCACCTCCAAGACCGACATGAGGGCTCGCTTGTACGGCGCCTGCTCCACGATCTGGGACCCGATGTGCACGTCGATGCCCCGGGCATGGAGATGGGGACGGGTGGCGGCCCAACGGTAAAGCTCCACCGCCACCTGCACGGGGAGGCCGAACTTGGACTCGGCGTGACCCGTGCGGGTGTACTCGTGTGGAGTCGGGGAGAGGATGTCGGGGTTGATGCGGATGCCGAAGGGCGCCCGCCCCCCCCGCTCCCTGGCCATCTCCTCCAGACGGTGAAGCTCCTCCACGGTTTCGACGTTGAAGGAGTAGATCTGGGCCTCCAGACCCGCTCTGAGCTCCTCCTCGGTCTTCCCCACCCCGGCGAACACGACCTTCCCCGGCCCGATTCCTGCCTGCAGAGCCCGGAACAACTCGCCGCCGCTCACGATGTCGGCCCCGACCCCAAGCGTCCCCAGGCGGCTCAGGAGGCCCAGGTTTCCGTTGGCCTTAACCGAGTAGGCCAGAAGGAGACCTGTGTCCTGGAAGGCCTCCCGAAAGGTCCGGACGCGGGTTCGGATGAAGTCGAAGTCGTACAGGTAGAGGGGCGTGCCGTAGCGATCCGCCAGATCCTCCACGCTGAAGGAACCGCAGCGGATAACGCCCTCCGTGGACGGGAAGGGTCGGAACTCTGCCTGGGGCATCAAGGACTCCTGGCGGCCGGGGTCAGGGTTGGACCGACGAGCTCCTGCGAGGCCCGGGGGTCCTGACGACCCAGAGCCCCTGTCGTGCGGAATTACATAGAGGAGGGGACTGGGATCGGCAAGACCCCGGCCGCCAGGGCTTCGGCCGGGCGCCTTGACCGGCTACCTTGCTCCCGTCGGTGGGCCAGTCTCTGTTCGCAGACCGGAGGGGAACCTTCCCACCTGGAATTTCGCTATCATACTGTATGTATGTCGTTTATTCTTCGGCGGCGGAGCTCTCGCAGCCGTCGCGATCATGGAACCGGAGTGGGCCGCCCGCAGCCGCGAGCTGTGCCTCTTCCGGGTAACATTTGACCGGAGTATCCCTTGAAATCCTCCGCAATCCCTCTCTTCTTTCTGGTCCTCCTCCTTCCCATGGCCCTGGAAGCCCAGGAGGAGTTACCTGATCGCCTGGTGGCGGTGGAGACCGCTCGCTCCCGGGCCTGCGTGGAGAGTTTGGCGCGCCTGGCGGAGCTGGACGCCTCTCTCGAGCCCTACTTCCTGCGCCTGGAACGGCTCAACGCCCTGGGGGTGGCCATGGCCCTGGAGAGTCGCGAGGAAGCCGCGCCTTTCGACCGGACAGACCCACTGGAGGACGCCGTGGTCCGCTGGTTCTCGGCAGACAGCGCCCTGGCCGTCAGATACCTGGCCGACCCCCAGGACGCCCTTCGGGAGGAACGCAGGGAGGCCCGGAACCTCCTGCTGGACAGGATCCGGGCCACCATGGTGGAGGTATCGTCCGAGCTCGACGAGAAGGCCAGAGCCGGGGCTGATATCGAGCTCGCTGCCCAACCGTGCTTTGGCGCCGTAATGGTGCGTAGCGTCGTCCTGGAAGCCTGCGCCAATACGACCAGCCCCGTGTGTGACGCGGCCCGGGCCACCGAACGCCAGGAGCAGTTCCGCTTCGTAGAGGAGCCTGAAGAGATCTGGAACATAGAGGAATACGGTCCCTGGTCACCACCTGGACCTCTCCGCATGAGCCAGGACGGGGAGATGGCCGGAGCCCGGACGTCGGCCCGGGCGAGGCTGGGCAACGTGGTGTTCCACTTCTCCCTGGCGCCCTTGATCCTGGCCCGGCAGGAGCTGGACGAGGAAGAGATCGCCATGTACCAGGCCAATCTCGACTCCCTGGGGTTCACTTTCGATCATCCTCTGCTGGTTATGGCCCCGGCCTTCGAGATTCGGGCGAGTATGCCGCCTCCCCTGGGTGGCGAGACTCATTACATCATCCACTTCGGCGACCTATCCGGTGATGACATCATCTGGAGTGCGGAGGCGGGCTCCGGTGGGTTGTTTCAGGCCCTGATGCCGGCTTCCGATACGGACCTTACCCGCCTGAGCGCCGGGGAGCAGGTGAGCCTCACCGCCATCCGGGTCCCGGAGGGTGAGGAGGAGGTGGAGGCCGACCTCGTCTACACGCTGCCCATCCTTCAACTCAACCAGGAGACCAACGTGGGCATTCTCCTGGCTTACCTGAGGGAAGGAGGGCTGAATGATGACCTGAAGACCCTCATCCCTCCGGAGGGGCCGTAAGGGGCTGAGCCGGAGCCATCGCCCCCAACTTGACAAGGCTCTCCTCCCCTGAGGATCCCCCGGCAGGTTGGGGGGCACAAGGACCTCCGACTTGACAGGGCAACCCTCACCTTGCGTCCCGGGCGCAAACCGCCGACCCTTGCAGGATGAGAAACCTGATCATCCTCATGGTCGCCGCATCCCTGGTGGTTGTGGCGACGCTGGCCGGTGGCCCCATCCTGGATCGGCACCGCCGGGTCGGCGAGATGCAGGCGTTTCGGGCTGCCCTGGACCAGGCACGGCACCTGGCGGATTCCTGCAAGATCGCCCTGGCCTGGGAGGAAGAGGCCTTTCTAAGGTTCGACCGGAGTGTGGACTCCCTGCGCCAGGTCGTGGAAGGCTACGAGGACCCAGCCCAGGGAGGAGTGCCCCAGGCCGACTACCGGGATTACCTGGAGGACTTTGACCGGTATAACGACCTCGTAGAGGAGTGGCAGGTCCGGGCTGACAGCCTCAAGGCCGATGAGGCCCGGTGCATCGCTCTGGTGGAAGCCCACAATGCCCTGGCCGATTCCATCCAGACCCTCAGGGAGGAATGGAGGGCCCCTCAGGAGGG
>PXFI01000124.1 GCA_003564295.1 Gemmatimonadota bacterium | reverse complement strand
CGGCAGGGCCGACTCGATCTCCCGGCCCTCCTCGTCCAACATCCGGAGGGAGCCATCGGCCAATACGGCAAACATCCCCGGGAGCTCGCCGCTCCCGTACAGGGTGATCCGGTCCCCGGCCACGCTCAGGGTCCATCGCCCCATTTCCCCGAAGAGGGTATCCGGCTCCGGGGCCAGACCCAGGTAGGCGTCCTGCCGGCGGTACGTGCCGTCCGGCTGAAGGACCAGGGTGGTGCGGATGCCGGCGCAGTCGGCACAAGGAAGATCACCCTGCCAGCTTGCCGCCTCCGCCAGGTGCAGCCGAGAACCCGACTCGTGGGCCTGCATATCCGCCGGACCCACCCGGGGCTCGCCGAATCCGGGTTCGCCATCACCGGACCCCGGGGTGCAGGAGGCCAGGAGGAAGAGAACCACGAGAGTCATCAGCCTCATCATCCAAACTCCGCGTCAGAAGACAAAGCCTGCTGCTCGGCATCAGGGCACCGAGATCCCGCCCCCAAACAGCAAGGGTTCGGGCGCCGCGGCCGTGGCAGCCATGAGGCGGTGGGCCATGCAGGTCCCGGCACGCCCTTGAAGTGTATCCAGGCACCCGGTCCCTTGCCATCTCTCATTCCCTTGCGCCACCCCTGCCATCTCCCTCCCCGTCCGCTGTTCTTCTTACCCATCCACCCCCTTCCCCACCCTCCCCTTCCCTGCCCCACACCCCCAACGTGATTGCCGTGTTCGGGCGTGATACCCACATTTCCAGGCCATGACACGGGCGGGGCATCCGCAGGGGATCAGGATGACGACCGGGGTTCCCGAAGAGACTCCATGAGGACCGAATCCGGCGCCACTTCCAAGGTCAAGGGCTCAAGGGGGATGACCGTGGCCGGAATCTCCGGCGGGGCCTCGAGGACAGACGCCCCGGGCGGAGCCACAGTGTTAGGAGCCTGGGGCCGGGCGTTCCTGGCCCAATGGCCCAGGGGCCAGCCCACCGACAAGACCATGGCGCCGACCCACACCCACCGGGAGGGAGAGCCAAGGGTCCGTAGGACATGCTCCAAGATCAGCGCCCCGGCTCCCGCCAGGGACCCCACCAGAATGGCATGAAGGATCCAGGCAGTGATCATTCTTCCCCCCCCTCCTTCAGTCGCTCCTCCAACAGGGACCGCAGCTCCCGAAGCTGGGCCTCCGTGAGGGTCCCCTTCCTGAGAAGGCGGCTCATGAGAAGCTCCGGGGAATTGCTGAAAACCTTCCGGGTCAACCGTTGAACGGCACCGTCCTGGGCCTCCTCCCTGGGCACCAGGGGGACGTACCGGTGGGCCTTCCCCTCCGGCTCATGCCGCACGTGGCCCTTCTCCTCCAGGCGCCGGAGTACGGTAAGGACCGTGGTGTACGCCAACTCGTCCTGCAGCGCCTCCAGTACTTCGGAGACCGTGGCGGAGCCGCGGTCCCACAGGACATTCATGACATCCCACTCCCGGCCTGAGAACTCCATGATTCGATCCTTCCCTGGCGGTAGCACAAGCCTTCCCTGGCGGCATCAAGACCCTTCCTTGACGGTAGCACGACCCTTCCCTGAAGGTCGTACGACATGTGTAGTAAGCATAGTACGCTCCGTGCCTCCTCCTGTCAACTACATGTGTCGTGGATGATTCGGAAGGAGTTCCGGCCGGGGCTGGAGCACAGGGGGCGGGCAAGCGCGGCGATCGCCCCCCCTGGGCTCGAACCGGTTTCGGGAGGCCGCCGGCGGGCGCCCCAACAGCCTCCATTCCATGCGCGCCTTGCCCTGGTGGCTACATGTGGCTACCTTCCTGGAATGAGAGCGGTGGGAATCAAGATCTTGAAGGACCGGCTCAGCGAGTACGTCCGCATGGCTGAGGCCGGAGAGACCGTCCTGATCACCCGCGGTGACCAGGTTGTGGCGGAACTGAACCCGCCTGGGGCGGGTCGGGCCGAGCGACTTGAGGACGCCCTCCTGGCCGAAGCCGTGCGAGCCGGATGGCTCCGGGCCCCCGTAAGGGGGTCAGGGGACGTCCCGGCGCGCCGGCCCGTCATGTCCTTCGCGCAGCTGTCAGCCCAGTTGGCCCAGGACCGCCAGGATCGATGACCTATCTGGACACGTCCGTTGCTCTCGCGCACCTGCTGGCCGAGGACCGGGCGCCCCCCGCCGAGCTGTGGCGGGAGCCGCTGGTGGCCAGCCGCCTCCTGGAGTACGAGTTGTGGGTGCGGCTTCACGCCCTGGATTTGATGGCTACCCACGGCGAAGCCGCCCGCACGGTACTGGAGCGTGTCGCCATCCTCGAGCTCATCGCGCCTGTGCTGGAGAGGGCGGTGGCGCCATTCCCGGCTCCTGTCCGTACGCTGGATGCGCTGCACCTCGCGTCGGCGGATTTCCTCCGGCAGCAGGGAGTCGCGGTGCGTGTGGCTACCTATGACCAGCGCCTGTTCGGGGCGGCTCGGGCCATGGGCCTGGGAACGTACGATCTCTGACGACCTGCCATCTCTGACGACCTGCCATCTCTGATGACGGTGGGCTGAGGGAAGCAAGCCGGTCACCGGATGCGTGTGCAAGGAGGGCAATCCGAGTGAGCCCCACCGGTTCTTGCCCTGCGCCACCCCTCCCACTCAAATTTCTCAGTGTCCTCGCTGGCACCTGGAGTCCTCGAGGGTTCCACCTTGGCCCGGCACCCTTCACCTCCGCTCCGAGGGACTGACGACCCATGAGATCGCAACGAAGCCGAGGGGCATCCCGCCTCCTCCTGGAGTCCACCCTCATCATCGGCAGCATCCTCCTCGCCTTCGCCCTCAATGGATGGTGGGAGACTCGGCAAGAGCGACACCTAGCCGAGCGCGCCCTGGCCAGCTTCGAGCAGGAGATCCTGCAGAACCGGGAGAACCTGCGGAACGTGATGCCGTACCACTTGGAGCTCTATGAGCTCTTCGCAGAGCTCAGCGCCGCGGGGTCGGTCAGGACCTTCGATGATGTGCGGGGCCTCGAAGGGTTCGCCGGATGGCAGCCCCCTTTCCTCACCACCACCGCCTGGAGCACCGCCATTGCCACAGGAGCTTTGGCGCACATGGATTTCGACATGGTGAGGGAGCTCTCCGCCGTATACACGCTCCAGGACCGCTACGTGCAGCACAGCGACGGCGCCTACCTCATGGCCCCGGGCGCCCTCACCGACGCCAATATCGGATCCACCGTGATCAGCGCTGAGATCTTCCTGATGGACGTCACCCACGGAGCGAGGGAGCTCATCACCGCCTACGACCGCCTCCTGGAGGTCCTGCGCATGCGGTGAGGACCGTTCGGTGTGGACCAACTCGCCCTGAAGCCCCCCGAGTGCTCTGAAACGGTATCGGTTGCCACGGCGAGGCCTGGACTTCATGTTGCCGTCCCGATGGGCCGGGAGGGGAGAGCCTATCACCGTGAAATGGAATCTCCCAGGAAGCTTGTAGCTGCACACTCTGTTTCCGCTTCCTCTTCCCGGGTCGCCTGCCGGGGCGGTGGGTGACTGGCATGGCGCACGGAATAACGACGGCTGGAGGAGAATCCATGAAGGCGGGCCGAGCACCGGACACCTACGTCATCATCTTTTTCGTCGTCCTATTCGCGGCGGTCCTCACCCATCTGGTCCCGGCAGGCTCCTTCGAGACCAGTACCGTCCAGTTCACCGACGCCGCCGGGGCGGTCCAGGAACGAGAAGTGCTGGTTCCCGGAAGCTTCGAGTTCCTTCGAGACGATGAAGGCCGGCCCGTCCGCCGTGGGATTCCTCTCTTCGCCCCCGGCGGCGACGTGGGGTTGTTCAACTACGCTTTCGAAGGCCTGGTCTCCGGCTCCAAGTGGGGAGCGGCCATCGGGGTGGTGGCCTTCATTCTCCTCATCGGAGGCGCCTTCGGGATCGTCCTCCGGACGGGAGCCATCGAGGCGGGCATCTTGACGGTCATCAAGAAGACGTCGGGCGCAGAAGCCCTTTTGATCCCCGTCATGTTCTTCCTCTTCTCCCTGGGGGGCGCCGTCTTCGGGATGGGGGAAGAGGCCATCGCCTTCGCCATGATCCTGGTTCCTCTGGTCCTGGCCCTCGGGTACGATGCCATCGTGGGTGTCCTCATCACCTACGTAGCCACACAGGTCGGATTCGCCACCAGCTGGATGAATCCCTTCAGCGTCGCCATTGCCCAGGGCGTTGCCGAGGTGCCCGTCCTCTCGGGAGCGCCGTTTCGCATCGCCATGTGGGCCTTCTTCACCCTCTTTGCCGGCGCATGGACCTGGTGGTACGCCCGTCGAGTGCGACAGGACCCCACTCGATCCCCCCTCCACGGCCGGCCGAACCCCCTGGCCGAGGAGATGGCGGAAGCCAAGACCCTGGAGCCATCGTTCGAGTTGGGTCACAAGCTGGTGCTCCTCACCGTCCTGGCCACCGTGATCTGGGTCATCTGGGGCGTCATCGCCCACCAATACTACATCCCGGAGATCGCCACCCAGTTCTTTGTCATGGGGGTGGTGGCCGGCGTCATCGGAGCCGCGTTCAAGCTGAACGGGATGGGGGTGAACGACATCGGCTCCTCCTTCCGCGCCGGCGCACGCGACATTCTGAGCGCCGCCCTCATCGTGGGGATGGCCAAGGGAATCGTGCTGGTCCTGGGAGGCGATGCCCCCACCGAGGCCACGGTCCTGAATACGCTCCTCCACCAGGCCGGTAGCCTCATTGGCGATCTGGCACCGCCCCTCTCCGCGTCTCTGATGCTAGGCTTCCAGGCGGTGTTCAACTTCTTCGTAGTGAGTGGCTCGGGACAGGCGGCCCTGACCATGCCCCTCATGGCACCCCTGGCGGACCTGGCCGGCGTCACCCGCCAGGTGGCGGTCCTGGCCTTCCAGCTCGGTGACGGGTTCACCAACATCATCGTCCCCACCTCAGGCGCCCTCATCGGCACCTTGGGGGTGGCCCGGGTGGAGTGGGCCGTCTGGGCCCGGTTCATCTGGAAGTTCATCGTCGCACTCTTTCTTGCGGCCTTGGCCTTTGTGATCCTGGCGGTGGGCATAGGCTTCGCCTAGCCGGGAGAACCTCCATGGTAGACCCCCACCGCCCGGACCGACTTCACCAAGACACAGGTGTTTCCGGGTAGTAGCCTCTCCTCGAAACCGCTGGTCTCGAAACCGCTGCCCTCGAAACCGCTGCCCTCGAAACCGCTGCCCTCGAAACCGCGGATAGCCTCAGCAAGGATTCGGGGAGAGACGGCGGGCGACAAGACCAGGTCTCCCCGGGAGATGCCGGATGGGCGTAATGCGAACCATCCGCAGACCGCAGGGACACCCCCAACCTGACACAGTAGACCTGGATCGCCGTCGCGTGTGGGATCGGGGGTTGTATTGACCCTCAACTCGCCTCGCGACGATCGCGCGTAAGCTCCCCCAGCAGGTTGAGGGCCCCATGAGCACCGAACCTGACGCGTGATAGGGCCGCTGTGATCGCTTGTCACCTTGGGGGTCCATGAGCCTGCTTCTGCATGCCTCGGAGGACCCGGCGCCGCCTCTTGAACCGCCAGGGATCTCCCTCCCTTCCACCCTCCTTCGTACCTTCCGGTGGAGGGGGCTTCCCGGCCCCAACCCTCTTCTGTCTTCTGCTCGCGTTCGGTATCATCGTTGCGAGTCTCACCCGGAGACATGGCAATCGGAGAAGGACCATGATCAGCACCGAGCCCAGAATCGACGCCCTCCTCCCTGCCGAGATGGCCCGGAGGGCCGAGTACGTGGGAGTCACCAAGGCTGAGGCCCCCTTCTCCAGCATGTTCTCCCTGGCCGTCCTGGCGGGAGTGTACATCGCCCTGGGAGCCGTCTTCGCCACCACCGTCAGCGCCGGCACGGCCACCGAATGGCCGTACGGCGTGTCCCGGCTCCTGAGCGGGGTCGTTTTTTCCCTGGGGCTGATCATGGTGGTGGTGGGAGGGGCGGAGCTCTTCACCGGGAACAACCTCATCGCCATGGCCTGGGCCAGCAGGAAGGTCACCACCCGAAGCATGATGCGGAACTGGATGGTGGTCTATGTGGGGAACCTGGCGGGGTCTCTCGTGATCGCCTTCCTCATGCTGGCCAGCCAGCAGCACACCTTCGGCGGAGGAGCGGTTGGCGCCACGGCCCTGGACATCGCCACCACCAAGGTGGCACTGGGCTTCTGGCAGGCCGTTGCCCTTGGGATCCTTTGCAACGCTCTGGTCTGCATGGCGGTCTGGCTTACTTACAGCGCCCGGAGCACCGTAGACAAGATCGCAGCCATCATCTTTCCCATCACCGCCTTCGTGGCTGCGGGGTTCGAGCATTCCGTCGCCAACATGTACTTCATCCCCTTGGGACTCCTCATCAAGACCTTCGACCCGACTTTCGCCGCCGCCTCGGGATTGGAGTTGGGAGGTCTCACATGGGGATCCTTCGTGGTGGACAACCTGATTCCCGTAACCATTGGGAACATCATCGGAGGAACGGTATTGGTGGCGGCAGCCTACTGGTCGGTCTTCCTGGGCGGCAAGAAATCGGCCGCCCCCGGCGGATTCGGGCCCTCGGGTCCAAGCCGGTCATGAACGCAGCCCACAAACCATCCCGGAGGGGAGCCCACCCGCCTGAAGACTCCGCAGTGGCGGTTAACACCCTCGAGAGCCAACGGAGATCGTGAACCATGAAAGCCTACATCCTCATCAACGCCCGCATCGGATCCGCCGGGGAAGTGATCCGCCACCTCCGCCGCGTGGAATGCGTCACGGAGGCCAACATGACCTTCGGTCCCTACGATGCCGTGGCCATCGTCCGGGCCAACGACACGGCTCACCTGGGGCAGCTCCTGTCCGAGACCATCCAGCCCATCCCCGGCATCACGGAAACTCTCACCTGCTTGGCCGTGGAAGAGGTGGGGGAGAGGTAACGGGGCAAGAGAACCCCCGGCTCCCAACCCCGGCTCTCACCCCCCTCCCCCCCGACGACCCTCCCGGGACGGCCCGTCTTCCCGGCCGTCCTTCCCCCAGAGGGTGCCGTCCAGCATCTCCCGGGGATTGGCGTAGTCTCTCTCCAGATGCGGCACCCCTTCCGTCATCCACTTCGCCGGCTGGGTTTCTTTGAGGTGGTGGTCGAAGTATTGCATCATCCGGATCTGGAAGTCGATCTGGTTATTCCTCCGGTTCAGGTGGTGGGCCTCGTCGGGGTACGACAGAAAGATCACTTCCTTGCCCAGCCGTCGGGCCATGTTGTAGAACTCCAGCCCCTGCATCCAGTCCACGGCCCCGTCAGCGGTCCCGTGGAGGATCATGAAGGGCGTGTTGATCTTGTGGGCGTGGTGGACCGGCGACTGGCTCACGTAGAGCTCAAAATCCTCAAAGGGCGTGGTACCCATGCGCACCTGGCCTATCTCGGTGATCCCCTGCTGAACTGTGCCGGTGCTCCGATAGAGGGTGTTATAAAAGGAGATGAGGTTCGTGGGCGGCGCTCCAGTCACCACGGCGGCGAACAGGTCTGTTTGGGTAACCACAAAGGAGGACTGGTATCCGCCCCAGGAATGCCCCTGAAGACCGATGCGGTCCGGATCGGCATAGCCCAGCTCTATGGCCTTGTTCACCGAGGCCGTCAGGTCATCCAGGGCTGACGACCCAGGTCTTCCAGTGGTATACACGATGTCGGGCTGCAGGACCAGGTAGCCGTTGCTGGCGTACGTGGACATGTGGGGCCGGTCGTCGTAGGCGGGCATGGAGTAACTGTGGTGCCGCTGGCTCATCCTCTCGTAGAAGTAGACCAACATGGGGTACCTCTTCCCTTCCTCATAGCCCGCCGGAAGGGCCAGGGTGGCCTGAAGCGTGTCCCCCCGCTCGTTCACGTAATCGATGAGGACGCGCCCCGGGCTCCAGGCGAAATCGGCCTGCTGGGGGTTGGCGTCCGTGATCTTCCGGGGATTCCGGAAACGGGTGTCGCTTACCCAGTAGTCCGGAGACTCCACGAAGGTCTGCTGGGTGAAGACCATCCGGTCGGCGTCCTCGGCCTTCATGGGCCGCCCCACGGATCTGTCCACCCAGAACAGGGGCTCCGGGCTCCCATCCTTCCTCACCTCCCAGTAACCGGATTTCTTCGTCCACTCACCGTAGGCCGTCAGGAGGAGGGGCTCGTCCAGGTTGATCCCCTCGCCGGCCCCGGCTCCCATGGCCCCGAAGCCGCGGCCGGGGCCTCGAGCCGGGCCGCCGTCCAGCCGGATCACCCGGAAACGGACCCGGTCCCGCTGGCCAACGCCAGCCGTGAGGTTGGTGGCCGGGCTTCCGTCCAGAGGTACCTGCCACACGTCAAACTCGTTGTAGAGGAGCACGCTCGTGCCATCTTCGGTCCACCCCCCGGCCCCGTGGGCCGGCAGCTCATAGGGGTAATCCACCCGGCGGTTGATGAAGTCAACCTCCGAGCTCCGGGTGAGGTTCACCTCTTCCCCGGAAGCCACGTTCCGGGCCACCACCTCCTCGTCCCGGAGGTAGAGCCACCAGGTGCCATCCAGGGAGGTGCTCACCGTCCGCCCCACCTCCTCCGCCATGAGGGCCCGTTCCCCGGTGTCGAGGTCGACCCGGTAGAAGTCGGCCCGCCCCCCACCCCAGACCACCTCATACTCGTAGGGGGTGGGATCCCGGCCGATGCCCCACCGGGAGTCCCCGGCCTGGGTAACCGTTTCAAGGCTCTCGTCCGCCAGGCGGACGAAGGAGAGGCCCCCGGGCCCCAGGTTCACTACGGAGCTCCACGTCCGGTTCCGGTCCCGGGCCGCCCGCACCTGCTGGACGGACTGGACCTGTACATCGGCCCAGTGCCACACGTCCACGTTCCCCCGGTCCGCCAGCTCCTCCCGCTTGTCGGACTGTTCCTTGATCCCCAGGAAGAGGCGATCCCCGTCCGTAGACCAGCGGAGTCCTCCCAGCTCGCTCAGCACGAACCCTTCCGGGAAGCTCCGGGCCGTGGCCGGATCCAGAGATAGAAGCGCCGACGGCCGCGCCACATCCCGAAGAACCAGGAGCACGTTATCCCGCTGGGTCTTACCGTCCGGCACCTCCCCCCTCAGGACCGCCAGTCCGCTCCCCTCCTGGTTCCAGGTCAGCTGGGAGTAGGTGCGTTGGTCCGTGTCCAGAGGGATGATCCGGTTGGTAGCCAGCTCCATGAGGTATACGCCGTTTCCGGCCCTCCCCTGAGCATCTACCAGGTAGGCCAGGTGGGCGCCGGACTCGTTCACGGCGAAGTCCGAGACATTCCCCAGGTTCAGGGAGCTGCCAGTGGCCAGGTCGTGGACCACCAGGTCCGCCCCCGTGTGGCCGGCGTCGCTGCCGGGGGCCCCCTTCCTCACCAGCAGGAGTCCCGTGTTCTCGGGGAAGGAGAAGGAGGCCACGTCGGCAAAGGTGATGGAGTCCCCTGAGACCAGGTTCCGCAGCACTATGGTCCTGCCCTGAGGCCCGGCGGCCCTCGCAGCCGCAGGACGTTGCTGGGCTCGGCCCGCAGCGCCACCGGCATCACCCTCCCGCTCCGGCGGGGCTACGAGATACGCTACCCAGCGGGAATCCCCCGAGAAGGCCGGGTTCTGCCCCCGGGGCACTACGTGGGCCTCGTCCCGGTCCAGGGCCTTCACGAAGAGGGTGTCCTCCCCCTCCAGGGGGCTCTGGACGTAGCTCATCCACTGCCCGTCGGCGGAGAGGGACACGGAGGTGATCCTCTTCCAGGGCCCGTAATCGTCCACGGTGAGGGGTGGCTTCTCCTGGGCTTCTGCTCCGGAAGCGAGGGGAGTCGCCGCGAGCCCGGCAACGACAAGAACTATTGCGAAACGAAGAGCGCCGGCCTGGAAGCGGCGCAGGCCAGGTCGGGAGAAGGGCGTGCCGGACATGGGTTCGCTCCAAGTGACGGGGAGTCCGATTGAACGCAGCACCTTACGGGGAGAACCTGGGCCGGCGCCACCCCCATGGCCTGGCCAGACAACTCCCGAACCCCTACGCTGATGACGTTCTCGCTCGCATTCCTGGCCCCCGGGGCAGTCCCCCCCTGAGAGGATTCCATCATGGAGGAGCTGATTCGCCGGTGGACCCTGGCGTCGACCCTGGCGCTGACGGTCTGGGCCCTGTGCGCAGCCTATCTTTGGGTAGCCGGCGGCCCCCTTCTGGCCCTGAGTTGGGGGGTTCCGGCGGTGGTGGTGCTGAGCATCTTTCTTGCATTCGTCCGCACTTCCCTACACCTGAACCGAAGGACGCGGGAGCAGGACGTCCTCCAACACCTGGGAGGGGCCAACCTCCTCACCCTGGGGCGGGGGGGAGCTACGGCCACCCTGGCCGGGTTCCTCCTTCCAACCTCTCCACTCCCGTGGCAAACCTGGCTGGCTCCGGGGCTCTTTCTTTTCGTGGCCCTGGGGGACATCCTGGACGGGCACTGGGCCCGGGCGTCCGGCCGAGAGACCCTCCTGGGCAAACGCCTTGACGGCCTGGTGGATGCCCTGGTGATCCTGGTGGCCGCAGCCGTGGCCGTGAAGTGGGGACGCCTGCCGCCATGGTTCCTGACACTGGGCGTGGCACCCTACCTCTTCGGACTGGCCGTGGCTCTCCG
>PXFI01000206.1 GCA_003564295.1 Gemmatimonadota bacterium | reverse complement strand
CCATCAAGGATGCCTACAAGCCCCTTCTGGCCCATGTGGGCACCTACGAGGACGCGTACGAGCTTGCCAACCAGATGATCGGAGAGCTCAACGCCTCCCACGTGGGGGTGAGGGGGCCGTCGTCGGTGAGCATGGAGCGGCCCTACCAGACCCGATTCCCCGGGTTCGAGCTGGAGGCGGCCCAGGGCCGGTACCGGGTGAGCCACGTGTACCGGGACGGGCCCGCCGACAAGGAGTGGCTCGATCTCAAGGTGGGTGACTTCGTCCTGGCCCTGGAGGGCGAAGAGTTGAGGGCGGGCGACAATTTTTGGAAGATCCTCAACCACACCCTGAACGAGTACGTGACGGTGCGTGTGGCGGACTCCCCAGGCGGAGCCAACGCCCGGGACCTCCGCATCCGGACGGTGCCTTCCCTGATGAACATCCAGTACGAGGAGTGGGTGGAGGGGAACCGGGAGTTCGTGGAACGGGAGTCCGACGGAAGGATCGCCTACGTCCACATCCGCTCCATGAACCAGCCCTCTCTGGCTCGCTTCCGAAACGAGATCGACCGGTTCTGGAACGCCCAGGGGATCATCATCGACATCCGCTATAACGGCGGAGGCAACATTGACCAGCAGCTCCTGGACATCCTGGAGCGGCGCCCGTTCAGCTACTGGAACAACCGCTGGGCGGCACCAAGCGCCGGAAGGCGGCCGAGACAGGCCATCGCCGGTCCCCAGGTCATGCTTATCAATGCCCGCTCCGGCTCCGACAGCGAGGTGACGCCCCTGGGGTTCCGGGACCTGGGTCTCGGTCAGATCGTGGGGAACCCCACGGCGGCGGCCGTCATCGCCACCGGGAGTTACCGCCTCATCAACGGTGGCTCCATCCGGACCCCCGGCTCCCTGGTGGTGAACTACGACCCCACCCAGCCCCACAATCACGGCATCAACCTGGAGAACTACGGCGTGGCTCCGGACGTCTACGTCATGAACACGCCGGAGGACGAGCTCAGGGGCTTCGACCGGGAGCTGAAGGCGGCGGTGGACGAGGCCTTGCGAATGCTGTCCGAGGGGCTGTGGCAATACCAGGGGGGGCGGGACTGAGACCAATGTCCCTTCACGACCGCTACGCACGGCTGACGCCCTACGAGCACCTGCTGCCCGAGGAGTCCTTCGCCGACGAGCGGTTTCCCCTCATCCGGAAGGAGGGGAGAGAGCGGGGAGGTGGTGCTCTTTCTTTGCCCGAGCGCTTCGTCCTCCTGAAGGAAGCCGTCGCTGTGCTGACATCCGTCCGGGAGGGAGGGGAGGACCCACGCCTGACACAGCAGCGCGGAGCTCTCCTCTTCCACGCCTTCCACTTCTGGGATGCCGGGTGCCCTCTCTTCCTCCTGTCCACTCCCGTGGCCCGGTTTGTGGTGGGGACGGGCCCGGCGGAGGGGAGGTGGAGTCCCGCCCTTCCGGGGCGGGCCGGATACGTGCAGCTCCCCCAGCACCTCTTCTGGGTCCCCGGGGGGGAGGGAACTCCCCCCGAGTCCGTGGACGGGTACTTCTGGTCGGCTCCGAGCCCGGAGCAGCTGTCCATCCTGGTGGTCCTGGGGATGAGGGAGGACCGGCCGGGCCTCAGCGTGGTGCCCCTGCCCACCCTGCCCCTTGCCGCTGCCGGAATCTGGGCTTCCCTCCAGGTCCGGCCCCAGGGCAAGGACTTCCAGCCCTCCTTCCTACCGGGGGCGGGGCTGGAGGACCTGTATGCTCTGCAGGCCGGCGCCGAGGCGGTGAAGCTGTCCATGCGGGTCTTCTGGTACCTGGACAGCTTTCCCGGGAGCGTGGAGCGGGGAGAGGGGCCCGAGGCTGGCGAAGGCGCCACCGGACCCGAAGCCCTGGAGGGAGTGCCGGGGCCCGAGGCCGCCGGCGGCCCGGTCGAACCACCCCGGCCCAGCGCCCTGGAGTACCGGCGCATCGTACTCGGGGAAAGGAAGTGAGGAAGGAGGGGAAGAGGGCCCGCCGCCAGCGGGCAGCCCGGATCTACGATCTCCTGGCACAGGCGTACCCGGACGCCCAGACGGCCCTGGAGCACGCCAACCCCTTCGAGTTGGCGGTGGCCACCATCCTCTCGGCCCAGTGCACCGACGAACGGGTGAACATGGTGACGCCCGTCCTCTTCCGCCGGTTCTCCGATGCCCATGCCCTGGCCTCAGCCTCCCTGGAGGAACTGGAGGAGATCATCCATTCAACAGGGTTCTTCCGGAGCAAGGCCAGGAGCCTGGTGGAGATGGCCCAGGCGGTCATGAACGAGCACGGGGGAGAGCTTCCCAGGAGCCTGGCCGAGCTCACCAGGCTGCCGGGCATCGGGCGTAAGACCGCCAACGTGATCCTTGGGAACGCCTTCGGGCTGGACGAGGGAGTGGTGGTGGACACCCACGTGAAGCGGCTGTCGGGGCGCCTGGGGTTTTCGGAGGAGGCCACCCCGGAGAAGATCGAGGTGGACCTCATGGAACTGTTTCCCCGGGAGCGATGGACCCCCCTCTCCCACCTCCTCATCTTCCATGGCCGGCAGGTGTGCGTGGCCCGGAAGCCCCGCTGCCGGCAGTGCGTGGTGGCGGCTTTCTGTCCGTCCTCCTCCGAGTGAATAAAGGGCGAGGGTTGCGGAGGCGGCCCAGGGCGGCCCGGGCCAATCCGGGCGGCCAGCCCAACCCGGGCGCGTAACGCCCGGGGCGGCGAGCGAAGAGCAGAAGTGGACGCGCTCCAGAGGATTGCTCTCTGCCTTCCTCTCGGTTATCGGGCGAAAAGCAGATAGCAACTGTGCAGCGGAGCGTCCTTTGCTACTTTTCTCTCGCGTTCCGAGCGAAAGGTAGATGACGTTGGGCGAGCCAACGTCGCTCTCTACCTTATTCTCGGCTTCGGGGCGAAATGGGGAGCGACAACCGGGTTCGGGCGGCCCAGGCGAACCTGGGCGGCCAGCCCAACTCGGGTGGCCCAGGCGAACCTGGGCGGCCAGCCCAACCCGGGCGGCCCAGGCGAACCAGAGCGCGTAACGCCCTCGGAGGAGGAGCGAAATCGAGAGCGACGATCGAGTTCGGGCGGCCCAGGCCAATCAGGATGCCTATCGCCTGCCACCCCTACGAGGTAACCGTCCGACCAACCCAGGGGGGGTGGTTGTGGGGGTCGGACGGGTCACCGGGGTGGGGGTCCGGCCGGACCGTGCCGACCCGATCCTTGGGCCTGCAACGCTGCCACCGGCTGCACACCATCCGGGATGGAGGCCTCTGGCCGGCGGGCTCGGGCCAACGCCAACGACTGCCCCAACTGAACAGCGGTGGCGGTTCCGTCCCGAGTGATCTGCTTCCAACTGAGCCGGATCACCTCGATCCCATGTGCTCTCAGCCACATATCCTTCCTTCGATCACCCTCAAATCGGGATAGAGAGGAATGATGGGCCCGGCCGTCGATTTCGACGGCGATCCCTTCCTCGGGCCAGAACAGGTCAAGCTCATAAGGCCCCAAGGGTACGTTGGTGTGAGGCCGGGAAAGCCCGGCCGTCCTCAGCAGCTCGAGGCATCGGCGCTCCGCCTCGGAGCGAGTGAAATCCGGGCCCCTCATGTCCTTGAACAGGCTCCGCAGCACAGAGATGCCGGGCCGCCTCGGGTAACGATCAGGGAGGGAGACCAGTTCGTCGATTGTGGTCAGACCGTTCCTCTCCGCCACGGATGCCGCAACTTCAATCTCCCGACTGCCCAGCATGCCAGCCACGTCCACCAGCGTCCGGCCCGGTGAGGTGACGGGGATTCCGTCCATGACGGTGAACTCGTCGTCGTCGAAGGGGGCCACTCGGTGGAAACAGATCCCAGGCCTGCGCCTGCGGGATCTTCCAGAAACGGAGACATGGAGGGGGTGCGGGCGATCGGCACGCAGCATTCTCAGAATCGACAACGCACTCAGGTGACTGAGGACGGCTCCAGGTCCACCCACCAGCACTGCTGCCATCTCCGTCGCCCGTTCCGGGGCGATGGATACCACAAGGTACACACCGCGATGCATCCGCTTCATTCGCCCTGATTGCCATCGCCGCCCGATGGCCGCCGGCGACAGCCCCAATTCCACGAGCTGACGGTGCGTCACGACCCCATGCTGCTCCGCTGCCGCGGCTGCGATCCTTTCCTCCGCCTGGCGACTCATGTCCGTCCGGTGAACATCCACGGTCCTCCGTGTTGGGGATCTCCCCCCTGGTATCCTTCCGTCCACCATTGTACATGGCGACGTATCGTTGGCAGGTCCATGGCGGAATGGGAATCCGATGAGGCGATCCCGATGAGGCGACTCCACCTCCGGCACCCTCAGGCCATACCTGCAGGAAGACGGCTCCTTTGATCAGAACGACAGCTCTCCGTTTACCAGGAGGATGCCTCCTTTGAGCAGTAAGACGGCTCCCGCAACCGGAAAGGCGGCTCCTTTGAGCAGTAAGACGGCTCCCTTGGCCAGGAAGACGGCTCTCGGCGCCTCGTGACGATGAGGAGCGACGACGAGGTCCTCGTAGGTATCGTGGATCAGCGGCTCTTGTTGCGGGCCCCTGGTTTCCCCCGCAGGGGCCGTCCCAGATTGTGGGAGAGAGTGTAATCTCAGGGGTGGGCTGGTTGGGAAGGACGGCCGTGGCCCTGGCTCCATTCTACGTTGCGGAGTGAGCGAACTGATCATGAGCGGGTGGCGCCGAATCACAGGGAGAATATTGGCGGGGGTGGCGGTTGCCTTGGTCCCGGTTCCGGAATCTGTGGCCGGGGTCCTGCAGGCGGACCTGGGGGTAGCGCAGGAACGGAGAGTGGATCCCGCGCCCGTCTTTCGCGTCGTCTCCTACAACATCCGCCATGGCCGAGGGATGGACGATGAGGTGGACTTGCCCCGCACGGCGGGGGTGCTGGAGCGGCTCGAGCCGGACGTGGTGGCCCTCCAGGAGGTTGACGACTGGGCCGAGCGGAGCGGTGGAGTGGCTCAGGCCCAGGAGCTGGGACTTCTCCTGGATATGCATTGGGCCTTCGGCAAGTTCATGGACTTCCAGGGGGGCGGCTACGGGATGGCCACCCTTTCTCGCCACCCCATGGTCCGCCAGGAGGCCCTTCGGCTGCCGGACGGGAACGAGCCCCGGGTGGCGCTGGTGACAGAGGTGGAGCTTCCCGGTGGCGAACGCGTGCTGGTGGTGAACATCCACTTCGACTGGGTCCGGGACGACGAGTACCGGTTCGCCCAGGCCTCACGGCTGGCCCGGTATCTGGATGAGGTGGAGATCCCCTGGATCCTGGTGGGAGACCTGAACGACCAACCCGGATCCCGTACCTGGGAGCTCTTCCACAGCCGAGCCCTGGAGGCCAGGAAGCCGGAGGGTGACCGGTTCACCTTTCCCTCCACGGACCCCCAGCGGGAGATCGACTTCATCTTCGCGGCGCCGGCGGCACGCTGGGAGGTGGGGTGGGTGGAGGTGATCCACGAGCCCATGGCGTCGGACCACCGACCGGTGCTGGCGGAGCTGAGGCTGCTGCCGGACCCCCAACAGCTGGCCCCCCCGCCCCCCTGGGTTCGTCGGACGCTCACATTCTAAACGAAGTCATCCACCTCCCGGTAGGCGGCGATGACTCTTGCCTCCCCTTCTTTTCCGGGCAGGCTCCGGCCGTGCTCCATGCAGAGGACGCCCTCATACCTCTTCGAGTGGATGTGCTTGAAGATGTTTCTGTAGTTCATCTCCCCGGTAGTGGGCTCATGCCTGCCCGGATGGTCGCCGATGTGGAAGGATGCGATCTCGCTCCAGGCCGCATCGATGTTCGGCAGGATGTTGCCTTCCGTTATCTGCTGGTGGTACATGTCGTTCACGATCTTGCAGACCGGCCTGTCCACGCTTCTGCAGATCTGGTAGGCCTGGGGTATGCCCGTGAGGAACAAGCCCGGATGGTTCCGCAGAGTGTTGAGGGGCTCCAGGACCATCACCAACCCGGCGGGTTCCAGGATGTCGCAGCAGTAACGCAGGTTGTCCACCACGTTGGCTGTTTGGTAGTCCCGATGCAGTCTCTCGTCATAGCGGCCGGGCACCACCAGGGCCCACTTGGCTCCCGTCCGCTTCGCGAACTCGACTCCCTCCTCCATCCTCGCCGTGAGCATCTCGAGGACGTCATCGTTCCTCAGCACGAATGAGGTGTTGGCGAAGTCCGCGTAGAGCACAAAGGGCCCAAGCTCCATGCCGAGCCGGCGAAGCTCCGCCACGATACGCTCCTGATCCGCCACGGGCCGTCCCATGAGCCCGTTGTCGAAGACCGCCCTGAATCCCATGTCATGACAGAACTTGATCTGGTCCACAGGGTCGCGGCCGGCATGCTCGGGAAACATCCCGATGGAAGGCGCATAGTTGAGGTTGAACGGATCATCGGCGTCAGCCAGGCGCACAGAGCCTGCGCTGCGACTCCCCGGCATCACCAGGGGAGTGGCCATCAGGCCCGCTCCAGCCGCGGCACTCCTTCGTAAGAACGCTCTTCTGGATGTACTCATGGTCTCATAGCCTAGCTTCTCGGTTCGTAGGGCTGTCCGGGAACGGGCACTTCTTTGGGGACGTCCACAGGCCCGAACGCGAAGACCTTCGGACCCAGCTTCAGGTCCGAGTTCATGGCCTCATCCATGGTGACTTCCCTCCCGGTGTAGGCCGACATCCTGCCCATGATCGCCACGAGAGTCGACATGGCCGTGGCCTCTGCCTCGTTGATCGTCCTGTCCGTGCGAATGGCCGTCACCAGGTTGATGTGTTCCTGCACAAAGGGACTCACCTTGACGGATGTCATGGGTGTCCCGTCGTCATCCAAGGGGTATGGGTAGGTCCAGAGCTCGTTGCCGGCATGGTCGGCAATGAGGTTCTGACAGTTGGACCATCCCCTCGTGCCCTGTATCCTCTCGGAGATGTTGTTGTGGCAACCGTCTATCTGCCGGCACATGCTATGGAAGCGGCGACCGTCCTCGAACACGAAATCGACGCTGAAATTGTCATACTGATCTCCGGTGACCCGGCGATGTCTCGAGCCAAAACCCACCGCGGAGACGGGGTATTCACCCATGAACCAGTGGACCACATCCAGGTTATGGATATGCTGTTCGACGATGTGATCGCCTGAGAGCCAGCACCAGTTGACCCAGTCACGGAGCATGTATTCCATCTCGGTCCATGCCGGGTTCGGATCCCGATGCCAAAGCTTGCCCTGGTTCCAGTAACAGGTCGCCGATACCAGGTCCCCGATCCTTCCCTGGGCCACTTCCTTGTAGGTGGCCACATAGTCCCGCTGATGGCGCCGTTGTGTCCCGGTTACCACAGAGAGAGCCAGGCCTTCCGCCTTGCGGGCCGCGACGATCACGGCACGGGCCCCCGTGGGATCGACACACACCGGCTTCTCCATGAAGACATGCTTCCTGGCATCCACGGCTGCGGCGAAGTGTTCCGGACGGAAGAAGGGGGGAGTGGCCATGAGCACCACATCCACACCGGAGTGGATGACCTTCTCATAGGCGTCGAATCCCACGAAGCAGCGCTCCGGAGGTATCTCCTGGCCCTTGTCCCGGTTAAGCCTCTCCCTGCAGGCGTCGATCCTGTCGGCGAAGACGTCGCCCAGGGCCGTGACCTTCAGGTTCGGGCCGGCATTCAGGAAGTCCAGGGCGGCGCCCGTTCCCCGGCCACCGCAACCGATGAGTCCTGCGGTGAGAAGGGGGCCGTCGGGGGCCTCGTCAAGGAACACGGGAACGACGACCTCCCTCCTGGGACCCGAGCACCCGGTCAGGAAGGCGGGGATGGCGGCTCCTGCCACCCCGGCGGCCACCGCCGCTCCCACGAAGCCACGCCGTGAAATCTCTTTGTCCATGTCGGTCTCACTCCTTCGCCGGATGGTGCCCGGTGAGAGGGTAATGGGGGTCTCAGGGATCCCTGCTGGTCCTTCCCGTCTTCTCGTCGTACTCGGCAACGACCCTGAACCCTATGTGATTGCAGTCGGAGTACCACCAGATGCTCTTGGGCATCTGCGGATCGGTGCGTAGACAGGCATCGGTGGTGGTGGAGGCCCGGGCGGCTGCTCTCACCCCCCCGGCTCCGTCGCGGAATGAGCCACCCCTGATGACCCTTTCCTCACCGTCAGGCGGTCCCGTCGGATTCACGACGACTCCCTCCGGATACCTGGCGTACGCGTCTTCAGCATACCAGTCCGAAACGAACTCCGCCACGTTGCCCAGCATGTTCTTCAGCCCGAACGGGTTGGCTTCCACCGCCGACGGCTCGGCCGTGCGACTCCGGCTGTTTCCCGCGTAGATCACATGCTTGTTGATGATGGTGGTGTCGGGACGGGACAGGAGCCTGCGGATGCCCCGCCTCTCGAAGTCCCGCGGATCGCCCTGGAAGAAATAGGGACCCCGACTTCCACCCCGAGCCGCATACTCCCACTCGGCCTCGGTGGGGAGGCGATAGTTCTTGCCGGTCATGTGGGACAGCCACTTCACATAGGCTTCAGCCGCCTGAAAGGTCATGGTGATGGCAGGCCTGGAGCCCAGGCCCCAGCCCTGATCGGGCTGCCCGTAGGGGGGCGTGGCTCCGGTGATGCCGTCCAATCCGGCCAGCTCGCTGCGCATGCCCTCGGTATCGGTGGAGCGGCCTTCGGCGGAGGTCATGGCGTAGAAGGCCAGGTACTCATCCCAGGTCACCTCCACCTCGGCCATGAAGAGGGAATCCACGAAGACCTCCCGTACCGGGCCCTCATCAGGGGATCGGAAGGGCTCGTCTGGTGGAGAGCCCATTAGGAAGTGCCCACCCGGAACGGCAATCATCTTGAGGCTGACGGTGGTGCCGGGTATCCGCTCGACAAAGGCAGCGAACTCGTCCACACGGGTGGGCTCCTCCCACCGAACTCCGTCCACCTGAGTGGATATCCCGAAATCCACGTTGGCTCCCGCTACATAGCCTTCGATATAATGTCCTGCATTCAGGTGACAGTTGATGCAATGCAGGTCCTCTGACTCGCTGTAGTTGGTGTAGTAGAGGTGAGCGTCATCGCCATCCTTCGACAGCTCCGCCGGGAAGAGGTTCTCGTGGCACCCCTTGCAGGAAGACTCATAGACGTGGTGTCTTGCATATTCGGGCTGTGACTTCATTTCCCAGTCAATGGACTCACGGTCCTTGATCCACATGCCCCAGGCGTCCCGGGCCCCCGCTCTCGCCTTGGCCAGCAGGTAACCCTCGCCTTTCGGAGGCAGGTGGCAGTCGACGCATCCGGTCCTGGTTCCCGACCGGGTGTCGTAATGTACCGACCGCCGCCAGCGGGAAGTGGCATCCGGGTGTATGTGGCACGAGTCGCAAAAGCTGTTCTCCGACGTCTTCGTTATCACCGTCCCGGAGCCCAGAATGATGAGACAACCGGCCAACACCCCCGGCAGGAACCAGGTGAATGTCTTCTTCATCCTATACATGCGTGCCCGTGGAGAAGGATCACTCGAACTCGCCCCTCAGGACGCCACCCCGGGTGGAAAGCACTTCGAAGCGACCCGAGGGGGGTTCACCCTGGGGGAGGGTGAGGGTGAACACCGCTTCCTTCGTCTCTCCCGGGTCCAGGTAGTCCAGCTCGAACCGCTGCATGGCCTGCCCCGGGACATGAAGCTCCACCCAGTCGGGACGCACGATCTTCACGAGGCGTGCCTGTCGGAGGGAGGTGGGTAGGCGGCCCTCGTTGGTTACTGGGATGCGGATCTCCCAGTTGGTCTCGCCATCTTCGGTCTCGCCTTCCTCCGTGACCATGTCTCCCGAGGTGAGATGGGGAAGGCTCTGAGTCATGTACAGGTTGAAGAGGGCCTGGTTTTTCGCCCACACCTCCAGCACCTCCGGGGGAGGGTTCTGCTGGAAGAACTTCGGATGGAAGCCGCCCACCTCCACCTCACCCAGTGTGGGGTGCTCCGCCAGCGTCCATGGCTGGAAGGGCCGTCCCTGGGCGATGGAGTCGATCCAGATGAGGCGGTCCAGGTCGTCCTCCACCCCGTCGTCGTTCAGGTCCCCCACGGCTCCGCCGTCCCAGAGCTCGTCCCCGTACCAGATGGAGCCGTAATAGGAGTAGCCGAAATCGGGGCCATGCCCGAAGAGAGGGGCTCCTCGGGCGTCGGGGCGGCCGCGGGCGCGGAAGTCGTAGTAGACGTCTCCGGCCCAGGGGTACCCGGTGATGCTCATGCCCACACTGTCGAAGTGCAGATAGTGGGCCAGGTCCTCCGGGAACATGCTCTCCTCGCTGTGGGACGTGGAGGGAGGGCGGAGGTGCATGGGGACCCGGGTGTCCATGGAGTTCACCACGCTGACGTTGGGGTTCTCCAGGAGGAAGAGGACCACGTTCTTGGTCTCGGGCTCGGAGAGGGGGTAGGCTCCGGCTCCATGCTGGGTCCACCCGCGGCCGGTGTGATCCCGGCCGGGCATGGGGCGCCAGTTCTCGGGGTAGTTCCGATGGAGGTCGAGCCCCCCGATTCCGTCTTCGCCCATGCGACCGTCCCCGTCATGGTCGATTCCCTCCCGGGCCATGGACCACTCGCCTTCACCGGACTCCACACGCTGCATCAGGCGTCCCGACGGGTCACGGGGATCCTGGATCCAGGCGCCGTCGGGGTCGCGCCAGCGCATCTGGCGGATCACGCCGTCACCGTCCAGGTCGAAGGGGGGATCCTCGTCGTAGAGGCCGTCACCGTCCTGGT
>PXFI01000092.1 GCA_003564295.1 Gemmatimonadota bacterium | reverse complement strand
CTCGGGGTGCGCCCATGTGCCGGGCCATGGTGCCAGGAGGCGTGGCCCCGTTTCTGAGCTCTCCCGGCCGCTGCTGAGGGGCTTTCCAAGTAGAACGAAAAATCCACCGCCCAACCGCCATGCAGGGCTCCTTGGACACCAGGGATGAGGTGTCCGGGGGATGACGCATCGGTGGGGTTCGCGTCCGAATACCGTCAGGCGCCGGGGGGGCGCCCTCCTTCCGGCCCTTCCATGGCTCACCCGGGATTCTTGAGACCAGCCGCGTCATGACCAATTGAAAAGCAGCGTGGGGATCGAATTGCGTGTCGGGTCGCAGGAGGGGCTGAGCGTCCGCGAGGAAGCTTCTGTTCTGCATCTTGGCGTGGAGATTCTCCTCGAACTGTGCCCGGGATACGGAGAGCCGCTGACGCTTGAGGTAGGCCAGGAAGCAGGCAACCACCTGGTCTGGATCGACGCCGGGGAGATCTGGACCACGCCACTGGGTGATGAACGCCTGCTGGATCATGACTCCTCGGCCTCGACCAAGGAGTTGAGATAGAGGCCCCAGCGGCGATCGTGCCGGGC
This sequence comes from Gemmatimonadota bacterium, assembly GCA_003564295.1. GTDB lineage: Bacteria > Gemmatimonadota > Gemmatimonadetes > Longimicrobiales > Gaopeijiaceae > PXFI01. Next base: position 10,341 of record PXFI01000092.1, on the reverse strand, counting down.
CCCCCGCTTGGATGCTCCTGGTTGGAGGGGCTGCGGATCCAATTCGGCTCCCTCGAAGCGAGAAGCGAGACATCCTGCCGTCTGCCCGGCACCCACCTGCTCCAATAGGAAGCCGGCCCGACGGGCGACCACGGAAGGGAACCTCTCGGAAGCACTGGCCAATCGCACCGGGTCCATCACTTCGGCCAACTCGGAGAGAACCGTGGCCACATTGTCGTATCCACCTGACGCATGTGGGTAACGCACCAGATCCAGGGCGGTGGCTTCCGGCGTGGAGACCAGCATGGTTCCGGTTGCCGTCTTGACTTCCAGCACGGGAACATCATGGATCCGGGAGTTCACCACGAAGCGGATGCGCACCCGACCGACCTGGATCGGTCGGGTAGGCCGGTCGGTGACCACCTGGAACTCCTGTGGCCGGTGATGGGCGGCACCATGGAGCTCAGCGGCCGAAAGCAATCCTACATAGTATGCTTGCCGGAGGTGATCCATGAATGGCTCAATGAACCAGGACGCGGGGGGTGCTCCAGCGGATCGATATTCCAGCGGAACGATCACGTAGAACCCGATGCGGGGTCGGGCAATGCGCTGTTGCCGAGCAAGGCGACGCAGGGCATCTCGCGTGGCGGTATCCCACTTGCCGAGCTTCCTGGCGAGCTCTTCCCGGGTGAACCAGTAGTGGCCCTGGGCCTGCAGATCATCGATGATCTGCTCCACCCTGGATGGAGGCACGAGCGACTCTCCTTCGCGCAAAGAAGGTGTGATCCCGTCTTTGTGAGAACAATACTCCGAAAGTGCCTGTAAGGCAACCGTTTGCACAATGACGCTGTGATTCGGTGGTTGTGCAGAGGGGAGTCGTCCTCAGCCCGGGCCTCCGCTACCCTTCCGAATTGAGGAACCGCAGGGAGATTCCCGCGACGAGATCGAGTCCGTTCCCTCCCCGGTCCGCTACAGGGGACTGTCGTTGAACATCTCCCGGTAGATCTTCCAGCTCCCGTCCTGTTCCCGCGTCCAGATGCGCATGTACTTGCCGCGATCCGGAATGGTCTGCCCGTCGATGAGGTGCACCCCGCGGTAGGAGCCGGTCTCGAAGGCATGCTCGCCCATGGGCTCGAGCTCGGTGATGAGCATCTCCTCCTTGGCCACCAGGATCTGGAAGTAGCCCTCGATGAACCCCCGGATCCCTTCCGCTCCCTGGATCGGCTCACCGCCGGGGGCGGCGCAGATGGGAGGGGGAAGGCGCCGGGCCGGACCAGCTCTCTCCAGGCCCGTCACCATCACTCTTCACCCGAAGTTCCCACCCTGCCCATCCTACCGGAAGGAACGGAAACAGCGTTTGGGTTTCCTGTGTCGCCTCGACGATGTGGATCAACAGGACACGCTCCTACTACTCCATGGAGACGGTGAACACGATATGGTCGTCTTCCACCGTCTCGCTGTAGCTCAGACCGCGGGCCTCGGTAATGGCGACGTAGATGCCGCGCATGAAGGCCTCGAAGTCCTCGAGCGTGACATCGGCCCAGGACCCTGCGAAGTCCTCACGGGTCGGCTTCCTGTCCCGCCGCGCCGTGACGTGCCTGTCCGAGACCTCCAGCACTTCGGTTCTCGCGCCCCACATCTGCCAGTTGCCGTTCGCCGCACGGACGAAATGCGCGGGCGTCAACTCCGCCGGCCAGCCCTGAGCGAAGAACTCCCCGGCCGCTCGTCCGGCATCCGTGATGCTGTGGTCCTGTTGCCGGGCCTGGACGATGAACCATAGCGCCATGGCCTGGGCGTTGGCGGCACCGCGGGCGGCGCGCTCTTCGGCTGTGAGTTCGGGAAGCAGCTGTCCCGGCTGCAGCTCCTGCGATACCGCCTCGGTGCCGAGAAACATGAGGGGTAGAACGAGTGCAGGTATGAAGATGCGATGTGCCTTGTTCATAGTGCTTCCCTCCGTTGGTGGGTAGTGGGGCGGTTCGAGCGCGGATGCGATCGAGTGTGAAAGCCTCTCAAGGAACAGGAGTCCAACGGGAAGTCAGCGCCGTTGGCTCGTCGGATGCCCTCGTGGCGGTCCAAGCCCGCTGAGAGCGATTCTGTCGCCCGAGCCCGGCCCTGCCTGTAGAACGAGAAACGAGGCGGCCGACCGCCACCCGGCCACTCACTTCCCCTTGCCGCGCTGGCAGGAGATGCTCGTCTTCTTTCCGGAGCACGGCTCTCCCGGCCACGAGCTCAAGGCTGCGAGCTCCCATCGCCCAGGGCCCTGGGTCTGTTCGAGTATGCGTCAGGCCAGGTCCGTGCCACCACGGGGCCAAGAGCGCAAGAGGTTGCCCAGAAACGCGTTACTGGGTTACGGGGTCCGGTGCCAACCCTCGCAGGTGTTACGGATCGTAACGGTGGACCGTCCGCTGCCGGACAGTCGTTACAGTTGGGCTGCGGGTCCAGGGGGGGAGAGGACGGGCCGGTGTTACATTGCGCGCTCGCTGTCAGCGAGAGGGGGTTCCGGTTGCAGGGATAGTGGCGTGATTCTGGGGTTGTAGGAACCGCAACAGACACGGAAGTTCGAAGCCCGCAGCGTTAGGAGGACGCCGCGGGCGGGAAATCCATCACCGTGAAGGGGGCGACTCCCGAGGGGCTGAGACCTCTAATCGCCCTGCCCACAACTTCTATTTGCCCGTACTTTGACTTCTAATCCACCGCCTCCTATCTTCTGATTGGTCAATGCAGCATCTCCCCGTTCCCTGTCAATGCCCAGAAGCTGACGATGTACCCTCGTTTCATCGAGCCGCGGGTTCGTGAGGTCCTGGAAGACACGCCTGTCGTGTTGGTGATCGGACCCAGGCGTTCGGGCAAGACCACCCTGGTCCATGGGATGGCCACTCAGGGTCGACGCTATCTGACCCTCGATGACCAGACGACCCTTGACGCTGCACGGGCCGACCCGGTGGGCTTCGTGCGTGGGTTGGACATGGCCGTCATCGATGAAGTCCAGCGGGTGCCGGAACTCCTCCTGGCTCTCAAGAAGTCGGTGGATGACGACTACCGGCCCGGCCGATTCCTCCTGACGGGCTCCGCCAACGTCATGACTCTGTCCCGGGTGGCCGACAGCCTGGCGGGACGGATGGAATCCATCCGCCTCCTTCCCCTCGCTCAGGGTGAGATCCGGGGGACTCGACCTTGCTTCCTCGAGGATCTTTTCCAGGGACACCTCCAGCCGCCCAGGTCTCCGCTGCTCGGAGAAGACCTTATGGAGTTGGTGTTGGCAGGTGGTTTTCCCGAGGCCCTGCGTCGCGGGAGCGAACGGAGACGACAGGACTGGGGGAGAGCTTATCTTGAGTCGGTCCTGACCCGCGATCTTCAGGATATCGCCGAGATCGAGCGTCTGTCCGAGCTTCCTCGGTTCGTTCGAGTTCTTGCCGCCCATGCCGCACAACTTGCGAACTACTCGAGATTCGGTAGCGGGATCGGCGTGAGTTATAAGACGGCCCAGCGGTACGTGGGTCTTCTGGAGAAGCTCTTCCTCGTCTCGTCGCTGGAGCCCTGGTACACCAACCGATTGAAACGTCTCGTGAAATCGCCCAAGCTTCACTTCCTGGACAGCGGGCTGCTTTCATCTATCCGGCAGTTCACCATGGATCGCGCTCGCCTCCACCGAGAGGAGTTTGGGATCGCTCTCGAGACCTTCGTGCACGCCGAGCTCCTCAAGCTGGTGTCGGGCTCCGGTCTCAGGGTGACGCCCTTCCACTTCCGGGATCAGCGCGGGAACGAAGTCGACGTGGTTCTGGAGAGAGCAGACGGGGCAGTGATCGGCGTCGAGGTGAAGGCCAGCGCCACGGTATCGCCATCGGACCTCTCCGGGCTTCGGAAGCTCGCCGAGGCCGCTGGAAGCCGGTTCGTTTTCGGGGCGCTACTATACGATGGAGAAGCACCTGTACCCTTCGGAGCCCGCCTGGCCGCCGTTCCCATCTCATGCCTCTGGAACGGCTCGGCGTCCTGACATCGCTTCCGGCCTCGAGGGCTTCCGCCCCGCCGTCCTGGGGCCGTCTGGGGCAAGCTCGCTTGGCAGACTCTGGCGTGGTTTGCGCTCCATCGGGCGGAGGCCGGTAAAGGGCGGCGTTGAGAGGTCTCGTTAGCGGCAGCGGGGCTGGCCGCGGATGGTGCAGGGAAACCTGGCCCGGCTCAGAGCCCTCTTGCCCTCAACGCCCTCCCGTTCTCTCCTTGGGGGCGTCGCCAGTAGAACGGGAGAGCCACCGCCCGGCCGCGATGCAGGACTCTACGGACACCAGGGATGAGGTGTCCGCGGTGTCACGCATCGGTGGGGTTCGCCTCCTAAGACCGTCAGGCGCCGGGGGGGGGGGCCCTCCTTCCGGCCCTTCCATGGCTCACCCGGGATTCTTGAGATCAGCCGCCTCATGACCAATTGGAAAGCAGCGTGGGGATCGAATTGCGTGTCGGGTCGCAGGAGGGGCTGTGCGTCCGCGAGAAAGCTTCTGTTCTGCGTCTTGGTGTGGAGATTCTCCTCGAACTGTGCCCGGGATACGGAGAGCCGCTGATGCTTGAGGTAGGCCGGGAAGCAGGCAACCACCTGGTCTGGATCGGCCCCGGGGAGATCTGGACGAAGCCATTGGGTGATGAACGCCTGCTGGATCATGACTACTCGGCCTCGACCAAGGAGTTGAGATAGAGACCCCAGCGGCGATCGTGCCGGGCCCCCCGCTTGGATGCTCCCGGTTGGAGGGGCTGCGGATCCAATTCAACTCCCTCGAAGCGAGAAGCGAGGCATTCTGCCGTCTGCCCGGCACCCACCTGCTCCAATAGGAAGCCGGCCCGACGGGCGACCACACTCCGAAAGTGCGTGCAAGGAAACCGTTTGCACAATGACGCTGTGATTCGGTGGTTGTGCAGAGGGGAGTCGTCCTCAGCCTACGGCTCCGCTACCCTTCCGAATTGAGGAGCCGCAGGGAGATTCCCGCGACGAGATCGAGTCCGCTCCCTGGATCGGCTCAAAGCCAGGCGCGAGGAGGGCGGCGTCGGCCCGGTAGAGGCTGAGCGCCGCATCCGCGTCCTTGGCGTCGAAGGCTTCCTTCCAGCGGCGACTCAGGGCTTCGATGATGGGACGAGGAATGGGTGAAGAGGGCGCCTTACCGGAGGTTCAACAACTGACGGAGAAGCCAAGGGCGCTGTTCACCCTGAGCGTGCAGCGAGCCTGGCTTTCCGGATGCGTGCCCAAGGCCCGAAGCTCTCTGGCATCCGCTTCGATGATTTCGACTCTGGCCTCGGGAAAGAGGGAACTCCGGAACAATTGCCCAGGTGAGGGCCGTGTGTACACCCCATTCCGGAGCATGAGCTCCGGGGGGAATGTGGCGGGGCTCTGCCAGGCCGTGCGCAACTCCCAGTTCAGCTCGCTGAGGGCTCCTTGGATGACCAGGGTAGCATGGTCCTGGCGATATGCGTCTGTAGGGAAGCGTCCGACACAAACGACTTCGCCCCCGACGTATCCCTCCTTGGCCAGGGGCCCGTCCCCTCCGCTATCGCGACATATCCGCGTGTCCCGAAGGTCAATGGCGGTGGCCACCCACCCGAACCCGTCGCTCTCGGTCAGGCTGAACAACTGTCCGCCGCGCCACTCCCCAACGTAGGAGCGGGTGGATCCTCCCGTGGGGTATTGTCCATGCTGAGCGAGATGGCGCTCGAACGACCTCGCCTTGGACGCGAGGGCCCTCTCGAACGACGCCCTACGCCCCGCTTCGATGGAACTGCAGGCACGGTCTGCATCGCTGAAGAGGCCCCCGCCGGCTAGAGCCCCGTCTCCATAACGCTCCCCGGGGAGCGTCCCCTCCAAGGGAGATTCGTCAAGGAGCCAAAGCAGCTCAGGGTCGGGATCGGTGAAGGTCTTCCGGAAGACGTCCCAATGATGTTCGGCCCGTTCCGTTTCACCGAGGCGGGCGTAGAGGAACGCGAGACGACGTTGGGCGAAGGGATAGGCGAACCCGCGAAGAGCGTGCTCTTCCCAGAAGAAGCTCGCCGAGTCCGCCGCCATGTGGAAGTAGACTGCGGCAGAGTCGAGTTGGCCCGAACGCTCGTAAGCATGCGCCACCAGCCATCGCAAGGCCGTAGTTCCGTAGTCGTCGTGCACACCTTTCCGCGCCTGTGCCGGGCGCTGGTAGGAGTCCCCCAGCACTGCCGACCAACTGAAGTTCCGGGCGAGCCAAAGGCCGGTGCGCAGCCTACCCAGATGGGGACGGTTGGACGGATCTTGTGTCCTGCGGTGGGCCATGGTCGCCCATTCCAGCGGAAGACCTGAATCCTGGTCGCGCATCACTGTGGCGATGACGGCGTTCCACTGGAGTCGATGGGCCGTAGTGTCATCGGGCAGCGGCAGAGCGCGGCCGGCAGCTAGATCACACCCCGTGGAAAGGGCCAACACCAGACGTGCACGCCCATTGAACCATGAGGGGATGGCCAGAAGCGTGCTGTCAGCGGCCCGCACGGCGCCCCGAGCCGCCTGGGCCGATGCCATGGTCCATCGCCATCCCCCCACGCGCTGGCCAAGTCCTCCCGGATCGTTGCGAATGGCAACGGCCAGGCTCTCCGCCACGGCCCATTCACCGGCACCAAGGGCCATGAGCATTTCGCCCTTGCGCCAAACATCCTCAGGGAGCCTGGAGCGAAGAGCTCGGGCCTCCTGGAGTCGGCCCAGGGACAGGAGCGTCAAGAACCGTCCCGTGACGCCCTTGGTTCCACTCTCGTCCGGAAGAAGGGCGTCCAGGGCATCATGGTGCCTCAGGGCTTCCTCGTAACGCCCGTAGTGCTGGAGGAGGTGGGAACGCTCGAGGTGGGCTGTCTCGTCCCTGGGGTTGATGGCGAGGATTCGCCCGTAGATGTCAATCTGAGCATCGTACTCCCCCCTGAACCCCGCGGCCACTGCTTCAATGTGAAGGCGTTCCGTCTCCGTAATCCGGCCTCGGAGGCCCGTAGCCCGGTCCAGGGCCAACCTCGCGGAGTCTGATTGAGCACGTTTAAGCTCTTGAGTCAACAGCTGTGGCCAGGCCATGGCGAAGTCCATGGCCCACTCGGATGAGTCCGGCCGACTCTGGTCATGGTGCAAGATGGCCACAGCGCGCCACGCCATGGCGAAATCGGGATCGAGATCCAGGACCCTTCGCAACTGAGCCTGGAGCTCCTCAGGAGGCCGTTCTTCTCGCTGGGCTTGAAGGTAGCCGCGATAGTGCTCGAAGGCCTGGTGGGAGGAGGTGGTGAGGAGCGTAGCTGGGCGGGTGGGTGCCATGGTCTCCAGGTGCTCCTCCAGTTGGGAGGCCAGTCGGAGAACAAAGCCCTCCATACCTGCCATCAGGCGGTCCCGGTCCTCCGCCTGATCCACAACCGATACAAGAATCCGCCCGTCTTGGGGGTCCGTAGCTTGCGCCCGGAACACATACCCGGCCCCCAGGCGAGATACGCTTCCTGATAGAGCTGCCGAAAGCCCGGCACGGGCTGCCAATTTCCTGGCAAGGAACTCGTCCACGCGCGTCGTGTCAGGAAGGTGTGCCATGCGGAGGGCACCCTGGAGCTCTTCCCGGGGGATGGGTGTCGCTCCTTCTGTCCCGGCCAGACTCTCCATGACCAGCTCCCACACCGCCCATCCCAGCTCCGGCTCGTCTGCCGGGGCATCAAAGTCCGCCACCACCACCCAGGGCGGTGGGGTGAGCTGGAACATAGGGTCGGTGGCCTCGGTCTTGGGCGGCCCTCCGCCCTCGGGGGTCCGGAGCACTCCGTTGGCCACAGCCAGGATGCCGGCCACGGCGCCCAGGGCCATGGCCGCCACGGCCACCCTCCGGCGCCGGGTCCCAAGCCTCCGGGCCAGCTTGCGGGCCAGAAGACCCATGGGGAGATGGGCTACCCCGTGGGGTCTCTGGCCCTTCAGCACCCGCTCCACGTCCGCCGCCAATGCCGCCGCCGTGGGGTACCGGTCCCCCGGCTCCTCCTCCAGGGCCGTCATGACGATGCGATCCAGGTCCCGGCGCCGCCGGCGCTGGGTGGTGGAACCGGTGTCGGGTGGGGCCTCCCGGGCCGGGTCCGCGTCTTCCCCGGCCTCCTTGCCTTGGCCCGTGCCGCCGGTGCGCCTCGCCACCTTGCTCGGGGCCGGGATTCGGGGAAGGGGCTCTTCTCCTGCCTCCTCCCTCTGCTTCCCGCCTGCCTCGTACGCCGCCACCCCCGTGAGGAGCTCGTACAGCAGCAGCCCCAGCTGGTAGATGTCGCTGGCCGGCGTCACCGGCTCCCCCCGGCGCTGCTCCGGGCTGGCGTAGCCCGGCGTCAGCAGCCGCGTCCCGGTCCGGGTCTGTGGACCCTTCCCCGCCAGGGCGTCGGGGTCCAGCAGCTTGGCGATCCCGAAGTCCAGCAGCTTGGGCGCCCCGTCCTCCGCCACCAGCACGTTCGTGGGCTTCAGGTCCCGGTGCACGATGAGGCTGCCGTGGGCGTGGTGCACCGCCCGGGCCACCCGGACGAATAGCCCCAGCCGCTCGTCCACCGACAGGCCCCGGGCTCCGCAGTGCTCCGTGATGGGCTCGCCGTCCACGTGCTCCATCACCAGGTAGGGCCGGCCGTCCTCCGTGGCCCCGGCGTCCAGGAGCCGGGCGACATCGGGGTGGTCCAGAGTGGCCAGGATCTGGCGCTCCACCGTGAACCGCTCCAGGAGATCGTCCGTGTCCAGCCCCCGGCGGAGCACCTTCAGGGCCACGGGAGGCTTCCGGCCTCCCTCGGCCCGCTCCGCCAGGTAGACGGTTCCCGCGCCTCCACGGCCCAGGGTGTCGATGATGCGGTAGGGCCCGATCCGGGCCTCGGTGGGGAAGGGGGCGTCCCGGTCTCCCAGCCTGTCCGCCAGGTCCGCCGCAAGCTCCCCCTCAACCTCCAGGCACGAGTCCTCCAGGAAGTCGTCCACTCTTAGGCTGAGGCGCAAGAGATCCGCCACCCGGCTCCGGACTTCCTCGTCCCCCTCGCACGCTTCGTCCAGGAACGCCGGCCAGCGCTCCGGGGCCAGATCCAGCGCCCGGGTGAAGATCCTGTCGATCCTCTCCCAGTCCTGGGGGGGTGGCCCGCTTGCTCTCGCCATGGCCGCCGCCTCCGCTCAGGGTGGACTCAGATGGCGGTCTCCAGCAGCTCGTACAGGTAGGTCTTGGCGCGCCGCCAGTCCCGCTCCACCGTCCGTTGTGAAAGACCCAGGGCCTGGGCGGTCTCCTTCGGGCTCATCCCCCCGAAGAACCGGCACTCCACCAGCCGCACCAGGCGAGGGTCGTGCTCCTCCAGCCGCTCCAGGGCCTCGTTCAGGACCACCACGTCCAGGCACCGATCCTCCCCTGCGGTGGCCGACTCCTGGAGAGTCACCCGCACCATCCCGCCCCCACGCTTCCGGGCGCAGTGGCCCCGGGCGTAGTCGATGATGAGGTGGCGCATGGCCCTGGAGGCCAGGGCGAAGAACTGGGCCCGGTCGTCCAGCCGGAGCTCCTCCATCCCCGCCAGGCGGAGGTAGCTCTCGTGGATGAGGACCGTGGTGGTGAGGGTGTGGGGACAGGAGCCGTGACTGCGAAGCTGGTGTCTCGCCAGGGACCGGAGCTCGTCGTAGACCAGCGTGAAGAGGTCGTCCAGGGCAGCGCGCTTGCCCTCGACGTTGTCCGCAACGACCGCCTTCGGCGTTTCGGCGGGGTTCGGCATGGGTGCGAACTCCGTCGGCCACGACGAGAAGAATGGAAACAGGGTGAATGTTCACCCGGTTGGCAGGGGTGTCAAGCAGGGGCATGGCGAAGGTTCCTCGTGGCATTTCCCGCGGTCAGCGTGAGAACCGGAAAGGCTGCCCGGAAGTTTGGCTGAGATCCATCGCTTGTTCAGAAGACGCCAAGGGAGTCCAGCTCCGAAACGGACACGCCCGGCGGAAAGATGTTCTCGCTGATCTTCTGCAGGACGAACTCGCCCACCAGTTGGGCAGCTTCCACAGTCCTGAAGCCCTCCACGCCGGGGCGGGCCGGTACGTTGGGTTGGTGGACGATGATGCGTCCGTCCATGAGGATGTTGTAACCGTAAGTGTCGTTCGGTGCCGGGATGATCTCCACCGTCAGGTCGGCGCTGGCGTAAGGATTGGTTTCTGGCGGAGCTTCCTCAGGATCGGCCGGGCGGCACCCGAGGACGGCCAGGAGAAGGGAGGCCATCGCCACGACGGCCACTATAGAAATCTGTCTCGACGGTATGGCTCACCCTCCTGCTGAAGAGGCTGCCGGTGGCCTTCCCGGCCATGCCGAGCCAGGATGCGGATGGTCTACATCCTGGCCCGGCAGGGCCAGGTCCCATCCTTCCCTCAGGGTTGCCTGAGGCAGG